>NZ_JBFBAF010000003.1:0-361731 GCF_040682095.1 Amycolatopsis sp. NPDC051372
CCCGCGGCCCTCCCCCTCCGGCCCCACCCTCCCCGCGCCGGTCCGGCGCCCCCCCCCCCCCCCCACAAACCGCTCAGTCCAGAAGTCGGCGCGATCTCGCGTGGTGGTTCAGAAGTGCTGGTGACCTAGACCACCCGTGCGACACAGCAACAGCCCCGCGCCGGGGTGCGGGAAAAACCCACGCACCCCGGCGCGGTGTTTACTCTCCGCACACGCCGCCGGGCAAGGTAAAGACCACGCCAATCCCCCGCTCCCACCAGGAGAACAAGCCGGGAAAAGCGCTGCGAAGCGCGCCGAGCACATCTCATTCGGAAAACGGTGGTCCGCCCCTCACACGCTCGCTGTAACGACCCCCCGCTGGTCATCGACGTGTCTAGCACGCAAGCCGCGAGCCGAGGAGCCCGTTGATGACCACATGCCGACTCTGCGGTTCGACAGCTCTGGTGAGTGTCGTCGATCTCGGAGCGACCCCGCCGTGTGAGCGGTTCCTGACCGCGGAACAGCTGGTCGAGCCCGAGAACACGTACCCGCTGCACTTGCAGGTCTGCACGGAGTGCTGGCTGGCGCAGATCCCCCCGCTGATCACTCCCGAGGACACGTTCACCGACTACGCGTACTTCTCGTCGTACTCGACCTCGTGGGTCGAGCACGCGAAAACCTACGTCACCGAATCGGCCGAACGGCTCGGGCTGGGGCCTGGCTCGTTCGTGGTCGAGGTGGCGAGCAACGACGGTTACCTGCTGCAGCACGTCGTCGAGCGGGGCATCCGGTGCCTGGGCATCGAGCCGTCGGTGAACGTCGGGCAGGCGGCGCGCGACAAGGGCGTGCCGACGAAGACGGCGTTCCTCAGTCCCGAGACGGGGCGCGACGTGCGTGAGGAACACGGGCCGGCGGACCTCGTCGCGGCGAACAACGTGTACGCGCACATCCCCGACATCATCGGCTTCACCCACGGCCTGCGCGCCCTGGTGGCCGACGACGGCTGGGTCAGCATCGAGGTGCAGCACCTGCTCACGCTGATCAGCGAGAACCAGTACGACACGATCTACCACGAGCACTTCCAGTACTACACCGTGGAATCCGCGCGCCGGGCGCTCGCGGTCGGCGGACTGTCCGTTGTGGACGTCGAGCTGCTGCCGACGCACGGTGGCTCGATCCGCCTGTGGGCGCGGCCCCTGGAAGTCGCCGGCGAGCCGAGCGCGCGGATGGTCGACGTGCTGGAGCGCGAGAAGGCCGCGGGCCTGCACGAGCTGTCGGGCTACACCGAGTTCGCCGAGCGCGTCACGCGCGTGCGCCTCGACCTGCTGGAATTCCTGGTCAAGGCGGCCAAGGAGGGCAAGACCGTGGTGGGCTACGGCGCACCCGGCAAGGGCAACACGCTGCTGAACCACTGCGGCATCCGACCTGACGTGCTCGCCTACACCGTCGACCGCAACCCGTACAAGCACGGCCGGTACACCCCGGGCACGCGCGTGCCGATCCTCGAACCCGAGCGGATCGCGGCCGACAAGCCCGACTACGTCCTCGTCCTTCCCTGGAACCTCAGGAAGGAACTCACCGAACAACTGTCCTATGTAGACGACTGGGGCGGGCGGCTCGTGTTCCCGATCCCCCGTCTCGAGATCGTCGAGGTGAAGCAGTGAAGGTAGTCCTGTTCTGCGGTGGCTACGGCATGCGGATGCGCAACGGAGACGCCTCCGACGTGCCCAAGCCGATGGCCATGGTCGGCCCGAGACCGCTGATCTGGCACGTGATGCGCTACTACGCGCACTTCGGTCACACCGAGTTCGTGCTGTGCCTGGGCTACGGCGCCCACCACATCAAGGAGTTCTTCCTCAACTACAAGGAGACGACGTCCAACGACTTCGTGCTCCGCGACGGCAAGCCGGAACTCCTGAGCACTGATATCTCCGACTGGACCATCTCCTTCGTGCAGACCGGCATCGAGTCGCCGATCGGCGAACGCCTGCGCCGCGTGCGCGAGTACCTCGACGGCGACGAGATGTTCCTCGCCAACTACGCCGACGTACTCACCGACGCGCCGCTGGACAAGATGGTCGAGCGCTTCGAGCAGACCGACGCCGGCGCGTCGATGATGGTCGTGCCGCCGCAGTCGTCGTTCCACTGCGTGGAGATGGACGAGGGCGGGCTCATCGGCGCGATCACGCCGGTCAGCGACATGCCGCTGTGGGAGAACGGCGGGTACTTCGTGCTGCGCCAGGAGATCTTCGACCACATCCCGGAAAACGGCGACCTCGTCGCCGACGGCTGCGGCGAGCTCGCCAAGCGCGGCCGGCTGCTGGCCTACCCGTACCGCGGGTTCTGGAAGCCGACCGACACCGTGAAGGAACGCTTCGCGCTCGACGAGGGCTACACCCGCGGCGACCGGCCGTGGGCGCTGTGGGAACGGGACCGGGTGCACGCGTGATCAAGCTCGGCGCGGAAAAGCTCGACAGTGTCGTGGTGCTGGGTGCGCACTGCGACGACATCGCCATCGGCGCCGGCGGGACGCTGCTCACGATCTGCGAGCAGCGGCCCGGCATCCGCGTCGACGCGCTGGTGCTGTCGGGCGGCGGCACCGAACGCGAGGCCGAGGAACGGGCCGCGCTCGCCGCGTTCTGCCCGGGTGCGGACCTCGACGTCACGGTGCTGAAGCTCCCCGACGGCCGCCTCCCGGCACACTGGGACGAGGCCAAGAACGCGCTGGAAGAGCTCAAGCAGCGCACCGACCCGGACGTGGTCTTCGCACCGCGCATCCTCGACGCGCACCAGGACCACCGCGGCCTCGCGCAGCTGGTGCCCACGGTCTACCGCGGATACCTGGCGCTGGGCTACGAGATCGTGAAGTGGGACGGCGACCTCGGCCGGCTGGCGGCCTACGTCCCGCTCGCGGACGAGCTGGCCGAGCAGAAGGTGCGGCTGCTGCAGGAGCACTACGCCTCCCAGCGGCACCGCCCCTGGTACGACCGCGAGGCCTTCCTGGGCCTCGCCCGCATCCGCGGCATCGAGTGCCAGCAGCGGTACGCGGAAGCGTTCGAAGTGAACAAATTCGTTCTCGATCTGAGGGGCTGACTGACATGCGGGTGTTGCTGACCGGGCACACGGGATACCTCGGCACGGTGATGGCGCCGGTGCTCACCGAAGCCGGGCACGACGTCGTCGGCCTCGACTCGGGGCTCTTCGCGAGCTGCCTGCTGGGCCCGGCGCCGAAGGACCTGCCGACGATCAACGTGGACCTGCGTGACGTGCGGCCCGAACACCTCGAGGGCTTCGACGCGGTGATCCACCTGGCCGCACTGTCGAACGACCCGCTGGGCTCGCTCGCGCCGGAGCTCACCTACGACATCAACCACCACGCGTCGGTCCGGCTCGCCCAGCTGGCCAAGGACGCCGGCGTCGGCCGGTACCTCTACGCGTCCACCTGCTCGGTCTACGGCGCCTCGGGCGGCGGCGGCCTGGTCGACGAGGACGCGCCGCTGCGGCCGGTCACGCCGTACGCGGAGTCGAAGGTGCGCGTGGAGGACGAGGTTTCGAAGCTCGCGGACGTCGACTTCACTCCGGTGTACATGCGCAACGCGACTGCGTTCGGCTTCTCGCCGCGGCTGCGCGCCGACATCGTGCTCAACAACCTCGTCGGCCACGCCTACCTCTCGGGCGAGGTGCTCGTGCTGTCCGACGGCACGCCGTGGCGGCCGCTGGTCCACGCGCGTGACATCGCCCGCGCCTTCACCGCCGCGCTCGACGCGCCGCGCGAGGCCGTGCACAACAAGGCGTTCAACATCGGCACCGAGCGCAACAACGTGACGGTGGCGGAGATCGCGCAGGAGGTCGTGGAGGCCGTGCCGGGCTCCAAGCTGCGGATCACCGGCGAGGCCGGCGCCGACCCGCGCTCGTACCGCGTGGACTTCTCGCGCTTCCGCGAGGCGATCCCGGGCTTCGAGTGCGAGTGGGGTGTGAAGGACGGCGCGCTGCAGCTGATCGACGCCTACCGGGCCTACGAGCTCACCAAGCAGCAGTTCGAGCGTCGCTTCACGCGGCTCAACTGGCTGTCCGACCGCCAGGCCGAGGGGGCCGTCGACGACACGCTGCGGCAGCGCTGATGCTCACGGGGGGCGAGATGCACGCGCTGGTGGAGCGGCTGTACCCGCTCTGCCGCAGCATCACGGGGGACGGCGTCCGGCAGACGCTGGCGATCGTCGGTGAGCACCTGGACCTGCGGGTGCACGAGGTGCCCACCGGCACGCAGGTGCTGGACTGGACCGTGCCGCAGGAGTGGAACATCCGCGACGCGTACGTCGCGGATGCCTCCGGCCGGCGCGTGATCGACTTCCGCGAGTCGAACCTGCACGTGGTCGGTTACAGCGTGCCGGTGGACGAGACGATGAGCCTCGCCGAGCTGCGCGGGCGCCTGCACACGCTGCCCGAAAGCCCCTCCTGGGTCCCCTACCGCACCAGCTACTACTCGCCCACCTGGGGTTTCTGCGTCGCGCAGGACGTGCTCGACGCGTTGCCCGAGGGCGATTACCAGGTGAAGATCGACTCGACGCTGGCCGACGGCTCGCTCACCTACGGCGAGCACGTCGTGCCCGGCGAGGTGAGTGACGAGGTGATCGTGTCGTGCCACGTCTGCCACCCGTCGCTGGCCAACGACAACCTCGCGGGCATCGCGGTGGCCGTGTCGCTGGCGCAGGAGCTCGCCGTCGAGAAGCCGCACTTCACGTACCGCTTCCTGTTCATGCCGGGCACGATCGGCGCGATCACGTGGCTCGCGCGAAACACCGAGCACGTCGACCGCGTGAAGCACGGCGTGGTGCTCGCCTGCGCCGGCGACCGCGGCTCGCTCACGTACAAGCGCAGCCGCCGCGGTGACGCGGACATCGACCGCGTGATGGCGCACGTGCTCAAGGACAAGCCGCACGAGATCCGCGAGTTCTCGCCCTACGGCTACGACGAGCGGCAGTTCTGTTCCCCCGGCTTCAACCTCGGCGTCGGATCCCTGACGCGCACGCCGTACGCGGGCTACCCGGAGTACCACACGTCGGCCGACAACCCGGCCTTCGTTTCGCCGGAGGCCATGGAGGACACGCTCGACACGCTGCAGACGGCGTTCTCCGTGCTGGAGCGCAACCGCCGTTACGTGAACCTCAGCCCGTACGGCGAACCGCAGCTCGGCAAGCGCGGGCTGTACGACTCGCTCGGCGGCCGCAGCGACG
This sequence comes from Amycolatopsis sp. NPDC051372, assembly GCF_040682095.1. Classification (NCBI taxonomy): domain Bacteria; kingdom Bacillati; phylum Actinomycetota; class Actinomycetes; order Pseudonocardiales; family Pseudonocardiaceae; genus Amycolatopsis; species Amycolatopsis sp. NPDC051372. The sequence continues at coordinate 5,214 of NZ_JBFBAF010000003.1, forward strand.
CCAAGGAAGCGCAGCTGGCGATGCTCTGGGTGCTGTCCTACTCCGACGGCGAGCACAGCCTCCTCGACATCGCCGAACGCGCGGGCCTGCCGTTCGGCGCCGTGGCCACCGCGGCCCAGGCCTTGCAGGTCGCCGGCCTGCTCAAGGAGTGAGGCCGAGTGCCTCCGATCCTGCGTTCGCGGGCCGTCCGCGCCATGGCGGGGCGGCTGAGCTGGGGCCTGGGCGACCAGGCCGTGTCGAGCCTGACCAACTTCGTGGTGGGCCTCTACGTCGCGCGGTCTCTGGGCGCGGCGGCGTTCGGCCTGTTCAGCATCGCGTGGGTCACCTACGGCGTGATCCTCAACGTCTCACGCGGCCTGGCCACCGACCCGCTGATGGTGCGGTTCTCCGGTGTCGCCAGGTCGCGCTGGCGCGAGGCGCTCGGCCAGGCCGTGGGCACGGCGCTGCTCGTGGGTGTCGCGAGCGGGATCGTGAGTGTCCTTTTCGGACTTCTCGTGGGCGGTTCGCTCGGCGGCGCCTTCGTGGCGCTCGGTGTGGTGCTGCCGTTCCTGCTGGTGCAGGACTCGTGGCGGTTCGGGTTCTTCGCCGCGGGCACCGGGCAGAAGGCGTTCGTGAACGACGGGATCCAGGCCGTGGCGCTGTTCCCGGCGCTGGTGATCGGTGCGCGGTACGGCACCGTGGTCGCGTTCCTGCTGGCCTGGGGCTGTTCGGCCGGCGTCGCGGCGGCGTTCGGGTGGGTGCAGACGAGCGTGCTGCCGCGGCTGGGCGGGGTGCGCTCGTGGCTGCGCGACCACCGCGAGCTGGGCGTGCGCTACCTGCTGGAAAACGTGAGCAACAGCGGATCTTCGCAGCTGCGTGCCTATGGGCTGGGCGCGGTCGCCGGCCTCGCCGCGGTCGGCACGGTGCGCGGCGCGGAGCAGCTGCTCGGGCCGTTCCTCGCGTTGCTGATGGGGCTTTCGCTGGTCACTGTGGCGGAGGGCGCGCGCGTACTGCAGCGCTCGCCGCACCGGCTGTGGCACTTCTGCGTGGTCCTCGGCGGGGTACAGGCCGCGGCCGCGCTGGCGTGGGGCCTCGGGTTGCTGCTGCTCATCCCGGCCGAGGCCGGCCGGTTCGTGCTCGGTTCACTGTGGGACACCTCGTCGCTGCTGATCCTGCCGGTCACGTTCGCCGTGGTCGGCGCGAGCTTCACGACGGGCGCGACGGCGGGTCTGCGGGCGCTGGGCACGGCGAAGCGCAGCCTCCGTTCGCAGCTGATCGCTTCGGTGTTCTACGTCGTGTTCGGCCTGATCGGCGCCGCTCTGGGCGGTGCGGCCGGGTCGGAGTGGGGCGTCGCGATCGCGACGATCACCGGTTCGGCCGTGTGGTGGTGGCAGCTGCGGATCGCGCTGCGCGACCACTTCGCCATCACTGAGAACGTGCCCACCACGCCGGCGCCGCGCACCGGCGAGCATTCCCTCGAGTTCCACCCGGTGTCGGGTTCGTTCAGCCATGAAGAGCTTCATTCGGCGTCAGACGGAATGACAGAAATGAGAACGGGATGAGCACGGTTCCCCGGCTGACCATCGGTCTGCCCGTGTACAACGGCGAGGAGTTCCTGGGCGAGGCGCTCGACGCGTTGCTCGGTCAGACGTACGAGGACTTCGAACTGGTCATCTCCGACAACGCGTCGGCCGACGGCACCGAGGAGATCTGCCGCCAGTACGCGCAGAAGGACTCACGCATCCGCTACGTGCGCCAGGCCCGCAACATCGGCGCGACGCCGAACCACAACGTGCTGCTCGACATGGCGCGCGGCGAGCTGTTCAAGTGGGCCTCGCACGACGACCTCTACGGGCGCGAACTGCTGGCCAAGTGCATCGCGGTGCTCGACGAGCGGCCCGAGGTCATCGTGGCCCACTCGCACCAGGCGATCATCGACGAGAACGGCGCGGTGACCGTGCCGCTCGACTACGTGCACAAGACCGACGCGCCCCGGCCGTCGACGCGGTTCAAGAGCCTGCTGTTCGAACCCGGCGGCGACGACTTCTACGGCGTGATGCGCACCGACGTGCTGCGCCGCGTCACGCCGATGGACAGCTACCACCACGCCGACCGCACCTACGTGGCCGAGCTGGCGCTGCACGGGCCGTTCCACCAGGTGCCGGAGCTGCTGTACTTCCGCCGCGACCACCCGGACCGCGCCGAACGCGCCAACCCGAGCAAGCGCTCGCGGTGCGCGAACCTCGATCCCAAGCGCGGGAATCCGGTCACGAACCCGACGGCGCGGCTGCTGGCCGAGTACGTGTGGGGTTACGTGCACGGCATCCGCACGGCGCCGCTGTCTTCGCGCGAACGCCGCGCGTGCTACCTCGCGCTGGCCGAGTGGTTCACGAGCCGGGCGCGCCCGGGCGGCGGCGGGGAGCGAGTCGAGGACCGCGCACCGGTGGCGGCCGACGAGCTGTCGATGACCGTCGACCTCGTGGTGGCCGGGCGCGAACGGCGGGTTTCGTGACCACACGCGTCGGTGTGTTCGGGCTCCTGGGCTCGGGCAACCTCGGCAACGACGGATCGCTGGAAGCCGTGCTCGGTTTCTTGCGCGTGGAACACCCGGACGCCGCGGTGACGGCGTTCTGCGGCGGGCCGGACATCGTGCAGACTCGTTACGGCGTGCCCGCGGTTCGGCTGAACTGGTACTCCGACGAGTACCGCACGGCGGCCGGCGTGCGCGCGATCGCCACGAAGGCGCTGGGCAAGCTCGTCGACGTGGTGCGCACGGCGCTCTGGGTGCGCCGCCAGAACGTGGTGATCGTGCCGGGCATGGGTGTGCTGGAGGCGACGCTCCCGTTGCGGCCGTGGGGTTTCCCCTACGCGTTGTTCCTGCTTTCGCTGCTAGGGCGGCTGTTCGGCACGAAGGTGGCGCTGGTCAGCGTGGGCGCGGACCGGATCACCATGCCGGCCACGCGGTTCCTGGTGCGGCAGGCGGCGCAGCTCGCCGCGTACCGGTCCTACCGCGACGAGCTGTCGCGTTCGGCCATGGCGGGCATGGGCGTGCGGACCGCGGGTGACGGCGTGTACCCGGACCTGGCGTTCGCGTTGCCGACGCCGGTCGCGGACGAAGATCCCCGGGCCGTGGGGGTCGGGGTGATGGCCTACTACGGCGGCAACGAGGACCGGGCGCGGGGCGAGGAGATCTACCGGTCCTATGTGGACTCCCTGACGGAGTTCGTGCGGTACCTCGTGGCCGACCGGCGGCCGGTGCGGCTGTTCATCGGCGACCGGGCCGACCTCGCGGTGGTGAACGAGATCGTGGCCGCGCTGGACTCGCCGCTGGTCACGGCCGAGCCGCCGGGGTCGCTGGGTGAGCTGATGACCGCGATGGCCGGCGTGGGCACGGTCGTGGCCACGCGGTACCACAACGTGTTGTGTGCGCTGAAGGCCGGGAAACCGACCGTCGCGATCGGCTACGCGAAGAAGAACGACGTGCTGATGGCGGAAATGGGCCTCGGCGAGTTCTGCCAGGAAGCGCGGTCGGTGGACGTGCCGCGGCTGATCGCGCAGTTCGAGGAGCTGGAAAGCCGTGCCTCGGAACTGAAAGCGACGCTGAACGAGCGCAACGAGGACAACAAGCAACGTCTGAAATCCCAGTTCGCCGTGTTGTCGTCCACGCTGTTCCCCGTTTCGGAGGCCCGATGAAAGCCATTCCCGTGCCGGCGATCTCCGGCCTGATCCTGTTCCAGCCGACGCCGCACCGCGACGAGCGCGGGTTCTTCTCGCGCACGTTCGACGCGGACGTCGCGCGGTCCGTCGGCATCGATCCGGACGCGTTCGTGCAGGACAGCGTGTCGCGGTCCGTTCGCGGCGTGGTGCGGGCGATGCACCTGCGCTCGGGCGACGGCGAGGCGAAGCTGGTGCGGTGCTCGTTCGGCGAGGTGTTCGACGTGGTCGTGGACCTGCGACCGGAGTCGCCGACTTTCCGGGCGATGGAAACATTTCGGCTTTCCGGGGACACCCAGGTGAGCATTTACATCCCGGCCGGGTGCGCGCACGGGTTTCAAGCACTTTCCGATATCGCTGATGTCTCGTATCGCATCGATCGCGTGCACAATCCGGACGAAGACGTCAGTATCGCCTATAACGACCCCGAACTCGCCATCCCGTGGCCGCTGCCGCCCACGCTGATGTCCGAACGCGACAAGACCGCGCCCTCGCTGGCTGAGGCGCTGCAGACCTAGAAGGTGACCACAATGGACCTGCCCCGCTCCCGTGCCGCGAACGAGCGGCTGCACCGGGTGATCCCCGGCGGCGCGCACACCTACGCCAAGGGTGAGGACCAGTACCCCGAGCACCTCGCGCCCGTGATCTCCCACGGCCGCGGCGCGCACGTGTGGGACGTCGACGGCAACGAGTACGTGGAGTACGGCTCGGGCCTGCGATCGGTGAGCCTCGGGCACGCCCATCCGCGCGTGACCGAGGCCGTGCGCCGCGAGATCGAGCGGGGCAGCAACTTCGCGCGTCCGTCCATTGTGGAAGCCGAGGCCGCGGAGCGGTTCCTCGAGAACGTGCCGACCGCGGACATGGTCAAGTTCACCAAGAACGGCTCCGACGCGACGACGGCCGCCTTGCGGCTCGCGCGCGCCGTGACAGGCCGGCCGCTGGTCGCGTTGTGCGCCGACCACGCGTTCTTCTCCACCGACGACTGGTTCATCGGCACCACGGCCATGGCCGCGGGCATCCCGGGTGAGATCACGGACCTGACGGTGCGGTTCCCGTACGGCGACCTCGCGGCGACCGAGGCCCTGCTGCAGCAGCACGACGGGCAGGTCGCGTGCCTGATCCTCGAAGCGGCGACGCAGCAGGACCCGCCGTCGGGGTACCTCGCGGGTCTGCGCGACCTCGCCCACCGCTACGGCGCGCTGCTGGTCTTCGACGAGATGATCACCGGCTTCCGCTTCTCCGAGCACGGCGCGCAGGGGCTGTTCGGCGTCACGCCGGACCTCTCGACGTTCGGCAAGGCGCTCGGCAACGGCTTCGCCGTGTCGGCCCTGGCCGGCAAGCGCGAGTTCATGGAACTCGGCGGCCTGCGCGACCCGCGCGACCGCGTGTTCCTCCTGTCCACGACCCACGGCGCCGAGACGCACTCGCTCGCCGCGGCGATGGCCGTGATGGACACCTACGAGGCCGAGGACGTCACCGCCCGGCTGCACGCGCTGGGCGCGCGGCTGGCCGCCGGTGTGCGCGAGGTAACCGCGTCGCACGACGTGGCCGACCACGTGGTGGTGCGCGGCCGCGACAGCAACCTGGTCTTCGGCACGCTCGACGCGTCCGGAGCGCCGTCTCAGGACTACCGCACGCTGTTCCTGCGCCAGCTCGTGACGGGCGGCGTGCTGGGCCCGTCCTTCGTGGTCAGCGCCGCCCTGACGGACGCGGACATCGACCACACCGTCGAGGTCGTGGCCGGGGCGTGCGTGGTCTACCGCAAGGCATTGGACGCGGGCGACCCCTCGCCGTGGCTGGGCGGGCGGCCGGTGAAGCCGGTGTTCCGGCGCAAGGCCTGAGCTACTTCACCAGCACCAGGTAGGCGAAGCCCAACACACCCCGGTAGGCGGTGACGTACTCGCGTTCGCGGGTGTCGAGCCACTCGCGTGTCTCGGCGGCGCGCGCGTCGGCGGGGTTTGCGAGCAGCCAACGAAGCCGGCCGGCGCGGGAGGTGGACTCGAAGTCGTCCCACTCGCGCTCGTCGGCGGTGCTCAGGTGGAGCACGCGCCAGCCCGTGTCGCGGCAGGCTTCGAGGAGGTCGGGTAGCGGGAGGACGTCGTCGCCGAAGATTTCGTGGGCGGCGGGCGTCGGGTCGGCTGACCAGCAGCCGTCGCCGTAGAGCAGGTGGTCGGTGACGCCGGCGAGGGCGGCCAGGGCCTGGCGGGTGCCGCCGAAGGCGTGGGACGCGCCGATGCAGAGCGCGCGGTCGGCGCGGCCCCGCCAGGCGGCGGCGTCCTGCTCGACGAACTCGACCTGGGCGCCGCGTTCCTTCGCCGCGCGGCGGCCGCGTTCGATCGCCACCTCGTCGGTGTCCACGGCGATGCCGCGCGCGGCCGTGCCGTCGACCGCGCGGATCAGCAGCTCACCCCACCCCGCGCCGAGGTCTACGACGGTGCCGTCGGTGACGTCGAGGCGGTCGAGCAGCAAGGCGGCGTGGGTTTCGTCGAGCGGGGCGTTCCAGCGCATCGCGGAGCGGCGGGAGAGCGTGAAGTCGTCGGGCACGGGCGACAGCCTCGCTGCCGGGCCTACGGGTGTCACCTGGTTTTCCGCGGCCGGAGTGATCGGCATCTCGGTTGAACGTGACGTGAACCGCAGGGGTTTCTGGCACCGTGTCTCATTCGGCGCGGCGCGACCTCGACGGCAACGCCGGGCTGTTCCAGCGCCACGCGATGTTCAACTCCTACGGCGCGGAGTCGGTGCAGCACCACCAGGCTCAGAACCCGGGCAAGACGAACCTCCAATGATCAGTCCACTTCGGAAATGATCCACCAATTGCGCAACTTCGCCGAAATGTGTTGTCCGGCAAGGGGAATTCACCCGTCAGGGCGCTTGGCGGCCCCCATCAGGGAAGTTACGCGGGCGCGGAAGGCTCGTAGCGTTGAGCCATGGGTAGAACCTTGGCCGTCGTCGTGGGACTGGTGCTGCTGGCGAGCGGCCTGACCGAGTCCGCGGCCTCGGCCGATACCGCGGCCGTGTGCGGCAAGGCAGTCACTGCGTACGGCTCGGCGCCCAACGGGGCCGTGGTGGTGGAGCCGGGGCACGACCTGGGCGCGTTGACGCAGGCGAACCCGGCGGGCACTACGTTCTGGCTCAAGTCCGGCACGCACACACTCGGCACCGACGCGTACGGCCAGGTCCAGCCCAAGGACGGCGACACCTACCTCGGCGCGCCGGGCGCGGTCCTGGATGGACAGACGGTGAACCAGGCGGCGTTCACCGGGCAGGCCAAGGACGTGACGATCCGCGGCCTCACCGTGCGGGGCTTCGCCGCGCCGCAGGACCAGGGTGTGGTGAACCACGACTCGGGCACGCACTGGGTCATGGAGGACAGCACCGTCGAGGACAACCGCGGCGCCGCGCTGATGGCGGGCGACCGGCAAGAAGTCCGGCGCAGCTGCCTGAAGGACAACGGCCAGTACGGCATGAACGCCTACCGCTCCGGAGACGGCATCACCGGGCTCGTGCTGGAGGGCAACGAGATCACCGGCAACAACACCGACGACTGGGAGACCAAGTCGCCGGGCTGCGGTTGCAGCGGCGGCGTGAAGTTCTGGGCCGTGAACGGCGCCGACATCACCGGCAACTGGGTGCACGGCAACCACGGCCCCGGCTTGTGGGCCGACACCAACGACAACGACTTCCTCGTGCAGGACAACGTGATCGAGGACAACGACGCCGAGGCGCTGTTCTACGAGATCAGCCACAACCTCACCGTCAGCGACAACGTGTTCCGCCGCAACGGCCTCGTCGCCGGCCGCGCCCGCGCCGCCAAGGGCGACAACTTCCCCGTCGCCACGATCTACCTCTCCGAGTCCGGCGGCGAACCCCGCCTGGGCGCGCGCACGCACCAGATCGACATCGGCGGCAACACCTTCGAGGACAACTGGGGCGGCGTCGCCCTGTGGGAGAACGCCGACCGCTTCTGCAACAGCCCGGCCAACACGTCCACGGGCTACTGCACGCCGTTCGCCACCAAGGCCCAGTGCAGCGCGCCGGGCATCACGCAGAAGCCGTTGTACGACGACTGCCGCTGGAAAACGCAGAACGTGACGGTGCACGACAACACGTTCACCTTCGACCCGGCACACCTGGGCTGCACGCAGTTCTGCGGCCGCATGGCGGTGCTGTCCAACTACGGCAGCTACCCCGACTGGTCCCCGTACAAGGGCGACGTGGTGCAGCAGGCCATCACCTTCGGCCAGAACAACCACTTCAGCGACAACACGTACTCGGGGCCGTGGATGTTCGTCGCCCACGACACCAGCCGGGTGCTGACGCCGCAGCAGTGGCAGGCGGGACCGTACGGGCAGGATCAGGGCAGCAAGTTCTAGCGCACCCACCCACCACCGCAACCTCCCCGCCACCGCACCCACCCGCCACCGCAACCTCCCTGCCAACGCCCTCCAGCTGCGCCCCCACCCACCCACCAACGCAACAGACCCACCAACGCCAGCCAGCACCCAGCCCCCTCCCTGCACCCCGATCCGAAGCTCACCTACGGCCGCCGAGCGGTTGTCAAGGCACGCTTTCCCGCCTTGACAACCGCTCAGCGGCCGTCAGCACAATCCAGCTTCGGGGTGCTCCCCCAAACAAACGCCGCCCTGCGAGGACCTCAAACCTCACTCCGCCCTGCGAGATCCAAAACCCCGAGACCGACCAGCTACAGCCGCGCGGAGATGCGATCGACGGCCAACGCCGTCGCCGGGATGATCACGAGGGCCGCCGCGAAGCCGCCGATGGTGTCGGTCGGGTAGTGCGCGCCGAGGCCGACTTCGGCCCAGGCCATGAGCAGCGCCGCGGCCAGCGCGAGCACGGCGGTGACGGCGAGCGCGGCCGGGCGGCTCAGGCGGTCGGCCAGGAGGAAGGCGCCGATGAGGGCCAGCGCCGTCGCGAAGGCCGTGTGGCCGCTCGGGTACGAGAGGAAGTGGCCGTGGATGACGCGGCCGGTGATGGGCTTCAGCAGTGAGGTCACGGCGACCGTGAGCCCGCAGCCGACCAGAATGAGCACAGCGGTGCGCGGCCGCCTGGCCAGCAGGACGCCGCCGGTGAAGAGCACGATCACGATCGCAGAGCCCACCGGCTCGCCCACGAAGTCCACGGCGGTGGCGACGTACCACCACGGGTCGGGCAGCAGGTCCGGGCCGGGCAGGAGCAGCGTGTCGAACGCGGTGGGCTGGGACTCCCCGGCGAACAGGACCGCCAGCACCACCAGCACGACCAACCCGAGACCGGCCGCGACCAACACCGGCGTCCGCACGGACACCGGCAACGCGGGCGGCGCCGCGCGGACGGCGGATCTCATCGAGCGGAGCCGATCAGCGCAGATCTCGCCGGCGCGGAGAGCGTGGGAGTGGGGAAGCGGGAGGTCTGCATGGAGGCGAGCGCCCTTTCAGCCGCGGTGCCCGTCCGTGCGGGACCTCTGATCGGACCGTACGGTTTCGGTCGTCACCTTGGTGTCAAGCGGTAGGCGGCGATGGCGGCCTCGTAGCCCTCGACCAACCGCCGGAAACCCACGGCCGGCGTGAAGTCCTCGTCGTAGCGCTGGCGGGCTGCCTCGCCCATCTTGCGGTTGCGTTCGGGATCGGCGAGGGCGTCGCGGAGGGCGTCGGCCAAGGCCGAGGCGGAACCCGGCGCATGCAGCACGCCCGTGACTCCGTCGGAGACCAGCTCCGTGAACGCGCCGTGCGAGGGCGCGATGGTGGGCACGCCGGCGGCCATGGCCTCGACCACGACGAGGCCGAACGCCTCCAGCCACGCCGAAGGCGCGACCACCGCGGCCGCCGAGGCGGTCAGTTTCTGGCAAGCCGCCTTGTCCTGCAGCCCGACGTACGAGACGTCCGTGCGCGAAGCGGCCCAAGCAGCGACATCCTCCGAAAGCGGCCCGGTGCCCGCGATCACCAGCGGCAAGCCGAGCGAACCACCGAGCCGGTCCCAAGCCGCCATCAGCAGCGGCACGCCCTTCTCCTCCGTCAGCCGCCCGAGGAACAGCACGTGGGAACCCTCGCCCACCCGCCGAACGCCCGGATCGGTCACGAAGTTGTGCTTCACCGTCATCTTCGAAGCCGGCATCCCGGCGTCCACGAGCAACCGCCGCTGGGCATCGGAGATGCAGAAGAAGCGAGTCACGTCAGAACGCCACCGTGAGCGGTTCAGTAGCAGGTTCGCGGCCATCGGCACCGTCGCCGCGGGCGAACCCCGGTAACACCCGTGCCGAACCGCGGGAACGGGCGCGCCACCCACGCAGTCGGTGCAGATCCGGCCGTCGCGGTAGAGCGTGCCCGGCGGGCAGACCATGCCGTAGTTGTGCAGCGTCGCCACCACCGGCACCCGCGCGTCCGCGCACGCAGCCAGCACCGACGGCGACAGGAGCGGGAACGTGTTGTGAACGTGCACCACATCCGGCCGCTCGACCTGCAACCGAGCCGTCAGCTCAGCCCGCGCCGAACGGTTCCACGGCACTCGCACCGGCACCAAAGCCTTGCGGGGCAATGACATGGCAGCGATGTCGTCGCTCTGCCGCTCGAACAACGAAACCCGAACGCCGCCGGCAGCCAGCAAAGCCGTCTCGGCGTCGACCACGTTGTTCTCGCCGCTCGGCTGCTCCGAGCGGTAGCGGTTGTGGACCACGAGCACCTTCATGCGGGCTGCCCCTTCGGAATGAACTCTTCGTCGGGAGCGGTCCGCACCGTGCCCTGGGCCAGCAGCGACGCGGCCAGCGCCAGGTGCAGCAGGTACGGCGACGCGTCACCGAGCCCGGCCTCGGTGTAGGACGCGGAAATGCAGTACGTGATCAGGAAGATCGCGCACGCGCGCGCCAGCGACGGCGGCCGCAGCACCGCCACGGCGACCAGCACCAGCAGGAACGCCGCGACGATCGCGATGCCAGTGAACCCCTGCTCGTGGTAGACGGCGAGCCAACTGTTGTCGATCGGCAGGCCGTCGTAGGACTTGTCGGTGAGGCCCACGCCGAAGATGTACTCGTTGACCGTGCGCGGCGCGGCCAGCAGCGCGTCCCACACTTTCGCGCGGCCGGTGAGGCTGGAGAAGTTCTCCTCGCTCTGCCCGCGCAGGAACCACGCCTGCAACAGCCCGCCGAGCACCACCACGGAGAAGCCCGCCACCAGTACGAACGTGGTGAACACCTTGCGCGCGCGGGCGTTCGTCATGGCCAGCGACAGCAGCGCGACCACGAGCCCGGCCACGAGACCGAGCGTCGCCGTGCGCGTGTGCGAGAGCAGGAGCAGCCCGAGCGAGGGCACGATCACGATCAACGCGCTGGTCATCGTCGTGCGCTTGCCCAGCCACAGCAGCGCCGCCAGGCCCGCGATCACCGCCGCGTACTGCCCGACCTGCGGCGGCGTGAGCGGCCAGATCGCGCCCGCGAGCCGGCCGCCGTAGCTGTCCGGCATGGCCTTGCCCGGCGCGATGACGAGCCCGATCGCCACCGACACCAGCACGGCGCTGAACATCTTGATGTGGTGGCGCACGAACGTGAACGATCCGTTCCACCACCGCGTGAGCAGCCACAGCGTCGCGAGGAACACCCCGAACCGGAAGCACCGGAACAGCGACCCGAACCCGGCTTCCAGGTGCAGGCTCGCGACGGTGCTCGTGACCAGCAGCAGCGTGAGCAGCAACAGGTACGCGCTCGGCCGGATCTTCAGCCGCGGGTTCAGCGCCAGCGCGATCACGAACGCGGTCATCAGCGCGCCCATGGTCACGAGCTGGCTCACCGCGCGCGGCAGCGGGATCACGGTCTCGGCGCCGGTCGAGCCGAGCGTGTTGAGGATCAGCAGCGCCCACGCGGCCCCGACGAGCTTCGGGGTGCGCTCGCCGGTCTCCGCCGGTGTCGGTCGCCGGATGTCGGCCAGTACCGCCATGGTCACCCTCCCCCGCCGCGCTCGTACGTCGTGCGCGCGTCCTGGTTGTAGGGCGTGCCCTCCCACTCGCCGATGCCGAGGACGTGGCTCATGTCGGTGGCGATGAAGGTCCACGGGCCGGTGTACGCGTTGTCGTGCCAGCTGTTGCCCTGTTTGAAGGTGATCGCGTTTTGCACCACGTCACCCTTGTACGGCGACCAGTCCGGGTAGGTGCCGAAGTTCGACAGCAGTCCCATGCGCCCGCACGTCTCCTCGCAGCCGATCGCCGAGGGCTGCAGCGTGAAGCGGTTGTTGTGGATGTCCACGCGCTGGGTTTTCCAGCGGCAGTCGTCGTAGAGCGGCTTCTGCGCGATCGCCGGCGCGGCGCACTTGGCGGTGTCGGGCTGGAGTTTCGTGCAGACGCCGCTGGAGGTGTTGGCGGGGCTGTTGCAGAAGCGGTCGGCGTTCTCCCACAGGGTGATGCCGTTCCAGTTGTTCTCGAACACGTTGCCGTAGATCTCGAGCTTCGACGTGCGGGCCTTCACCCGGGGTTCGCCGCCGGACTCGGAGATGTAGATCGTCGCGGTCGGGAACGAGTCGCCGCGGTCGGCGTAGTCGCGGCCGTCGACGAGGTTGTTGCGCCGGATGGTGTTGTTGCGGATCACGGCGTTGTAGCTGGTCTCGTAGATGATCGCCGCGCTGTCGTTGTTCTCGATGAGGTTGCCCTCGATGAGGAAGTCGTTGTCGTTCGTGTCGGCCCACAGGCCGGTGCCGCGGTTGTCGTGCACCCAGTTGCCGATCACGTCCGCGCCGTTCACGGACCAGAACTTGATGCCGCCGGTGCAGCCGCAGCCGTCGATCTTCTTCTCCCAGTCACCGGTGTTGTTGCCGGTGATCTCGTTGCCGCGCACCACCAGCCCGGTGATGTCGTCGTCGGCGGAGAACGCGTTCATGCCGTACTGGCCGTTGCGGCGCAGGCAGTTGTCGAGCACCTGCTGCTTGTTGCCGGCCATCAGGGCCGCGCCGTCGTTGTCCTGCAGAGTGGTGTGCTGGATGACCCAGCCATCGCCGGAATCGTGGTTCACCACGCCTTCGTCACGCGGGGCGACGAAGCTCTGCACGGTGAGGTTGGTGATCTTCACGTTCTTCGCGTGGCCGGTGAAGGCGTACTGGTTGATCTTGCGCCCGTCGAGCACCGCGCCCGGCCCGCCGACGAACACATCGCCGTCCTTGGGCTGGACCTGGTCGAACCGGTCGTCGCCGAGGTGGTGGCTGCCCGGCGCGAGCCAGAACGTGGTGCCGGCCGGGGCGTCGCGGACCTTCGCGGCGAAGTCGTCGGTCACCGCCACGGCCGCCGCACCCGCGGGTGCGGTGGCGGGTCCGGGCGGCGTCTTGTCGCACACCGCCGCCACCGGCCCGGACGGCGCCGCCGAGGTCGCCGCGGCCTGGCTCGACGCGGCGTCCTCGTCGGGCGCGCTCGTGCACCCGGCTACGACGAGCGGGCACAGCAGACCCAGGAACAGCACAAGCCTGCTGGTCGATCGCACCGGGTGGATCCTCTCGATCTATTGAAAACTCAACGTGGTGGTCAAGGGTTCGGCGGCCGTACCAGTGCCGATCAGTGTGGTCGACGGTTCGCGCCGGCCGAAGCCGGCGGAGTACCAGCCGAGCGGCGGGCTCGTCTCGCCGCGGTGCGCGGTCCAGGTCAACGTCGGCGGCAGCGCCAACGTTGCCGTGTGGCCGGGCCAGCTCAGCAGCGCGGTGCTGTCGTCGAGGGTCACCTCGACGCGCGGGCCGAGGTGGAAGGCCAGCTTCGCCGGCAGCATCAGGTCGCCGTCGACCTCGTCGAGGATCGTCAGCGTCCGGTCCTCCAGCTCCACGCAGCGGCGGTGCACGGCCGGTGCGTAGCCGTCGTGCTCGGCGCGCCAGCGCACCGGGCCGACTGCGAGCGTGCGGGTCTGCGCGTGCCGGGTCCACAGGAACGGCCCGCCGGACGCCGAGGAGTCGGTGTCGCCGAGCTGCAGCGTGTTGTGGCCGAGCGTCGAGCGGAAGTAGGAGCGCCACTCGGGTTCGCCGTGGTAGCAGTAGGTGCCCGGGTCGGCGAGGATGTCGACGCCCTCGTGGCGGACCTCCAGTGCCAGCGCGTCCGCGTGGGCGTGGGCGGCGATGGCGAGGAAGCCGTGGGGGCCGCCGTCGCAGCGGACCCAGATCTCCGGCTCGGCGGTGCTCTCGGCCGGGGTGCGCAGGATCGTCATGCCGGCGTCGAAGAGGTCGTCCATCCGCCGAGGGGGTCGCGGATCGGTGAGCTCGGGGACACCGCCGAGCGAAGCGAACAGAGAGGTCCGGACGGTGTTCCTGAGACCGTCCGGCACCTTCGGCCACCACTCCTGCCGGCCGAACAACGCGTCGCCGGTCGCGAGCAGCGAAGCCCAGCGGCTGGTGCCGGTGCCGTCGACAATCAGGCCGTAGCCGTCGTCGGCATCGCCCTGGCGCGGTGGCCGCAGTTCGGCGTCCACAATGGACGCCAGCGCGTCGCACATCCGGCGCAGCACGAGCCAGGTGGACGTCGGCACCAGCGGGCCGGCTTCCAGCGCGGCCGCGAGCCCCAGCTCCAGCACCAGGCCGTGGTACTCCGTGGCCAGCTCGCGGTTGAGCCCGGAGGCGAACGTGTTGGCCTGTAGCTGCGTGTCCAGCGACTTCAGTGCCGCGTCACGCCAGGCGGGTGACTCGGGGAACCAGTCGAACGCGCACGCGGCGGCGAGCTGCCCGGCGTCCTCGGCGATCACGTGGTTGTTGGCCGAGGAACCACGGCTCGGGAACGCCGCCAGCCAGCGCTGGTGATGCCAGATCTGGTGCAGCGCCTCGGGATTGTCCTCGAACAGGCCGGACGCGCCCGTCCAGCCGTCGAGCAGCCGGCGCACCCAGACCCACGACAGCAGGCGGATGCCGAGCTCGATGCCGCTCACCCAGTGCACGCCGCGCATCGGCGGGTTGGCCGCCCACCAGGACTTCAGGTGGTCGGCCACACGGTGGGCGTAGCGGTCTTCGCCAGTCAGCGCGTACGCGGCGGCCAGCACGGTGAGGTGCTGGTGGCGCGAGGGCTCCCAGATCTGCTTGATGTCGCCGACCGCGTCTTCGCTGCGGTAGGCGATGTCGAACGAGTACGCGTCGGCGGGCGCGTGCCGGCCGGTCTTCGGGTCGAACGACCAGTCCGGTGTCACGAGGTCAGCGCGCTCCACCCCGAAGTACTCGGCGTGGCCGTCCATCAGCCGCTCGGCCGTGGCCAGCAATTCGGCGCGTGCCTCGGCCGACACGTCCTCGATGCCCGCCGGCCGCTCGAACGCGCGGTGCGACAGCCACGTGGCCTTCTGCTTCGCGACCCCACGCCACTGCTGCTTGCGCAGCACGTCGGTGGCGCGCCCGGCGACCTCGGCTGGGCTCATCGCCGAGAGTCTTCGCAGGTACCAGGCGGGATCCATCAGCCGAGCACCTCCTTCGGCTCCAGCCGCACCGGCGCGCCGGTCTCGAGGCTGCGGTTCACGGCGAGCGTGGCCAGCGTCGTGTTCACCAGCGACTCGACGCCGATCGGCATCGCGACACCGGTGGTCAGCGCGGTCACGAACGCCTCGATCTCGGCCTTCTGGCCCTTGTCGCGGCCCTTCGGGATCCGCGAGCTGGCCCAGCGCTTCTTCCCGTACACGCTGGCGCGGGCGAAGTCGTCGAACTTCAGCACCTTGCCGTCGGCCAGCACCTCCAGCGTCTCCTTCTGGAACGAAGTGGAGCCGCTGGTCACGTAGCTGATGGCCGCGGTCGAGCCGTCGGCGTAGCGCAGCAGCACCTGCAGGTCGTCGTTGCCCGGGGTCGCGGTGGCGTAGACCGAGATCGGGTCGCTGCCGAGGAACCAGCTCACCGTGTCGATGAAGTGCCCGCCCTCGCCGACGAACCGGGAGCCCTCGGAGTCGGCCTGGTTGTACCAGCTGTTGGACTCCAGGCGGCCCGCGTTCACGAGGTAGCGCACCGAGGCCGGACCCAGCCGCGGGCCGAACTGCACCCTGGCCTCGTTGAGCAGCGGCGCGAAGCGACGGTTGAAGCCCACCTGCAGCCGGTTGTTGCCCGACTCCTCGATGGCCTCGACGATCCCGCGCAGCTCCTTCTCCGACAGCGCCAGCGGCTTCTCCACGAACACGGCCTTGCCGGCGAGCAGCGCGCGGCGGGTGAGCTCGGCGTGGGAGCTGTGGCGCGTCACCACGAACAGGGTGTCCACCGACTCGTCGGCGAGCAGCGCGTCGAGGTCCGTGGTGGCACGGGCGAAACCGAACTTGCGCTTGGCGTTGGCGCCCGAGAGCGCCGACGTGGTGACCACTTCGGACAGCGCCACGCGGTCCTGTTCCACCAGGTGCGGCAGCAGCATCGACGATGCGTAGTTGCCGGCCCCCACGAACCCGACGCGCAGCCGGCCGCGCGGGGTCGCGCGGGTGCCCGTCTCCGCGGGCAGCGCGACCGACGACACCACCGGGCCCGCTTCGTCCTCGGGGCCGGCCGGATACTGGAACAGCACCGCGACGGCCTTCAGCTCACCGTCCTGCAGCGACTTGTACGTCTCCACGGCCGTCGAGAAATCGGCGGTGTGCGTGATCAGCGGTTCGACGTCGAGCTTGTCGCGCGCGGCCAGGTCGAGGAAGCACTCGATGTTGCGGCGCTCGGTCCAGCGCACGTAACCGATCGGGTAGTCGCGGCCCTCGAGTTCGTACTCCGGGTCGTAGCGGCCCGGTCCGTACGAACGCGAGAAGCGGACGTCGAGCTCCTTCTCGTAGTAGGCGTTCCACGGCAGGTTGAGCGAGATCTTGCCGATGTCGACCACGCGGCCGCGGTCTCGCGCGAGCCGCGCGGCCAGCTCCACCGGGTCGTTCGAGGCGCCGCCCGCGGCGAGGTAGACCTGGTCCACGCCGTGGCCGCCGGACAGCTCCGCGACAGCGTTGTCCACCGTGCCCGAGCCCGGGTGCGCGCAGGTCAGCGCGCCGAGCCGCTCGGCCAGCTCGCACCGCGACGGGTCCGGGTCCACGCCGACGACGCGCACGCCGGAGGCGACCAGCAGCTGCACCACGAGCTGTCCGATCAGGCCGAGCCCGATCACCAGCGCCAGGTCGCCGAGCTGCGGCTCACCGCGGCGCACGCCCTGCATCGCGATCGACCCGACCGTGCCGAACGCCGCGTGCCGCGGTTCGAGGCCGGTGGGCACGCGGGCGTAGAGATTCTTGGGCACCCAGTTGAGCTCGGAGTGCAGCGCGTGCTCGTTGCCCGCGCACGCCACGACGTCGCCCACCGCGACGTCGTCGATCCCGGCACCGACCTCCACGACCACCCCGGACAGCGAATAGCCGAGCGGCGTGTAGGAGTCGAGCTTGCTGGTGACCTTGCGGTAGGTGGCGGCGAGGCCGTTGGTCGCGACGCTCTGCATCACCTTGGCGACCTGGTCCGGCCGCGAACGCGCCTTGCCGATCATCGACATGCTCGCCTCGGACACCTTCATCATCTCGGTGCCGGTCGAGATCAGCGAGTACACCGTGCGCACGAGCACGCCGCCCGGCTTGCAGGCCGGGACGGGGACGTCGAGGAGGGCCATCTCCCCGCTCTTGTAGTTCTGCACTACCTGCTTCACAGCACTCCTAGCTGCTTGAGATCACGGTGGAAGAAGCGGCGCGGTACCAGTACTCGAGGGTCAACACGTGCCAGAGGTGCTTCGCGCGGTCCTGCTGCCCGGCGGCGTCCTCGGCCACGAGCTTCTGCAGGGCCTCCCGTTGCAGGAACCCGGATTCGACGAGCACACCCTCGTTCACGACCTCCCGGACCAGCGGGGCCAGGTCGCGGCTCATCCAGGCCCGCAGCGGGGCGCTGAAGAGACCCTTCGGGCGGTAGACGATCTCCTTCGGCAGGATCGCCAGCGCGGCTTCCTTGAGCGCCGCCTTGCCCTGGCGGCCGACGATCTTCTTGTTTCCCGGCACCCGGAACGCCGCCTTGACCACTTCGACATCGACGAACGGCGTGCGCACCTCGGTGGAGGCGGCCATCGTCGAGCGGTCGGTGTAGGTGAGGTTCAGGCCGGGCAGGAACATCCGCGTGTCGGCCAGGCACATGCGGTTGACGTAGTCGCTCAGCGCCTGGTCGTGGTAGGTGTCCGCGTGTTCGGTGAGCACGTCGTCGACGTCGGTGGCCAGGTCCGGGTTCACGAGGCCGAGCAGCTCGCCGCGGTCGTACATCGTGTAGCTGCGCCGGAACGCCGTCTCCTCCGGCAGCTCCGCGAACGACAGGAACCGCTTGGCGAACCGCACCGTGCGGTAGCCGCGGCTGGCGGACGCGACCGGCAGGCGCTCCACCACGGTCTCGATCGGCTTGCGCACCAGGCCAGGAACGCGTTGGTAGCGCAGGGCGAGCTGGTTCGCGTAGTGCTTGCGGTAGCCGGCGAAC
Source organism: Amycolatopsis sp. NPDC051372 (assembly GCF_040682095.1). Lineage (NCBI taxonomy): Bacteria > Bacillati > Actinomycetota > Actinomycetes > Pseudonocardiales > Pseudonocardiaceae > Amycolatopsis > Amycolatopsis sp. NPDC051372. The sequence goes on from NZ_JBFBAF010000003.1 coordinate 23,273, forward strand.
ATCTCGTCGGCGCCCATCCCGGACAGCATCACCTTCACGCCGGCCTCGCGCGCGGCCGAGCAGATGAGGAACGAGTTGATGGCCGCGGGGTCGCCGATGGGCTCGTCGAGGTGGTAGGTCATGCGCGGCAACAGGTCGAGCACCTGCGGCGCGATCTCGATCTCGTGCAGGTCGACGCCGAACTGCTCGGCGACGATGCGCGCGTACTTCAGGTCGTCCGGCATCGCCTCGAACTTGGCGTCCTCGGCGCGGAAACCGATGGTGTACGCGGAGATCCCGGGCTGCTGACGCGCGGCGAGCGCGGTGAGGTAACTGGAGTCGAGGCCGCCGGAGAGGAACGTGGCGACCGGGACGTCGGAGAGCAGGTGCTTGCTCGTGGAGTCGGCAATCACCTGGTGGAGGTCGACGTCGCCACTGTGTTGACGGCTGTAGGCCTCCCCCTCTTCCGCGACCTGCCGCAGCGACCAGTAGGCGCCGCGCTCGCTCGTGCCGTCCGGGCGGAAGCTCACCCACGTACCGGGCTGCAGCTTCTCGACCTCGCGGTACGCGCAGCGGCTGTCGGGCACCCAGTAGTACAGCAGCGACGCGATGAGCGCCGCTTTGTCGACTTCCAGCGTGCCGCCGAGCTCGGTGGCCAGCGCCTTGAGCTCCGAGGAGAACGCGACGCCACCGTTTCGCCGCACGAAGAACAGCGGCTTGATGCCCAGCTGGTCGCGCACCAGCGTGAGCTCACCGGTGCGTTCGTCGAAGACGCCGAACGCGAACATCCCACGCAGCCGCGGCAGGCAGTCGACGCCCCACTCGCGCCACGCGCGCAGCAGCACCTCGGTGTCGGACGTGCCGCGGAACCGCACGCCCTTGCCCTCCAGCTCCGCGCGCAGCTCCGGGGCGTTGTAGAGCTCGCCGTTGTACGTCAGCGCGAGCCCCTCGGCCACCATCGGCTGCGCGCCCGTCTCGGACAGGTCGACGATCGACAGCCTGCGGTGTCCGAAGTGGACTTCCCCGGCGCCGGCGCGGTGGTCGTAGCGCCCCGAACCGTCCGGCCCTCGGTGCGCGAGGCACTTCGTGAGCCGATCGGTGAGCGGGCCGCCGTCCGGCCAGTGGTAGGCACCTGCGATGCCGCACATGTGCGTAACCCTCTCTAGCTTTCCGGACCGGACTGGACGGGCGCGAACTTCTTGGTCGGCATCTCGGAGTTGCCGGGTTGGGACTTGCGCTGTTCCGGCGCGCGCTCCTCGGGCTTGCGCGGCACCGGGCTGAGCCGGCGGGTCGGCGCTTCGAGGTGGCCCTTGGTCTCGACGGGCATCGCGGGCTTGGCCGGTTTGACGACCGACGCCTCAATGGTCGTCGCTGCGTCGTTCACGTCATGCTCGACCGGCCAGTCGATCGGCTTCTCCGGCTCCTGCTCCACGAACTTCCGCGGCGGCTCGGCCGGCTTCTCGATCTGCTTGGCCGCCACCACGGACGCCCGCCCGCGCAACGCGGTGTGCAGGCCGTCCCACAGCGTCCCGTCGGTCTGGTCCTTCGGGTCCGGATCGACGAGCACCACACCCAGGATCGGGATACCGCAGTCGGCGAGCTGCCGGGCTACGGTGTGCAGCCACAACGTGTTCGCGTGCCCCGAGCGCACGACCAGCACCGTCTCCGTGCCGAGGTACTCCAGGTCCGTCCACGCCGTGCCGGGCGCGACCGTGCCGACGCCGAGCCGGTACACCGCGCGCTTGATCGACGGGTCTCCGACCTCGACCACCTTCACGTCGCCGGCCACCGCCAGGCGCTTCGCGTCGTGGCGCGGCAGATCGTCGATCACCACGACCGGTCCGTCCTCGGCCAGCTCCGCCGCCATGTCCACCGCGAGCCCCGCGGCCACGCCGGGCGCGCCGAGCTCCAGCAACGACAGCGGCCCGCGTTCGGCCCGGGCCGAACGCACGAGCGTCACGGCCACGCGCTTGCGTTCGACGACCGGCTTCGACTTGGCCCACAACCGCTTCGGGCCGCGCAGCTTCGACGGCAGCTGCGCGATCACCGACGCACCGAGGTGTTCGGAGACCTCGCGCCGCAGCACCGGCCGGTCGCGCACGAGCGCGGTGACCATCGCCAGGGCCAGCCCGAGGGCGAGGCCGAGCGCGAAGCCGATGGCGCCGTTGGTGGCGACCGTCTTGAGGAAGGACACCTTCTGGATCGCCGGCGCGTCCACGATCTGCGTGCCCGCGGCCACCTGCGGTGTGCCGATACCCGCCTGCTGCGCCTGGTTCTGCAGGTCGGCGATCTTCGACACCAGGTCCGCACGCTGGGTGTACAGCTGCTCCAGCGTGCCGGCGTTCGCGCGGCTGCCCTTGTCGGCCTCGGTCGCGGCCTGCGAGTCGATCTGCGCCAGCTGCTGCTGCGCCTGCGTGCGCTGGTCGAGCAGCGCCTTGGCCTGCGCGGTCGCGGCGGCTTGGTTGCGCTGCACGTGGTCGGCGATGAAGACGTCGGCCAGCGCCTGCGCCTTCGCGACGGCGTCTTCCTTGGTCTTGGCCGTGACCGTCACCTGCATGACGTTGTTGGTCAGGCCGAGGCCGGTGTAGTCCTTCAGGAAGTCTTCGGTCGCCTCGGTGCTGTGCACCTTCTGCAGCGCGGCCGACGCGATCTTCGCGGTCTCCAGCACGGCGACGTCGGTGCGCATCAGCGTGCCGCTGTCGGTCGGCGAGTCGTCCGGGTGGATCACGATCACCTTGGTGATCGCGGTCGGCGGGGCCGGCAGCAGCACGGCGACTGCGCCGCCGACCACCAGGCCCAGCAACGCGAAGGTGACCCACAGCCGGCGGTGCCGGCGCACGGCGACGACGATTCTCTGCAGGTCGATCAGTGGCGGCGAGGAGCTCTGCGAACTGGTCATGACGAACCTGCCATCGCGTCACGGTCCACCGGGACCTGGGGTGGATCCGCCGAGGCGGGAACTCTCCGCGGTTTCCCGGTGACGCGGACCTGACGCGTGAGCACGGCGCCGAGCACCTCGTGGCCCGCGTCGGCGCACGCCTCGGCGATCGCCACGAGCTCCCACGCGCTGCGGCTGCCGACCGAGAGCACCACGAGCACTCCGGCGGTACCGTCCGGCACGGTCGGCTGCACGCCGGCGCCCACGGTGACCTCCGTGATCGTCAGCTCCACCCGCACGCGCTCGGTCTCGGCGACCTTTGCGAACTGCGTCGCCGCGCGCCGCGCCGCACTGTCGCCGGCGGCGACGAGCACGAGCAGCCGCAGCACGCCGTCGCGGTCGGTGCCCAGCCGGGCGAACACCCGGCGGTAGCGCACCTCACGGCTGGACTCGTCGGCCGAAGCCGGCACCTCCGGCAGGTTCCACGGCTTGTCGCTGCCCGTGATCCGGCGCAGCGCGCCCCGGAAGCCGGTCGCGCGCTCCGGCTCACCGGTCTCCGGCACGTCGACGCTCGCCAGCACCGGCGCGCCCAGCGCCGAGCCGATCTCCGTCTCACTGCGCGGCCGACGGTCGCTGCGCGCCCCGAAGAGGTAGCTGAGCAGGCCGATGAGGAAGAACAGGATCGCGCCGCCCCCGGCGAGCTGCGCCAGCGTGGGCGGAGCCTGTGAGGTCGGCTTCTCCGACGGCCCCATCACGACCATGTTGCCGGCGCCCGTGGCCGCGTCGGCCGCGTCGAGGTTGTTCATCGCCTGCTCCAGCGAGGTGCGCAGGCCCTGCAGCTCCGTGCGGACCTGCACGCCCTCCACCGTCTGGCCGTCGGACACCGAACGGGACAGGTCGAGGACGCGCTGGTTGGTCTGCGCCACCTGCTGGCGCAGCGCCTCCCGCTGCTCCTGCGCGAGCTGGGCCGACGAGCCGGCCGAGTTGGACAGCAGCTGCGTGGAGTACTTCACGAACTCCTTGGCCACCTGATCGGCCAGCTGCTGGGCGTGCTCCGGGCTGTCGCTCGAAGCACTGATGGCCACGACGTTGCCCTGCGCCACCGAGGCCGTGACCTTCTTCTGGAGGTCCGGGCCGGCCTCGCGCATGCCGAGCGCCGCGGCCGCGCGGTCCAGCACCACCGAGCTGGTGGCCACCTGGGCCTGCGTCAGCAGCTCGTCGGCCTGGCGCGGGCCCTGCAGCAGCACGCTCGCCGTGGTCTCGTAACCGGGCGAGAGCACGACAGAAGCCCCCGCACCGACGCCCGCCCCCACGACCACCAGGATCAGCAGCGCCCTCCAGCGTCTGCGCAGAACCTGTCCCACCATCGAAAGTCGTACCGTGTCGTCACTCAAAACCGGGGTCTCCCCTCCGAAAGTGGCGTACCGGTCACTGACCCCGTCGTCGTGCTGGAGGCGTTGGTTACACCGAACGCACGAACCTTGTTCAAACCGCGATCAAGCACGTGGGCTCAGCGCACAGCTCGCTCGTACGCGGCGAGCAGGGCTTTCTGCGAGTTCGCCCAGGCCAGTGGCCCGCTGACCCGCGCCTTGCCGAGTTCCCCCATCCGGACGCGCTCGTCCGGGTCGTCGAGCAGGACCGCGACGAGCTTCGCGAACTCGGTGACGTCGTTGGCCGGCGCGTAGAGCGCGGCGTCGGCCGCGGAGACGCGGGCCTCCCGCAGCTCGAACGAGACGATGGGCTTGCTCATCGCCATGTACTCCATGATCTTGTTCATGGTCGACACGTCGTTGAGCGGGTTGAGCGGGTCGGGCGAAAGGCACACGTCGGCCGCGGACAGGTAGCGCAGCAGGTCGGCGTCGGAGACGCGGCCGGTGAACTCGACCTGGTTCTCCAGGCCCAGCTCCTTCGACAGCGCCACCACGTCGTCGAACGCGTCGCCGGCGCCCACGAACACGGCGTGCCAGTCGTCGCGGCCGATCTCGTCACGCAGGGAAGCCAGCGCGCGCAACGCGTAGTCCACGCCGTCCTGCGGCCCCATCACGCCGAGGTAGCAGAGCAGGTGTGGTTTGCCGCGTTTGAGCTCCGGCTCCACCGGCACCTCGTGGAATCGCTCGACCACGGGCGCGCTGCGGACCACGAACACGTCCTCGGGCCGCTTGCCGCCGCGGATGAGGGCGACCTGGCGGTAGCTCTCGTTGGTGGCGATCACGACGTCGGCCGCGCGGTAGGTGGCGCGCTCGAGCGCGCAGACGCCGCGGTAGAGCAAGTCCTGACCACGGTCGAAGCGCGACAAATACAGCTCCGGCACGAGGTCGTGCTGGTCGAAGATGAACTTCGCGCCCTGGCGCTTGAGCATCCGCGCCACGAGGAACAACAGGTCGGGCGGGTTGCAGGCGTGGACCACGTCGACGGGGCCGACCTTGCGGGCCAGCCGGAACGTGTGCCACACCGCGGAGCCGTACTCCTGCACGTAGCCGGCGGGGCCACCGGTCGCCGCCTTGAGCGGGTAGCGGTGGATGTGCACCTCGTCGATCACGGCTTCGGGTTCGGTGTCGCGTTTCGTGCCCTGCGGGCAGATCACGTGCACCTCCCAGCCGCCGTCGCGCAGCGTCTGACACTCCTGCCACACGCGGCGGTCGAACGGCACCGAGAGGTTCTCGACCAGGATCAGGGCTTTTTTCTTGTCACCAGGCAAGGCCGACGTATCCCTCTTCGGCCCGGCGCACCTCGGCGTCGGGGATGCGGACGAGGTCGACGAGCGTCTGCTCGCCACCGTGGGGAAGCGCGGCCAGCACGGCCGGGTCGGAGGTGCCGACGAGGCACACCTCGGCGTGCTCCAGCACCTCCTCGACCGAACCCGCGAGCAGCTGCCCGAGGTGCGGCAGCCGGGCATCGATGTACTCGCGGTTGGCGCCCATGAGCCGCGAGAGGCTCACGTTGGCGTCGTAGATCTTGAGGTCGAAGCCCTTGCCGAGCAGCCGCTCGGCGAGCTCGACGAGCGGGCTCTCACGCAGGTCGTCGGTGCCCGGCTTGAACGACAGGCCGAACAGGCCCACCTTGCGCTTGCCGGTGCGCGCGACGAGGTCGAACGCGCGCTGCAGGTGATCTTCGTTCGAGGGCAGCACGTGCTCGAGGATCGGCACCGACACGTCGGCGCGGCGCGCGGCGTAGACCAGTCCGCGCAGGTCCTTCGGCAGGCACGAACCGCCGAACGCGAAGCCAGGGCGCAGGTACGCGGGGCTCACGTTGAGCTTGCGGTCGGCGAGGAAGACGTCCATCACCTTGTGCGAATCGAGCCCCAGCGCGCGGCAGACGGCGCCGAGCTCGTTGGCGAAGCCGATCTTCAAGCCGTGGAAGGCGTTGTCGGCGTACTTGGTCATCTCCGCGACCGGGATCGGCACGCGGAAGACGTCGCCGGGCAGGCCCGTGTAGAGCTCGGCCACGATGTCGCCGCTGGCGGTGTCGAGCTCGCCGATCACGGTCTTGGGCGGGTCGAAGAAGTCGCGCACGCTGGTGCCCTCGCGCAGGAACTCCGGGTTCACCGCCACGCCGAAGTCGACGCCCGCGGTTCGGCCGCTGGACTTCTCCAGGATCGGCACCAGCAGGTCGAGACAGGTGCCCGGCAGCATCGTGCTGCGGAACACCACCGTGTGGCGGCGCTCTTTGGACGTCACAGCCTTGTGCGCCAACGCTTCGCCGATCTCGTCGGCCACGCGTTCGAGATATTCGGTGGAGAGGCTGCCATTGGGCGCCGAAGGCGTGCCCACGCAGACCAGCGACACGTCGGTCGCCGCCACCGCCTCGGCCACGTCGGTCGTCGCGCGCAGCGCCCCCGACGCCACGACCTCGGCCGTCAGCTCCCCGATGCGCTCCTCGACCACCGGCGCGTTGCCGCGCGTCACGAGGTCCACCTTCACCGGGTTCACGTCGACCCCGACGACCTCGTGCCCGTTCCCCGCCAGACAGGCCGCGGACACACACCCCACGTACCCCAGCCCGAAGACACTGATCCTCACGCTTGAACCTCCGCCCGCATTCGCTGATCGGTTGGTCGGCGCGCGGACGCAGTTCGTTACCCGTTCAGGCCAGTGGAGAAATGGCAACCGGATTTGCGTATCGATTGTGCGCTTTTTCGACCTCTCGTAGTGGTCTCGACAACATTTTTCGTGCCGTAGCGCCATTTCCGCCAAGAATCGACGAAGCGCCGGGGAAGCTCGACAAAGCTTCCCCGGCGCCGTTGTCCGTCGCGTTCAGTTGTTGTTCACGAACGTGCCGGCCAGGTTCTGCCCGGTGCTCGTGGCCGTGCCGTGGTTCTCGATCGGTGAGACCTTCGAGTTCTTGAAGCAGATGTAGGTCACGCCGGAGTCGGTGCCACCGTTGGACGGGTCGGGGTTGATGCCGAGGTCCTTGGCCGTCGCGTAGGAAGCCTCGCCGATGATCCCGGTCGGCCCGGTGTCACCGATGACGGTGTATTCGACTTTTCCGTTGTAGATCACTGCGCACGAACCGCCGCCCTTGAGACCGGAGGACGAGTAGTTCCACGTGCCACTGGAGCTCGGCACGACGATGTAGGGCAACGTCGCGGCATTCAGCGGCTTTCCGTCGCTCTGGTGGAACGCCGTGTCGCCCTGGAAACAGCAGTCGGTGTCCTCGTTGCACTGCGACGTGCGCTGCCCGTCGCAGTCGATGTCCATGTCGGCCTTCCAGAACACGGCCCCATTGGCGCCGCACACGGCGACGGTCTTGGAGCCCGCGTCCTCGTCGGTCTTGTACTTGCCGTTCGAGATCTGGTTGCAGCTGTTGGTCTTCGCCAGCAGCTGCGCCGCCGTCGGGCCCGCGGCCGGCGCCGCGGCGACCTGGGCGTGGTCCGGACCCGCCGGCGCTGCCGAGGCCGACGCCACCGCCGCCGGCATCACCGCGGCGGCGATCGCCATGGTCGCGAACAGGATCAGCTTCCTCATCGAGGCTCCCTGTCAGTCAAGAGAAACTGTTAGTTAGGAAAGTTTCCTTACTCGTGCGGCGTAGCGCACAGGATGCACCCGGGCGCGCACGGTGACAAGACCTCGACCGTCAGTGGTTTTCCCACCAGCCTGTAATGCTTGACGAAACCGCTGGTGCACCGGGAAACCGTTCACGAAACCGGCAAACCGAAGTCCCGAACACCGGTACACAACGCGGCGCAGCGGACCCCCACCCACCCAAAGCCATCCGACGGCACACGCCGCCCCCAAAACCCCGCCCGGCACCAACGCGAGCCGCCCCGCAGACTCAGAACGCCAGCAACCCCGTCAATCGACCGGGCCAGCGGTGCCCGTACCGACCCACCAGCACACCCTCAGCCCACTGACGGTCCAGATCCCGATGCACCTCGACGCGGTTCTGCAACCATTCGCCACCCCGAACACCCGAACTACCGGGCCCAGAGCCGGCGTACACCCGCGTCGCCCCGGCCGCCCTCAACCGGCCCAGCACGCGCCGGTCCACCCGACGCCCGGACAGGGAGTACCGGCACACCGCCCGCCCGCTCAACTCCCCCAGCAACCGCGGCGCCGCATCAAGCTCGCGCCGCAGCACGCGTTCCTCGAACCGCCGCGCACCGAACCGGTCCCAGCCGTGCGAGCCGACATCCATCCCGGCGGCAACAAGCGAACGCAACCCGGCGCGATCCACGAACCCACGCGAGCCGACGCGGCCGGCGAGCGGGAAGAACTCCCCGCGCAGCCCGCGCTGCACCAACCTCGGCAACGCGATCTCGACGTCGGAGACATTGCCGTCATCGAAGGTCAGCCGCGATTCAGGACACTTCGCGACGACGTCCAGCAAGGTCTCGAACTGCTCCACCGTGATCCAGCGCTCGTCTTCGCCCGGATCGAGCGCGCGCTGGGGTCTGCCGATGCCGTGCACGGTGAAGTTGACCATCGCACCTCGTCCCGGTTCGGAGCGTCGGACCTCCTGTATCTCGATTAATCGACGTGGCAAATGGAGTAGTTACACTATCTACACAAAGTTATTTGCGAATCTCCAAAGTGCAGCACTTCGGCCCGCCGCCGGCCTTCCGCAGTTCGGAAATGTCCAGGTAGACGGGCTCGTAGCCCCGCTCGGCCAGCTGCGCACCCAGCCCGACGGCCTCCAGGGGCAGCACGACGTTGCGCCCGTCGGAGACGCCGTTGAGGCCGAAGCACTCGGCGTCGGCGGCCGTGGCGATCACGGCGTCGGGGAACAGGCGCCGCAGCACGCGCTGCGAGCCCGGCGAGAAGGCCTCCGGGTAGTAGGCGATCTGCGGGGCCGTGGTGTCGGTCCCGGCGTCGGCTTCGGTGAGCACGAACAGCGCCGTGTCGAGGTGGTAGTACCGCGGGTCGACGAGGCTCAGCGACACCACGGGCACGCCGAGCACCTCCTGCGCTTCCGCGTGCGCGGCCGGGTCGGTGCGGAAGCCGGTGCCGGCGAGTAGCAGCTTGCCCGTCCAGGCGAAGTCGCCCTCGGCCTCGTTGATACGCTCCGGCATCGTCAGGTCGCGGTAGCCGTGCTCGACGAACCAGCGGCGGAAGTGCTCGGCCTCGGCCGCGCGCTGCGGCGCCCGGAAGCTCGAACCGAGCACACGCCCGTCCACGACGGTGCCGGAGTTCGCCGCGAACACCATGTCGGGCAGGCCCGGCTGCGGCTCGATCTCCTCGACGGTGTGGCCGAGGCGGCGGTAGGTGTCGCGCAGCTCGGTCCACTGGGCCACCGCGACGTCGGCGCTGACCGGCGCGGTCGGGTCCATCCAGGGGTTGATCACGTAGTCCACCGCGAAGAACCGCGGCGGGCACATCAGGTAACGGCGGGTGGTGGGAACTCGCTGCACAGACTCTGCCTGCATGATTGAAGGGTAAGGTCGGCCTAACCGCGCAATCAATCGCTGTTCGCTGCGCACATACCTGCTAAACATTGCGTGTGAACACCATCGACCAGCGAATCGTTTCCTGCCTGGTGGCCAACGCGCGTTCGAGCTACGCCGAGATCGGCAAAGTCGTCGGATTGTCCGCCCCGGCGGTCAAGCGCCGCGTCGACCGGCTGTTGGAAACCGGCGTGCTGCGCGGCTTCACGGCGGTTGTCGACCCAGAGGCACTCGGCTGGGGCACCGAGGCCTTCGTCGAGGTGCACTGCCAGGGCAACGTCACACCCGCCCGCATCCGCGCGCGGCTTGAACCGCTGCCGGAGGTCGTGGCCGCCTACACGGTCTCGGGCGCGGCCGACGCGATCGTGCACCTGCGCGCCGCCGACATCCACCACCTCGAGACGGCACTCGAACGGCTGCGCGGGCTGGAGATCATCGACCGCACCGTTTCGACGGTCGTCCTGTCGCGGCTGTTGGAGCGGCCGCCGAACCCGCAGAGCTGACCGGCGGGCCTGGTCGAACCACCGGACTTCATCGGGAACTCGAATGAACTTATCCACATGCCGGGACGCAGATGCGGGACCAGTCCATCCGGTGGCATCGTCCATGCCACAGACCGGGAAATCCGGTTTGTGTGGCCCATCGGTGGGAGACGTGCGTCACTGCGGGTCCCCCGGAAATCCCGTTACCATCGGTCACAGGTAACAAAGGGCGCCTGCCGCCGGTAACGGGATGAAGGCTTCCACTCCGGGTACCCCACACTTCGGGAACTCCCGAGTCCTCGACGAGTAACCTCGGGGTAGGCCTGGTGATCCAGCCGACATCGCCGGGCGGGCGTTTCCCCGGGGGCCGACCCGGGGTCGCAGCACGTCGGGAGAGAGGGATTCCCTGACCTATGAGCACGAGTGCGAACGGCGGTCTCGGGGGCGCGGAGGCCGGTAACGGTCACGCCGCCTTGACCAGCTCGAGGTCGACCGAAGTCAGCAAGCTCGACCGGGTCGTCATCCGGTTCGCCGGTGACTCGGGCGACGGCATGCAGCTGACGGGCGACCGGTTCACGTCCGAGGCCGCGGCCTTCGGCAACGACCTGTCGACGATGCCGAACTTCCCCGCCGAGATCCGCGCGCCACAAGGCACGATCCCGGGCGTCTCGTCGTTCCAGGTGCACTTCGCCGACTACGACATCCTCACGCCCGGCGACCGGCCCGACGTGCTGGTGGCCATGAACCCCGCGGCGCTGAAGGCGAACCTGCGCGACGTCCCGCAGGGCGGCACGATCATCCTCAACACCGACGAGTTCTCCAAGCGCAACCTCGTGAAGGTCGGGTACGACAACGACCCGCTCGACGACGACACGCTGTCGGCCTTCCAGGTCCACCGGGTCGCCATGTCGACCCTGACGCAGGGCGCGCTCGCCGACACCGGCCTCGGCAAGAAGGACGCCGAGCGGTGCAAGAACATGTTCGCGCTCGGGCTGCTGTCGTGGATGTACCACCGGCCGACCGAGGGCACGGAGCGGTTCCTGCGCGAGAAGTTCGCGAAGAAGCCGGACATCGCCGAGGCCAACATCCTGGCCTTCCGCGCGGGCTGGAACTACGGCGAGACCACCGAGTCGTTCGCCACGACGTTCGAGGTCGCGCCGGCAAAGCTCGACCAGGGCACCTACCGGCAGATCACCGGCAACACGGCGCTGGCGTACGGGATCGTGGCGGCCGGGCAGCAGTCCGGGCTGCAGATCCTGCTGGGCACCTACCCGATCACCCCGGCGTCGGACGTCCTCCACGAGCTGTCCAAGCACAAGAACTTCGGCATCATCACGTTCCAGGCCGAGGACGAGATCGCCGGCATCGGCGCGGCGCTGGGCGCCTCGTACGGCGGCGCGCTGGGCGTGACCTCGACCTCCGGCCCCGGCATCGCGCTGAAGTCGGAGACCATCGGCCTCGGCGTGATGACGGAGCTGCCGCTCGTGGTCATCGACGTGCAGCGCGGCGGCCCGTCCACGGGCCTGCCGACCAAGACCGAGCAGGCCGACCTGCTGCAGGCGATGTTCGGCCGCAACGGCGAGTCGCCCGTGCCGATCATCGCGCCCCTGTCGCCCGCCGACTGCTTCGACGCGGCGCTGGAGGCCACGCGGATCGCGCTGAAGTACCGCACGCCGGTGCTGCTGCTGTCCGACGGCGCGATCGCCAACGGCTCCGAGCCGTGGCTCGTCCCCGACGTCGAGGACCTGCCGGACCTGCGCGTCGAGTTCGCCACGGAACCCAACGCCACCAACGACTCCGGTGAGTTCTGGCCGTACGTGCGCGACCCGGAGACGCTGGCGCGCGCGTGGGCCGTGCCGGGCACGCCGGGGCTGCAGCACCGCATCGGCGGCCTCGAGAAGGCCGACGGCACCGGGCACATCTCCTACGACCCGGACAACCACGACAAGATGGTGCGGCTGCGCCAGGCCAAGATCGACGGCATCGACGTGCCCGACCTGGTGGTCGACGACCCGTCGGGCGGCAAGGCGCGCGTGCTCGCGCTCGGCTGGGGCTCGTCCTACGGCCCGATCGGCGCGGCCTGCCGGCGCGTGCGGAAGCTGGGCATGCCGATCGCGCAGGCGCACCTGCGTCACCTCAACCCGCTGCCCGCGAACCTGGGCGAGGTGCTCCGGTCCTACGACAAGGTCGTGGTGCCGGAGATGAACCTGGGCCAGCTCGCGCTGCTGCTGCGCGGCAAGTTCCTGGTGGACGTGCACTCGTACACCAAGGTGGCGGGGCTGCCGTTCAAGGCCGAAGAGCTGCAGAACGTGTTCGCCGACATCATCACCAGCACCATCCCGGAGGGCGTCAAGTGACCGCCATCGACCTCGGACTGCCGCAGCTCGGCGGTCTGGACCTCGTTCCCACCACCGACGAACCGCAGAAGGCCAAGGACTACAAGTCCGACCAGGAAGTGCGCTGGTGCCCCGGCTGCGGTGACTACGTGGTGCTCAACGCCGTGCAGTCGTTCCTGCCGACGCTGGGCCTCAAGCGCGAGAACATCGTGTTCATCTCGGGCATCGGCTGCTCGTCGCGCTTCCCGTACTACCTCAACACCTACGGCATGCACTCGATCCACGGCCGCGCGCCGTCGATCGCGACCGGCCTGGCCACCACGCGCCCGGACCTGTCGGTGTGGGTCGTCACCGGCGACGGCGACGCGCTGTCCATCGGCGGCAACCACCTGATCCACGCGCTGCGCCGCAACGTGAACATCAAGATCCTGCTGTTCAACAACCGGATCTACGGCCTGACCAAGGGCCAGTACTCGCCGACCTCGGGCCAGGGCATGGTCACCAAGTCGACTCCGATGGGTTCGGTGGACACGCCGTTCAACCCGCTGTCGCTGGCGATCGGCGCCGAGGCGTCGTTCGTGGGCCGCGCGCTGGACTCCGACCGCAAGGGCCTCACCGAAGTCCTCGAGGCGGCGGCCCGCCATCGCGGCTCGGCGATCGTCGAGATCTACCAGAACTGCCCCATCTTCAACGACGGCGCGTTCGACGTCCTGAAGGACAAGGACGAGGCCGCCTCCCGGCTCATCCCGCTGAAGGCGGGCGAGCCGATGCGCTTCGGCGCGGAGGGCGAGTTCGGCGTCCGCCGCGGCGAGTGGGGTGGCCTGGACATCGCCAAGGTGAGCGACATCGGCGAGGACAACCTGGTCGTCCACGACCCGACCATCGCGGACACGTCGTACGCCTTCGCGCTGACCCGCCTGGGCGACCAGAACCTCACGCACGTCCCCACGGGCATCCTGCGCCAGGTCGAGCGCCCGACCTACGACGACGGCGCCCGCGCCCAGGTGGAAGAGGCCCGCGCCGCCCGCAAGCCCGACCTGCAGGGCCTCCTGCGAGGCAAAGACACCTGGACTGTTGTTTAGGCCTCGGTCTGACACGAAAGAAGGCCTTCTCGCACTCGGCGGGGAGGCCTTCTTTCGTTGCTGGGTAAGACTTAACTCAACCACGCTGCGAGATCGCGCCGGTTTCTTCCCGCCCGGTGTGGGCGGCCCCGGGCCGACCATGTCGGGTGGGAAGGAGCCGGCTCAAAGGCGATCTCGCCCGCGGCGGCGGAGCCGACGCCAAAAATACAGCCGAAGGTAGATCAGGAAAGCGGCCGGAACCCCACTCGTTCAGCATCGGCCGAAGTGCGAAACCACACCTCGGCGACCATGCGGGGGAACTGCGGCGATTCCTCAGTGCAGTAACGGAGCGCCGTGACGCTGGCCTTGACCGCGAAGGCGTCCGAGGGGCGGCCGCCGCCGGGGCGGGGCATGGCGGAGCCGGGGCCGAAGGGGCCGGGAGGCACGGAGTCCTCGCCGGTGTCGCGGGCCGGGGGCGGTTCGGGGGCGGCCATGGCGGCAACCTGGTTGGGCTGCACCGACGGCTCGAACAGCGAACCGCTGTGCGCGCCCGTGAGGTCGGGCTCGCGGCGTTCGACGGGGCGCATCGACGGCTGGATCGGCCGCGGCGCCTCGAAGCCGCCGCGTGGGGACTCGCGGGGCTGGCGCTTGGGCAGGCCGCCGGGCTCTAGAGATTCCTCTGTGGACTCTTCGGACTCCTCCACCGTGGTCGCCTGCTTCGCCATGGCCGGAGCCGGCGTGAGGTGCTCAGTGGACTCGGGCTCGTCGAGGTAGTCACCACCCGGCGTGTCCTCGAAGGGCGAACGCTCCGGCAGTTCCTTCGAGAACCAGTCCGATTCGGACTGTTCCGCCGCGGGCGCGGGCTGGAACAGCGACACCGGCTCGTCGGAGGGCTCCGGACGGCTCTCGAACGACGAGGGCTCCAGCGTGCTCTCGAAGGGTTCGAGCTTGCTCTCGAACGGTTCCACCGCGCGGTGGTAGCCGCTGGCGAGGTCCTCGTCCTCGAGATCGGCCGCGTGGCGGTAATCGCTGTCCGGCTCGCGCGAGACCGGGCTGAGGTACTCCGTCGCGGCCGCGCGGTAGACGTCGCCACTGTCCACGGAGGACGCCAGGGCCGGCTCGTCCGGTTCGGGCGAAGCGCCCGGCTCCTGCGCGGTGCGGTACTCGGCGTCGTACTCCGCCTCCGGGTCGAACCCGGCGGGCGGCGCCGCGGCGATCAGCTCGGTGGGCGCGTGCTCACGCTCGTCGCGGGCCCACGCCGGCTCGCTGTCGGGTTCCGCGAAGTCGGACGTGAACGCTGGTTCCGAAGCCACGGGAGCGTCCACCGGCGGCAGCACCGACGTCCGGCTGGACGCGGCGGCCAGCGCGGCCGCGTTGGCCGGCGTGCGCGCGTTCTCGGTGTGCGCCGACGCCAGCGCCTCTTCCAGCTCACGGATGCGCTTGCGCGCAGGCACCACGAGGACCAACCAGGCCACGAGCGCGCCGACGAAGAACGCCAACAGGCTCCACAGCCAGACTTGTCCGAAAATGGACATCTTCTCTGCCCCTTTTAATGCGTCCGCGCGACCAGGTAGTCGGCGACCGACTCGCAAGCGTCGCGCGCAGGGGAAGCGGGCAGCGCGGCGAGCTCGGCACGTGCCCGCGAAGCGTAGTCGGAAAGGGTGACGCGCGCGCGTTCGAGTCCACTCGAGCGGCGCAGCAGCTCCAGAGCTTCGGCGACCACCTCGTCCTCGGCGATCGGGCCGGCTAGCAGCTCCACGAGCCGCGGGTCGGTGTCCGGGTCGGCCAGCGCGTAGAGCATGGGCAGCGTGCGAACGCCTTCGCGCAGGTCCGTGCCCTGCGCCTTGCCCAGCTCGTCGGACGGCGACGCGATGTCGATGATGTCGTCGGAGATCTGGAACGCCGTGCCGATGATTTCGCCGAACCGGCGCAACGCCTGGATGTACCCCTCGGGGGCGCCGGACATCATGCCGCCGAACCGCCCGGACGTCGCGATCAGCGAGCCGGTCTTCTGCGCGATGACGGTGAGGTAGTGCTCCACGGGGTCGTCACCGGGGCCGGGGCCGACCGTCTCGCGCATCTGGCCGGTCACGAGCTCGCCGAACGTTTCGGCGATGATGCGCGCCGCGTCCGTCCCGAGGTCGGCGACCAGGCGCGAGGCGTGGGCGAAGAGGAAGTCGCCGGTCAGGATCGCGACGGTGTTGTCCCAGCGCGCGTTGACGCTCTCCGCGCCGCGCCGCATGGTCGCCTCGTCCATCACGTCGTCGTGGTACAGCGTCGCCAGGTGCACCAGCTCCACCGCGGCGGCCGCGATGAGCACGTGGTCATCCTGGCGGGGCCCGAACTGCGCCGACAGCAGGGTGAACAGGGGCCGGAAACGTTTGCCCCCCGCCTCGACCAGGTGCAACGCCGCGTCGTGCACCGCCTGCACATCGCTCTTCACGACGTCCCGCAGCATCGCCTCGACGTCCGCCAGCCCGCCGGCGATCGCCCTCAGCAGCTTCTCGTCCTCGATCTGCAGCCCGACGGTCGCGCGGAGGTCCTCGACGGCGCCATCCCGCGCAGCGGTGGCTCCCGCCCCCGGGGGTGGTGAAGACACAGACACGTCGGCTCCGCTCTCTCATGCGCCGGTCGGGTTATCCGGCTTTCAGAGTAGTGGCTACCCCTGGTACGCCGTTTACCCGCTGTCCAGGGGAAACGGTGACGAACATGACACCGAGGGGCAACCCGGTCCCAGAAGTCAAGCCCGGGCCCCGAACGGGTTGATCCCCCGGCACGGACGAGTGATCAACGCCCGGCAGCGCAACGGGCGAAACGGGCGCGCGGATATTCACTCAGTGGGAGTTCGCCGGCGCGGTCCGTGCGGCTTGAGTGCAGGGAGGTCAGGACATGCTGAAGAACGTGAAGACGGGGCTCGTCGCGGCGGTGGTGATGGCGGGGAGCGTGGTGGCCGGCGGCGTGGCGCACGCGCAGACGCCCGCGGGCGCGGCTGACCTCGGGGAGGCGAGCTTCACCAAGGGCTCCACCACGGTGACCGTGCCGACGCTGGCGCCGTGTGCGGTGGAGGGCCCGACCAGCGCGTCGACGGGCTCGCTGAGCAAAACGGGCCTGAGCTGGGGCGGCGGCACGTCGTCCTGCACGACGACGGTGGTCGACCCCGACAACGACACCACCAGCACCAAGTCGACGGCCACGGGCAAGAACTTCGAGCTCTCGGCCCTGGTCAGTGCCGGCGGCCCGCGCATCCGGCTGTCGAGCTACACCGTCACGTGCGACGCCGTGCAGCGGCAGACGAGCGCCAACTGGACCTTCAGCGGCCTGGCCGGCATCACCGGCCCGCCATCCCCGGTGCCGGCGGGCTACACGAAGCCGATCACGAAGGCCGGGGGCACCGTGCTGGCCAACGCGGTGTTCAACACCCAGACCCTCCCCGGCGACGGCAGCATCAGTCTCACCATGCTGCGCATCGACTTCCTCCCGACCTCGGGCATCACCGGCTCGGTGACGGTCGGCCGTACAGCCTGCTCCCCCACGCCGTAATCAAGAGACCGTGAAGGGCACCTTGAGGGAGTTCCTCAAGGTGCCCTTCACTGCGTTCAGGCCAACAAAGCGGCACGGAGTTCGGAGTCACGCAGCAGGTCGAGCAGAGAGGCGTCCGAGAAGATGCGCGGGGCGCCTGGCAGCAGAGCCTGGCGGAGCATGGCGTGCAGGACGTCGGCGTGGGGCTGGTCGCGCAGGGTCCAGATGGCGCGGCGGCGGGTCTCGGCGGAGCCGTTCCACCAGTGGAACACCAGCGCCGCCACCTGGTCCACGGCGGCGGCGCGCCCGCGTTCCAGCAGGGGCCGGTTCAGGCCGCACACCTCGATCGTCGCGCGGCCCTTGTCGGTCAACGCGCGGTAGGTGCCGATGGACAGCACCAGGAAGAGGTGATCGAGCGGGTCTTCGGCCGTCGGGTCGATCAGCAGTGGCTGTCCCGACGCGTCGAGCGGAAACCGGTCGCGCTTGTGGTGGCTGTTGCAGTACTCGCACGCCAGCAGGTGATTCAGCCAGTCGAACGCGCGATGCGGCGCCCGCGCCACCGGTTCGAAATGGTCCACAGTGGACCCGAGACCATCGCCGCAGTACATGCAGTAGCCGCGGCCCGAGGCCATCAGCGCCAGCTGCGAGCGGATCGACCGGCGGGCCCCGCGCGCGGAAGTCCACAAGCGACGCGCGGTTTTGTTGTCCCCTGCGGGAATCCGCGCGGTCAGCCGCACCAGCTCAGCGGACACAGTCAACGGCAGCGCCACCCGGCGCAGCGCGATCACCGTTCGTCGAAGTGGCGCGTGACGTCGTCGACGCGGCTGGGCGGTGAGCTGCTCAGGCGGTCGCGCAGCTGCTCCCACTCGCGCAGGCCGTTGGCGTCCGCCTGGCCCGTGGCAACGAGCAGCTCCAGCTCGGCCAGGTGCTCACGCAGCTCCACGGCCCGCGGCGAGTACGGTGTGTCGAGCCCGAACAGGTCCGACAGCACGGCGTCGTCGCCGCTGCCGTAGACCACGCGCTGGTACAGCTCGTCGGTCACCACGCGCGGCGGCTCCTGCTCGTCCGGCCCCGGCAGGCGGATCAGGCCACCCGGATCAGCGGCCTGGCACACATAGGGGCTGTGCGTGCTCACCACGAACTGGATCCGCGGGAAGTGCGCCTTCAGCCACGGCCCGATGCGCTTCTGCCACGACACGTGCAGGTGCGCGTCGACCTCGTCGATCAGCACCACGCCCGACGCGTCGATGCCCAGCCCCGCGTCCGCGAGCTGCCGCACCAGGTCGACGACGAGCGCCGTGACCGTGCGGTACCCGTCGCTCATCTCCCGCAGAGGGAACCGGTCGCCGCGGTAGGAGACCCAGAGGCCGTCGGAGTCGACGTCGCGCACGCGGTAGCCGTCGGGCAGCAGGCCGTCCCCCAGTAGTTCCAGCACGGAGTCCTTCAGCTCGCGCGCGCCCGCCTTGCCCTCCAGCGCGCGCAGGTGCTGGTTGATCAGCCACGCCACGCCCTCGGCCAGCGAAGCGTCCTCGCTGAACAGGCTCGCCACCCGCGCGAACTCGCCGCGCATCAGCGACTGCGCCTCCGGCGCTCCCCCGGCCAGCCGCCGGAACGGCCCGTAGCCGGCACAGAACGCCGGCCCCTCGCCCACCACGTCGACGTCGATCGAACTGCCTTCAGCGACCAGGCTCTCGGCGAACGGCGGCTGCACGAGCGCCTGCGCCAGCGCGCGCAGGAACGTCGTCTTGCCCGACCCGTTGCGCCCGGCCAGCACCGTCCAGCCCGGCCCCGGCAGCTTCAGGTCCACCGTGCGGGCACCACGGAACCCCAGGACGTCCGTGATCCGCACCCGCTCGATGTGCATGTGAAAAAGCATATCTGCCCGGACAAGCAGAAGGCCGCTGTGCTTTTGGCGTCGGCTCCGCCGCCGCGTGCGAGATCGCCTTTAAGCCGGCTTTTTCCTGCCCGACATGGTCGGCCCCGGGGGCCGCCCACATCGGGCAGGAAGAAACCGGCGCGATCTCGCGGAGTGGTTCAGAACCCTACGAAGCAAAACCACCCGAACTGGCCCAGCTCAGAGCGAACGAAGGCACCAGGCCCAGCACCAGCGTCACCACCACGCCGAGCGTGATGGCCGCCGTGGTGAAGCCGCCCGGGATGGCGACGGTCGGGCCGTCGGCCGCGGGCTCGGAGAAGTACATCAGCACGATCACGCGCAGGTAGAAGAACGCGGCCACCGCGCTGAACACGAGCGCGATCACCACCAGCGGAGCCATGCCGTCCGACAAGGCCGCGGAGAACACCACGAACTTGCCCACGAACCCACTGGTCAGCGGAATGCCGGCCAACGCCAGCAGCAAGAACGTGAACACCCCGGCCAGTACGGGCGACCGTTTCGCCAGCCCCGCCCAGGCAGACAGGTGCGTCGCCTCACCGCTGGAGTCGCGGACCAGGCTGATCACGCCGAACGCGGCGAGCGTGGTGAAGCCGTAGGCGAGCAGGTAGAACAGCGTGCTCGACAGGCCGTCCTCGGTCATCGCGATCGCGCCGACGAGCAGGAAGCCCGCGTGGGCGATCGAGGAGTACGCGATCATGCGCTTCACGTCGGTCTGCGTGAGGCCGAGGATCGCGCCGATCGCCATCGAGATGATCGCGACGGCCCACAGGACCCCGCGCCACTCCCAGCTCGTGGAAGAGAACGCGACCGACAACACGCGCAGGATGGCGCCGAACGCGGCGACCTTCGTGCACGCCGCCATGAAGCCCGTGACCGGAGTCGGCGCGCCCTGGTAGACGTCCGGCGTCCAGGTGTGGAACGGGCCGACCGAACCCTTGAACAGCAGACCCACCACCAGCAGGCCGAGGCCCGCGAACAGCAGCGTGTCGGAACGGTCCGAGCCGGCCGCGGCGTTGGCGATGTCGGCGAGCTTCACGGAGTTCGCGTAGCCGTAGAGCAGCGCGAGGCCGTAGAGGAAAAACGCCGAGGAGAACGCGCCGAGCAGGAAGTACTTGACCGCCGACTCCTGCGAGATGAGCCGGCGCCGCCGGGCCAGGCCGCACATGAGGTACAGCGGGAGGCTCAGCACCTCGAGCGCGATGAACATCGTGAGCAGGTCGTTGGCCGCGGTGAAGGCCATCATGCCGCCGAGCGCGAAGAGCGTGAGCGGGAAGACCTCGGTCTGCGACGTCACCGTCCCGACCGCTTGCGCGCGGTCCTGCACGGTGCCGGGGCTGATCGCGGCCTGCGCCACGAACGCGCCGCCGGGCTCCACCTTGCGGTCGGCGATGAGGAACACCGCGCCGAGCCCCAGCAGGAGCAGGGTGCCCCAGAGGAACAGCGACGGCTGGTCCACCGAGATCGCACCGGCGAATGTGGTCACGCCCGCCTTCGTCGACGACGAGCCGGTGACGTACTTGATCAGGGCGACGCCGGCCGCGACGATCGCGGCCAGGGTCACGAAGACCTGCGCGTGCCAGCGGGAAGCCTTCGGCGCGAACGCCTCCACCAGCACGCTGACGCACGCGACGCCGAAGATGATCAGCAACGGCAGCACGGCCGCGTAGTCGACCGAAGGTGTCGCCACCTGGGCCGACGGAGCCTGGGAGAGAACAGGCCCAATGAGACTGTCGAGCACGGTTTACTTGCCTCCCTGCACGGCAGACAGCGTCGCCTGCACCGACGGGGTGATCGTGTCGAGCACCGGCTTGGGGTAGAAACCCAGGCCGATGATCAGGATGACCATCGGGGCCAGGATCGCGATCTCCCGCCCGCCGAGGTCCTTGATGGCCTTCTTGGCCCCGAGCTCCGGCGCCATCGCCGTGCCCGGGCCGCCGCCCACGCCGATGAGCGCGTCACCGCGCACCGGGCCCTGCATGATCCGCTGGTAGAGCCACAGCACGTAGGCCGCGGCGAGCACCATGCCGACCGTCGCGATGATCGTGTACACCGGCTGGGTCACGAACGAGCCGATGAGCACCAGGAACTCGCTCACGAACGAGTTGGTGCCCGGCAGCGACAGCGCGGACAGACCGGCGATCAGCAGCATCCCGCCGAGCAGCGGGGTCACCTTCGCCATGCCGCCGTAGTCGGAGATCCGCGTGGACCCGCCGCGCATCACGATCAGGCCGATCACCACGATGAGCATCCCGGTCGAGAGGCTGTGGTTCAGCATGTACGACACCGAGCCGATCATCGCCTGCTCGTTGAAGGCGAAGATGCCCAGCGAGATGAACCCGAAGTGGGCGATCGAGACGTAGGCGATGAACCGTTTCATGTCGCTCTGCCCGGCAGCGAGGATCGAGCCGTAGATCACGCCGATCACCGAGAGCACCAGCACCAGTGGCGCGAGCGCTTTGCTCGCCTCGGGAAACATCGGCAGGCAGTAGCGCAGGAAGCCGAACGTGCCGACCTTGTCCAGCACACCCACCAGCAGCACCGCGACGCCGATCGGGGCCTGGCTCGCGGCGTCCGGTAGCCAGGTGTGGAACGGCACCAGTGGCGCCTTGATCGCGAACGCGAGGAAGAAGCCGAGGAACAGCCAGATCTGCGTGCCCGTCGGGGCGTCGCGCACGACCGTGACCAGCGTGGCCCAGTCGAACGTGCCCTTGCCGAGCTTGTCCGACGCCAGCGAGTACGCGCCGATCGCCGAGGCCAGCATGATCAGGCCGCCGAGGAACGAGTAGAGGAAGAACTTCACGGCCGCGTACTGCCGGTTCGCGCCGCCGTAGCCGCCGATCAGGAAGTACATCGGGATCAGCATGATCTCGAACAGCACGTAGAAGAGGAACACGTCGGTCGCCGCGAAGACGCCGATCGTGATCGCTTCCTGCAGCAGGATCAGCGACAGGAACCCGCCGGCGCTGCGGCCGGCCGGGAGCTTGTCGGTGAGCCCGAGCGCGCCCACGACGATCGGCACCAGCAGGGCGATCACCGCGATCATGATCAGCGAGATGCCGTCGGTGCCGAACGAGATGTGGATGCCGAAGGTGGGGATCCAGTCCATCGAGGTGGCCTGCTGGATCCGCGCGCCTGAGGGCGAGTAGCTCGCCCAGAACGGGATGATCAGCAGGAACTCCACAATGGACACGACGAGCGCGGTCGCGATCGCGGCCCGGTCGTTCCCCTTGAGGAACGCCAGCACCAGCGAGCCGACCAGCGGCAGCAGGATGAGCGCCAGGAGCCAAGTCATGTCAGGAGAACCTCACCAGCAGAAGGGCCGCCAGAAGCAGGAACGTGCCGCCGAGCATGGACAGCGCGTACGACCGGACGAACCCGGTCTGCATGCGCCTCAGCCGGCCGGACCCGCCGCCGAGGGCCGCGGCGAGGCCGTTGACCGCCCCGTCGACCCCGCGGTTGTCGACGTACACCAGCGCCCGCGCGAGCCAGGTGCCCGGGCGGGCGACCAGCGTCTCGTTGAGGGCGTTGCCGTACAGGTCCTTGCGAGCCGCCCGGACGACCCAGGAGACGTTTTGCGGGCGCTCGACCGGGATGTCGCGGCCGGGCCGGAAGATCCAGATCGCGAGCAGCGCGCCGATCAGGGCGAGCGCGAGGGTGAGCCACGGGATCGCCGCCGCCGAGATCGGGGCGTGCTCGGCCTCGTGGAACGCGCCGACAGTGGGGGCCAGCCAGTTCTCGAACCGGTCGCCGATCGCGAAGAACGCACCGGAGCCGACCGACCCGATCGCCAGGATCGCCATGGGGATCCACATGATCGGCTTGGACTCGTGGGGGTGGAAGTCGCGCCCGTCGGAGCTCTTGATCTCCTTCCAGCGTGACTTGCCGAAGAAGGTCATCATCATCAGGCGCGTCATGTAGAACGCGGTGAGCCCGGCGCCGATGATGCCGGCGAGGCCGAACACCCAGCCGCGCCATCCTTCCTGGCCGAACGCGGCTTCGATGATCGCGTCCTTGGTGTAGTAGCCCGCGAGGAACGGGAAGCCGATCAGCGCGAGGTATCCGAGGCCGAAGGTGACGAACGTGATCGGCATCTTCTTGGCGAGGCCGCCGAACTTGCGCATGTCGACCTCGTCGTTCATGCCGTGCATGACCGAACCGGCCCCGAGGAAGAGCCCGGCCTTGAAGAAGCCGTGGGCCACGAGGTGCATGATGCCCAGCGCGTAGATGCCCGGCCCGAGGCCGACCGCCAGCATCATGTAGCCGATCTGGCTGACGGTGGAGTAGGCGAGCACCTTCTTGATGTCGTCGTAGGCACAGCCGACGATGCACCCGATCAGCAGCGTGACCGCGCCGACGAGCGTGACTACGAGGCGGCCGTCCGGCGTCGCGGAGAAGATCACGTTGGAGCGGGCGACGAGGTAGACGCCCGCGGTGACCATCGTTGCCGCGTGGATCAGGGCCGAAACCGGGGTCGGGCCCTCCATCGCGTCCGGGAGCCAGGCCTGCAGCGGGAACTGGCCCGACTTACCGCAGGCGCCCAGCAGCAGCAGGATCCCGATCGCGGTGATCGCGCCCGGCGGGATCTGGCCGTTGGTCAGGCCCTCGAAGACCTGCGTGTAGCCGGTGGAGCCCGTGTACTTGAACATCAGGAAGATCGCCAGCGCGAGCCCGACGTCACCGACGCGGTTCATCAGGAACGCCTTCTTCGCGGCGGTGGCCGCGGACGGGCGGTTCTGGTACCAGCCGATGAGCAGGTAGGACGCGAGACCCACGCCTTCCCAGCCGAGGTACAGCGTCACGAAGCTGTTGCCCAGCACCAGGATCAGCATCGACGCGACGAAGAGGTTCAGGTACGCGAAGAAGCGGTACCGGCCCTCGTCGTCGGCCATGTAGCCGATCGAGTAGAAGTGGATCAGCATGCCGACGCCGGTGATCAGCAGGACGAACGTCAGCGACAGTGCGTCGATGCGCAGGCCGAAGTCGACCTGCAGCTGACCCGCGGGGATCCACGAGTACAGGTTGACGTTCTCGGTCGCGTTGCCCGCCGTCGAGAAGAACAGGATCACGGCGTAGACGAAGGCCAGGGCAACGGTGGCGGTGCCGAGCAGATGCCCCCAGGCCTTCGCCCGTTTCCCGGCCAACAGGAGGATCAGGGCGCCGAGGGCCGGAAGGGCCACCAGCAGCCACGATGATGCGGTCACGCTCGCCCTCTCAGTACTTCAGCAGGTTGGTGTCGTCGACCGAGGCCGAGCGCCGGGTGCGGAAGATGGCCATGATGATCGCCAGGCCCACCACGACCTCGGCGGCCGCGACCACCATCACGAAGAACGCCATCACCTGGCCGTCGAGCCCGCCGTTGATGCGGGCGAACGTGACCAGGCTGAGGTTCACCGCGTTGAGCATCAGCTCGATGCACATGAACACGACGATCGCGTTGCGGCGGACCAGGACGCCCACGGCGCCGATGGAAAACAGCAACGCCGACAGCAGCAGGTAGTAGCTCGGGGTCACTTTCCTTCCCCTTCTTCGTCGGTGCCCGCGGCAACGCTGTCGCCGCCGACCAGCGCGTGGGCGTCAGGCTTGGGGCCCTCGTCGGCGATGAGCTTGCGCTCGCGCATGAGCTGCAGCGCCGACGTGGACTCGATGATCGCCGAGAGCGACTCCGGCGCGATCGAACCGTCGGGCAGCAGGGCCGGCACGGCGACGGAGTTGGCCGTCGCGAACACACCCGGGCCGGGCAGCGGCGACGGGCGGTCGTGCTCGCCGCGGAAGCGCAGCTTCACGAGCTCGCGCTGCGGGAGCTTGCCGCCCTTCTTGTGGCGGTCGGTGAACGCCAGCACCATCGCGCCGAGCGCGGCGGTGATGAGCAGCGCCGACGTGAGCTCGAACGGGAAGAGGTACTGCGTGAAGATGATCCGCCCGAGGCCGCCCGCGCCACCGCCGTTGGCGGCGTACGGATCCAGCGCCGGAGCCGGGGTCACGTTCACCATCGAGCGGAAAACGCCGGCGGCGATCAGCGCGGCGAGCCCGATGCCGAGGATCGTCGCGGCGAACCGCTGCCCGCGCAGGACCTCGACCACGGAGTCGGAGCTCTCGCGGCCGACCAGCATCAGCACGAACAGGAACAACATCATGATCGCGCCGGTGTAGACGATGATCTGCGTGAACCCGAGGAACGGCGCCGACTGCGTCATGTAGAGCGCGCCCAGGCTCAGCATCGTGAGCACCAGCCACAGGGCCGAGTGCACGGCGTTGCGCGAGAAGATCATCCCGAGCGCGCCGAGCAGGGCGAGCGGGCCGAGGATCCAGAACGCGATCGCTTCGCCCACCGTCACGGTGGTCGACGCGGCTGCGGGCGCCTGCGCGAGAACTGCCGCGATCATTGCTTGGCCTCCTGCTGCTGCGCCTTCTCCAGCTCGGGACCGTTCACGTAGTAGTCCTGCTCGTTGTCGCCCAGGCGCATCGGGTGCGGCGGCTGCTCCATGCCGGGCAGCAGCGGGGCGAGCAGGTCTTCCTTGGTGTAGATGAGCCGCTGGCGGTCGTCGTCGGCGAGCTCGTAGAAGTTGATCATCGTCAGGGACCGCGTGGGGCAGGCCTCGATGCACAACCCGCAGCCGATGCAGCGCAGGTAGTTGATCTGGTAGTCCGCGCCGTACCGCTCACCCGGGGAGAAGCGGGCCTCCTCGGTGTTGTTGCCGCCTTCGACGAAGATCGCGTCGGCCGGGCAGGCCCAGGCGCACAGCTCGCAGCCGACGCACTTCTCGAGTCCGTCCGGGTGGCGGTTGAGCTGGTGGCGGCCGTGGTACCGCGGCGCGGCCGGGGCGCCGGCCTCCGGGTACTCCTCGGTGGCGACCTTCTTGAACATCATCGCGAAGGTGACGCCGAAACCCTTGATGGGATTCAGGAAGTCAGTTGCCGCCATCTTCTGCCCCTTCCTGTGCTGCGGTGCCGACGGCCGCCGGCTTGCGCCGGGCCGCCCTCGCTTCCGCCTTGGCCAGCGCCTTCTGGCGCGGAGTGCTTTCGGGGACCTTCAGGTCCAGCGGGGGCACGGGGAACCCGCCGCCCGTGAGGTCGACGTAGTCGCCTTCCGGCAGCTTCTTGTTCGGCACCGCCAGGCTGATCAGCACGAGCACCACCAGCACGACGCCGACGCCGACGAGGATCTGCGGCCAGCTCCACTGGATGGTCTTGATCGCGACGACCACGAGGATCCAGACCAGGTTGATCGGCACCAGGACCTTCCAGCCCAGCCGCATGAACTGGTCGTACCGCAGCCGCGGCAGCGTGCCGCGCAGCCAGATGAAGCCGAACAGCAGCACGAACAGCTTCGCGAAGAACCAGAGCATCGGCCACCAGTTCTGGTTCAGCGGCGAGTCGTCGCCGACGAACGGGAACCGCCAGCCGCCCAGGAACAGCGTGGTGCAGAACGCCGAGACGATCACCATGTTCACGTACTCGGCGAGGAAGAACATCGCGAACTTCATCGAGCTGTACTCGGTGTGGAAGCCGCCGACCAGCTCCGACTCGGCCTCGGGGAGGTCGAAGGGCGCGCGGTTCGTCTCGCCGACCATCGAGATCAGGTAGATCACGAAGCTCGGGATGAGCATGTAGAAGTACCAGCCGTGGGCTTGCGCTTCCACGATCTCGGACGTCTGCAGCGACCCGGAGTAGAGGATCACCGCGACGATCGAGAGGCCCATCGCGATCTCGTAGGAGATCACCTGCGCCGCCGAGCGGAGACCGCCGAGCAGCGGATACGGCGAGCCGGAGGACCAGCCGGCGAGCACGATGCCGTACACGCCGATCGACGAGCACGCGAGGATCACCAGCACGCCGACCGGCAGGTCGACCAGCTGCAGCGTGGTCGTCTGGCCGAAGATCGAGACGACCGGGCCGAACGGGATGGCCGAAAGCGCGATCAGCGCGGGGACCGCGGCCAGCACCGGTGCGAGGAAGTACACCTTGCGGTCGGCGGTGTCCGGGATGATCTGCTCCTTGAACGGGAGCTTGATCGCGTCGGCCAGTGACTGCAGGTACCCGCCGGGGCCCACGCGGTTGGGGCCGGGCCGGTTCTGCATCCGGCCGACCGCCTTGCGCTCCCACACGATCAGGAAGATCGTGAGGATCGGGCCGATCAGCAGGATGACGACCGCCTTGAGCAGGATCAGCCACCACGGGTCGTCCGCGAGCAGGCGAGCGCGTTCTGCGGCGTCCGGCATCTGCGCCAGGAACGGCATGAGCTGCGGGCTCACTGTTCACCTCCGGAGATCTGCACCAGCGCGCCGTGGCCCGCGGCCAGTGCGGCGCGGACGGCGGAGCCGTCGGAGTTGCCCGGGAGCCAGACGACCCCGTCGGGCAGGTCGGCGACCTCGACGGGCAGCGTGATCGAGCCGCGCTCGGTGGACACGCGGACCGCGACGCCGAGGCCTTCGGCGGTCTTCGCCGAGAGCCGGGCCACGGGCTTGCGCTGCGTGCCCTTGAGGTGCGGTTCGTCGTCCTGCAGCGAGCCGTTGTCGATCAGCTGCCGCCAGGTGGCGAGCACGGCCTGGCCGGCGCCCGGCACCGGCGCGGCCTGCGCCCCGGTGGCGATGTGGCCCCAGTTCGTGGTGCCCTGGCCGAGCTTGGCGAAGTCGCCCGCCGCGGCGGCCGGCGTCTGCGTGAACAGGTCCACGTCCATCTCGACGGCGAGGGTGTCGAGCACCCGGCCGTCGGAGAGAGCCCCGGTCCCTTCCACCGTGATGTCGAACGGGCGGCGGCGGCCTTCCCAGTTGAGGTAGCTGCCCGCCTTCTCGACCGACGGCGCGATCGGCAGGACCACGTCGGCCCGCTCGGTGACCTCGCTCGCCCGCAGCTCCAGGCTGACGACGAAGCCGGCGTTGTCGAGCGCGCGCCGGGCCAGGTCCGGGTCGGGCAGGTCGTTGGGGTCGAGCCCGCCGACGACCAGGCCGTCGAGGCCGCCGCCGGAAGCAGCTTCCAGGATGCCCGTGGTGTCGCGGCCGGGCTCTGCCGGAAGCGCGGTGCCCCAGTGCTTTTCGACCTCGGCGCGGGCCGCGTCGTCGGAGACGGAACGGCCGCCCGGCAGCAGCGTCGGCGTGCAACCGGCGGCCAGCGCGCCGCGTTCGCCCGCCCGGCGCGGGATCCACGCGAGGCGCGCGCCCGTGCGCTCGACCAGCGCCCGCAGCGAGGAGAGCAGGCCCGGCACCTCGGCGGCACGCTCGCCGACGAGGATCACCGCGTTGCCGCCGGCCAGGGCGGAGTCGAGGTCCGGCGCGTGCTGCGCGATGCCGTCGACCGCGGCGGCTTCGCCACCCGGCACGCAGGCGAGCAGCTCACCGAAGGTCTTGCGCACAGACGAGGTGGTCCACTGTCCCAAGTGGACGACGCGGGTGCGGTTCTTGCGGGCCGCCTTGCGCAGCCGCAGGAACACGATCGGCGCCTCGTCCTCGGGCTCGAAGGCCACGCACAGGACCGTGCGGGCCCGCTCGATCTCGCCGAAGGTCACGCCGGTCTCCGGCGTGGTGGCCACGACCGACGAGGTGAGGAACGCCAGCTCCTCGGCCGAGTGCGCGCGGGCGCGGAAGTCGATGTCGTTGGTGCGCAAGGCGAGCCGGGCGAACTTCGAGTACGCGTAGGCGTCCTCGACGGTCAGCCGGCCCCCGGTGAGCACCCCGACGCCCTTGCCGTCCCTGGCCTTCGCCAGCCCGGCGGCCGCGGTGCGCAGCGCGTCGGTCCAGGAGGCCTCCTCCAGCTCGCCGGCCTCGTTGCGGACCAGCGGGCGGCGGACGCGGTCGTCGGCCTGCACGTAACGGAACCCGAAGCGGCCCTTGTCGCAGAGCCACTCTTCGTTGACCTCGGGGTCGTCGCCCGCGAGCTTGCGCTGCACCTTGCCGCGGCGGAAGTCGGTGCGCTCCGCGCAGCCCGAGGAGCAGTGCTCGCACACGCTCGGCGAGGACACCAGGTCGAACGGACGCGACCGGAACCGGTACGCGGCGCTGGTGAGCGCACCGACCGGGCAGATCTGGATGACGTTGCCGGAGAAGTAGCTCTGGAACGGCTGGCCGCTGGTGGTGCGCGAGGCCAGGTCCAGCACGTCGGCCGTCTCGGCGGTGCCGATCTGCTGGTGGGCGCCGCGTTCGAGGAGCTCGATGAACGGGTCGCCCGCCACCTGCGCGGAGAACCGCGTGCAGCGCTGGCAGAGCACGCAGCGCTCGCGGTCCAGCAGCACCTGCGTGGAAATCGGCAGCGGCTTCGGGAACGTGCGCTTGGTGTCCACGAACCGCGACTCCGTGCGGCCGTGCGCCAGCGCCTGGTTCTGCAGCGGGCATTCACCGCCCTTGTCGCAGATCGGGCAGTCGAGCGGGTGGTTGATGAGCAGCAGCTCCATCACGCCCTGCTGCGCCTTGTCGGCGACGGGCGAGGTGAGCTGCGTCTTCACGACCATGCCGTCGGCGACCGTCATCGTGCAGGAGGCCTGCGGCTTCGGCATCGGCCGGCCGCCCATCTCCACCTCGACGAGGCACTGGCGGCAGGCGCCGGCCGGGTCGAGCAGCGGGTGGTCGCAGAAGCGCGGGATGACCGTGCCGAGCCGCTCGGCGGTGCGGATCAGCAGCTCGCCCTTGGGCGCGATGACCTCTTCACCGTCAATGGTCAGCTTCACGTGGCCTTCGGGGACCGGGGTCTCCGTGGTCGCGGGCTTGTCGGGCGCGATCGTCATGCCTGAGCTCCCACCAATTCGGGCTGGGCGGCCTTGTTCTTTTCGCACAGCGCGAGGAACTCCTCGCGGAAGTACTTGATCCCGCTCTGGATCGGCGACACGGCGCCGTCACCCAGGGCGCAGAACGAGCGGCCGAGGATGTTGTCGCAGACGTCCAGCAGCGTGTCGATGTCCTCGGCGGTGCCGTGGCCCTCGACCATGCGCTCCAGGATCTGCGCGAGCCAGTACGTGCCTTCGCGGCACGGCGTGCACTTGCCACAGGACTCGTGCTCGTAGAACTCGGTCCACTTCATCACGGCCCACGGCACGGACACGGTCTCGTTGAAGACCTGCACCGCGGTGGTGCCGAGCATCGAGCCGGCCTCGGCCGCGCCCTCGAAGTCGAGCGGCACGTCGAGGTGCTCGGCGGTGAACATCGGCGTGGACGAGCCACCCGGCGTCCAGAACTTCAGCGGGATGCCGTCCTTCATGCCGCCGGCGAGCTCCAGCAGCTCGCGCAGCGTGGTGCCGAGCGGGCACTCGTACTGGCCGGGCTTCTCGACGTGGCCGGAGATCGAGTAGATCTTCGGACCGGGCGACTTCTCGCGGCCCATCTCGCGGAACCAGTCGGAGCCCGCGTTGATGATGAACGGCGCGCTCGCGATGGTCTCCACGTTGTTCACCGTGGTCGGCGCGGCGTAGAGACCGGCGGCCGCGGGGAACGGCGGCTTGAGGCGCGGCTGGCCGCGGCGGCCTTCCAGCGAGTCGAGCAGCGCTGTCTCCTCGCCGCAGATGTACGCGCCGGCGCCGGCGTGCACGGTCAGCTCGAGGTCGTAGCCGGTGCCGAAGATGTTCTTGCCGAGGTAGCCCTTGGCGTACGCCTCGCGCGCGGCCGCGTTGAGCCGGCGGATGCAGTGCAGGGCCTCACCGCGCACGTAGATGAAGCAGTGGTTCGACCGCATCGCGTACGAGGCGATGATGCAGCCCTCGATGAGCGAGTGCGGGTCGGCCATCATCAGCGGGATGTCCTTGCACGTGCCCGGCTCGCCCTCGTCGGCGTTGATCACCAGGTAGTGCGGCTTGTCGAAGTTCGGCGGCATGAATGACCACTTCACGCCGGCCGGGAACCCCGCGCCGCCGCGGCCGCGCAGGCCGGAGTCCTTGACGACCTGCACCAGCTGCTCGGGCGTGCCGGCAAGTGCCTTGCGCGCGGCCGTGTAGCCCTCGAGCTGCTCGTAGGTTTCGATGCGCCAGGAGTTCGGCGACAGCCAGCGCTTCGTGAGGACCGGAGTAATGGGATCGGGCATTACTTCTTCTCCAACTCAGGCAGCGGAACGTCCTGCGTCGCCGGCGCGGTCCAGCCGCGATCGGCCGCGATCTGCGCGCCCCGCAGGGTTTCGACGGCCTGCGACGGCCCGTCGACGTCCCCGCGGTAAGTCTGCTCGTCCTCCGGGAAGAACCCGGCCAGCTGCAGCTCCGCGCCCTTGAAGTTCGTCAGCGGCGCGCCGCGCGTGGGGGCCGGCTTCTTGCCCGCCTGCAGCGCGTCGACCAGCGCCACCGCCTTCTCCGGCGTCTGGTTGTCGAAGTACTCGTAGTTGACCTGGATGACCGGGGCGAGGTCGCAGGCCGCGAGGCACTCGGCGTGCTCCAGCGTGATCGAGCCGGGCTCGTTCGGCGTGCCCGCCGTCTCCTCGTGGCCCAGCGGCGCGGCATCGGAACCGAGGTGCGTCTGGAGCTTCTTGTAGATCGCCTCGCCGCCCATCGCCGCGCACAGCGTGTTGGTGCAGACGCTCACCAGGTGTTCACCGCAGGGGCGGCGCTTGTACATGGTGTAGAACGTCGCGACCGCGCTGACCTCGGCGTCGGAGAGGTCGAGGTGCTTGGCGCAGAAGGAAATGCCCTCCTGGCTGACGTACCCCTGCACCGACTGCACGAGGTGCAGCATCGGCAGCAGCGCCGAGCGCGCCACCGGGTAGCGGGCGATGATCTCCTTCGCCCGCGTGTGGGTGTCCTCTTCGAACACGTCCACGGCCGGGTTGTCCGCCAGAATGCCTGCGGCCGCGGCCGGGTCGGGCGCGATGCCGACCACGTCGGTGTCGGCGCCCGCCGCGGCGTGCGTCGTCTTCGCGTCGTGCGGCCCCGGCTCCGGAACTGCCGTCGAGTACGTCATCGGTCCACTCCCCCCATCACCGGGTCGATCGACGCGACCGCGGCGATCACGTCGGCCACCAGCCCGCCCTCGGCCATCGCGGGCATCGACTGCAGGTTCACGAAACTCGGTTCGCGCACGTGCACGCGCAGCGGCCGGGTGCCGCCGTCGGACACCAGGTGCGCCGCGAGCTCACCGCGCGGCGACTCGACCGGCGAGTACACCTGGCCCGGCGGCACGTGGAAGCCCTCGGTGACGAGCTTGAAGTGGTGGATCAGCGACTCCATCGACTGGCCCATGATCTTCTTGACGTGCTCGAGCGAGTTGCCCATGCCGTCGCTGCCGATCGAGAGCTGCGCGGGCCACGCGACCTTCTTGTCCTCGACCATGACCGGGCCCGGTTCGAGCATCTTCAGGACCTGCTTGATGATCCGCAGGCTCTGGTGCATCTCCTCGACGCGGATGAGGTACCGCGCCCAGCAGTCGGCGTCGGTCGAGGTGGGGACGTCGAACTCGATCTCGTCGTAGCGCGAGTAGGGCTCGGTCTTGCGCAGGTCCCACGGCAGGCCCGCCGAACGCAGGATCGGGCCGGTGACGCCGAGCGCGAGGCACGCGTCGACCGGCAGGACACCCACGCCCTTGAGCCGGTTGCGCCAGATCGGCTGACCGGTGAAGAGCTTGTCGTACAAGGGAAGACGGCTGTCCATCACCTTGCAGAACGCGGAGACCTTCTCCTGGAAGTCGGCCGGCATGTCCTGCGCGAGGCCACCGGGGCGGATGAACGCGTGGTTCATGCGCAGCCCGGTCAGGTGCTCCAGCAGGTGCAGCACCTCTTCGCGCTCGCGGAAGCCGAGCGTCATCGCCGTGGTGGCGCCGAGCTCCATGCCGCCGGTGGCGATGTAGACCAGGTGCGAGCCGATGCGGTTGATCTCCAGCAGCATCACGCGCAGCAGCTCCGCGCGCGGCGGGGCCTTGATGCCCAGCAGCTTCTCCACGCCGAGGCAGTAGGCCATCTCCGTGGACAGCGGCGCGAGGTAGTCCATGCGCGTCACGAACGTGACGCCCTGCGTCCAGGTGCGGTATTCGCAGTTCTTCTCGATGCCGGTGTGGAGGTAGCCGATGACCGACCGCAGCTGCGTGACGGTCTCGCCCTCCATCTCCAGCACGAGCCGGAGCACGCCGTGCGTCGACGGGTGCTGCGGGCCCATGTTGATGACCATGCGCTCGTCGTGCTGCGCGTCGGAGACGACGTCGTCCCAGTCGCCGCCGGAGACCGTGTAGACGCGGCCTTCGGTGGTGTCGCGCGAGTCGGCGTATTCGAAGCTCTCGGCGCCTTCGGCGGACGTGTCGGTGCCGGTGGTGACGTCAGAAAGGTTCTCGCTGGTTGTCACGAGTACGACCTCCGCTGGTCCGGCGGCGGAATCTCCGCGCCCTTGTATTCGACCGGGATCCCGCCGAGCGGGTAGTCCTTGCGCTGGGGGTGACCGTCCCAGTCGTCCGGCATGAGGATGCGGGTGAGCGCGGGGTGTCCGTCGTAGACGATGCCGAACATGTCCCAGGTCTCGCGCTCCTGCCAGTCGGCCGTCGGGTAGAGCCCGACGAGCGAGGGCACGTGCGCGTCGTCCACGTCGAGGGTGACCTCGACGCGGATGCGGCGCCGGTAGGTCATCGACGTGAAGTGGTACACGGAGTGCAGGCGCTGCGGCACGTCCACGCCGTAGTCCACGCCGGACACCGAGCTCAGCAGCTCGAAGCGCAGGCCGGTGTCGTCGCGCAGCACGCGGGCCACTTCCAGGAGGTGCTCGCGGTCGACGTAGAAGGTGATCTCGTCGCGGTGGACCGTGGTCTGCAGGATCGCCGCGGCCGGAACCTTGTTGTCCGCCAAGGCCGCGTAGAACTCGTCGGCGAACTCGTCGAACCAGCCGCCGTACGGGCGCTCGGCCGGGGGCGGGCTGTAGGCGGGCAGGCGCACGCCGCCGTAACCGGAGGTGTCACCGCTGCCGGTGACGCCGAACATGCCCTTGCGGGCGCGGCCGGCGACGACGGGCTCCACCGGAGCCGCGGGCGTGGTGCCCTGCGGCTCGAGGCCGGCTTCGGGCCGCTCGGCGCTGGACTGCTCGCCACCGGTCTCGGGCGTCTGAGGAGTTTCGGGGTTCTCGGGCACCGGGCTCACTTCTTCGCGTACTTGATCGACGAGGCGATCAGCTCGGTGCGCGCGCCGCTGGCCGCGCGGATGGCGGCGCGGCGGGCGTTGATCGGCTCGTCCTGGATCTTGGCGTGCAGCTTGAGGATCGCGTCGAGCAGCATCTCGGGACGCGGCGGGCAGCCGGGGAGGTACATGTCGACCGGCACCACGTGGTCGACGCCCTGCACCACGGCGTAGTTGTTGAACATGCCGCCGGAGGAGGCGCACACGCCCATCGCCAGCACCCAGCGCGGCTCGGCCATCTGGTCGTAGATCTGGCGCAGGACGGGAGCCATCTTCTGCGTCACGCGGCCGGCCACGATCATCAGATCGGCCTGGCGCGGGGTGGCGGAGAAGCGCTCCATGCCGAAGCGCGCGATGTCGTAGCGGGAACCGCCGACCGTCATCATCTCGATCGCGCAGCACGCGAGCCCGAAGGTGGCGGGCCACAGCGAGTTCTTGCGCGCCCAGTTGACCAGGCCCTCGAGGCTGGCCAGCAGGATGCCGTTGGGGAGTTTCTCTTCGAGGCCCATGGCTTCAGTTCCAA
The DNA here is from genome assembly GCF_040682095.1 of Amycolatopsis sp. NPDC051372. Classification (NCBI taxonomy): domain Bacteria; kingdom Bacillati; phylum Actinomycetota; class Actinomycetes; order Pseudonocardiales; family Pseudonocardiaceae; genus Amycolatopsis; species Amycolatopsis sp. NPDC051372. Next base: position 57,879 of record NZ_JBFBAF010000003.1, read on the forward strand.
TCCAGGCCGCCGCGCCGCCACACGTAGGCGTACGCGAACCCGACCGTAACGATGAACAGCACGATCTCCACCAGGCCGAACACACCGAGCGCGTTCGCGTTCACGGCGAACGGGTAGAGGAACACCATCTCGATGTCGAACAGGATGAAGAGCATCGCCGTGATGTAGTACGCCACCGGCATCCGGCCGCCGCCGACGAGCGGCTGCGGCGAAGGCTCGATCCCGCATTCGTAGGCCGCGAGCTTCGCCTTGTTGTAGCGGCTGGGGCCGACGAGCGGGCCCAGCAGCACCGACAGGGTGGCGAAACCGAGCGCCAGCACGAACAACAGGACGAGCGGCAGGTACACCTTCAGGCCAGGCGCGGCCGCAGCTCCACTGGGGTCGGCCTGCGCCAGCACGGGCAACATCAGCACGGGGTCTTCGCCATCCTTTCCGCGCCGCTGCGGGTTGCTTCTCGGGTGGTGGTCCGCTTCCTCGTCGGCACCCTAAGGGAGCTGGGTCACACCGCCGAGGGTCAGGGCACCCTTACGGCCCGTGGTTGGACCGCAGGTCGCTTGTGAAATAGTTCACAAGCCACTCGTCGTGGATGTGAAGCGATTCACAAGCATGGGGGGAGTGTAGGACGCGACTCACACGGCCGTCTCTAGGGGCCGTGGTATAAGGCTTACCTAACTTGACCGCACGGCCAGGACGGTGCAGCGCAGGTCGCACTCGCGGGACCAGCGAATAAGGGGTTGATTACCGGTGTAGCCGGGGACAATCCGGACGTGATCTTGTGACGTATCCCACCTGACCGGCTGGGCAACCATTGCTCCAGCCGGGTATCGGCGCACCGGCTCGCGGGACGCCTGCGAGCCGGTGCGGGGTCGTTCGGATGTTGCCCGGGGTGTCGGTCGGGTTGTCGCTTCGGATCAGCGGGGGCTGGGCGTGGCGCGGGCGAGGGCCGCGATGAGGCGGTCGACGCCGTCGCCGCCCTTGGCGTCATAGCAGCCGGAAAGTCCCTTGTACACCAACGGAAGGATCTTGTTGATCCGCAAACCGTACTTGGTGCACACGTGCATGACCTTCGGGTTGCCGATGAGCTTCGCGAAGACGTTTCCGAGGCGGTAGTAGCCGCCCATCAGCTCGCCGACGGCGCGCGGGTAACCCTGCAGCGCGCGCTCGCGCGAAGGGCCTTCGCGGCGGGCGAGCGCCTGCACGACGACCTCCGACGCGAGCTGCGCCGACTCCATCGCGGCGGAGATGCCTTCGCCGTTGAACGGGCTCACCATGCCGCCGGCGTCGCCGAGCAACAGCAGGCCGTCGCGGTAGTGCGGGGTGCGGTTGAAGCCCATGGGGAGGCCGGCGCCGCCGACCTTGCCGATGGCGTTCTCCTCGCGGTAGCCCCATTCCTCGGGCGTGCCGTCGAGCCACTGGCGCAGGAGCGCGCGGTAGTCGGTGTTGCGGAAGGAGGCGGACGTCGAGAGCATGCCGAGCCCGACGTTCACCGTGCCGTCGCCGAGCGGGAACGCCCAGCCGTAGCCCGGCAGGAGCTTCGGGTTGCGCGGGTCCGAGCGGTCCCACAGCTCGAGGTGGCCCTCGATGAACGGGTCGTCGTGGCGCGGGCTCTTGTAGTACCGGCGCACGGCGACGCCCATGGGGCGCTTCTCGTTCTTCTCGATGCCGACGCTCAGCGCGAGCCGCGCGGACACCCCGTCGCACGCCAGCACGAGCGGCGCGCGGTAACTCACCGGCGTCTTCTCGGGGCCGACCTTCGCCTCGACGCCGATCACGCGACCGGACGAGCTGGTGATGGCGTTGGTGACGGTGGTGCGCTCGTACAGGCGCGCGCCGGCCTTGACCGCGGTCTTGGCCAGCAGGTCGTCGAAGTCCTGGCGCGTGCGGGCGACGCCGTAGGGCGGGTAGCTGGTGAGGTCGGGCCAGTCGAGCTCGAGCGTGAGGTCGCCGGTGAGAATGCGCAGGCCGCGGTTGTGGACCCAGCCGTTGTCCTCGCTGGTGTCGATGCCGAGGTCGATCAGCTGCTTCACGCCGCGGGGCGTGAGGCCGTCGCCGCAGACCTTCTCGCGCGGGAACTCGGTCTTCTCCAGCAGCAGCACGTCGACCCCCGCGCGCGCGAGGTACGTGGCCGCGGTGGAACCGGCCGGTCCGGCGCCGACCACGATCACTTCGGCGTCGTGGTCCGGGCTGCGGCGGGAGATCGTCATGCTCACGAGTCTACGGAGGGCTTCTTCGCGCGGTGAATGGCGACGACGCCGAATGTGAGGTTCAGCCACTCGACCTCGGTCCACCCGGCGCTCGCGATGATCTCGCCCAGCGCCCGCTGATCGGGCCACGCGAGCATGGATTCGGCCAGGTAGGAGTAGGCCTCGGGGTTCGTCGACGAGCGGCTGCCGACCCAGGTGAGCAGCTTCAGGATGAACCGCCGGTAGAAGAACCGGATGGGCGCGAACGAGGGCGTCGACACCTCACAGATGACCAGCCGGCCGCCGGGCTTGACCACGCGGAGTATTTCGGTGAGCGCGGCCTTGGTGTCGACGAAGTTCCTCAGCGCGAGGGAGATCGTGACGGCGTCGAACGAGTTGTCGGCGAAGGGCAGGTGCAGCGCGTCGGCCGCCACCATCGGCAGCTTCCGGCGCAGCCCCGCGCGCAGCATGCCGAGCGAGAAGTCAGCGGCGACGCAGTAGGCGCCGTTGCGCGCGTACTCGACCGTGGAGACGCCGGTGCCGGCCGCCAGGTCGAGCACCTTCTCACCGGCCTTGGCGTCGAGCACCCGCGCCGTGGTGGTGCGCCAGCGCCGGTCGAACCCGAACGTCATGAACGAGTTGGCCCGGTCGTAACCGGACGCCACACCGTCGAACATGGCGGCGACTTCGTGCGGATCCTTGTCCAGGCTTGCGCGGGGCATGCGTCGAATCTAGACAGTGGTGTGCGGGGTGGGTGCTGAGGGTGGCTCAGCTGCTGGTCAGGTGGCTGAGGTGGGTGGGTTGGGCTCGGGTGGGCGCGGGGTGGGGTGGGCTGTGGGTTGGCCTGCGGTCGCGGGTGCGCGGGGGCGGGGGCCGGTCGATGCGGCTGGCTCGGTGCGAGGGATCCACTCGCCCGCCGCCCGCGGCATGAACGGTCCACTCGCGCCCTGCGATCGGCACGAAAGGTCCACTCGCACCACCGCCCGCGGCACGATCGGTCCCGTCGCACCCTGCCGGCGGCACGAAAGTTCCACTCGCGCAGCCCGAGTTGGCGCAACCGGACCCTCGCGAGAGGACCACTCGCACCCATCCGCACAGCACGAACGGTCCCCTCGTGCCGCGCGGATGCCACGAAAGATCCACTCGCCCCACCAACACGGCACGATCGGTCCCCTCGCACGCCAGCCGCGGCACGAAAGGTCCACTCGCGCAGCTCGAGTTGGCGCAACCCGGCCCCTCGCGACAGGACCACTCGCACCCAGCAGACCAGCACGAACGGTCCCCTCGTGCCGCGCGGATGGCACGAAAGATCCACTCACGCTCCGCCTGTGGCACGAAAGGTCCGCTCGTGGCCGTCGCGCGGCGCGAAGGGACCCGTCGCGCCGGTCGCGATGCGGTCGGGCCCGGGACTGCCCGAGTGGATTGGTCGGAGTGGACTGCCCCGGGCTGGGCTGGCCCGCGCGGATCAAACCCACCCGACGTCGACCCCACCCAACGTCAGCCGAGAGCGGCGAGCATCCCCCGCACCGACTCCGGCCACGCGAATTCCTCCGCACGGGCCCGGGCGGCGGCGCGGCGGAGGTCTTCGGGACTGTCCAAGAGCCCCGTGACCGCGGTCGCAAAGGCGGGGGCGTGGTCGTCGACGGCGGCGCCGCAGCCGGGGCGGACGATCTCGCGCAGGGCGGACGACGCGGAGACCACCACGGGGGTGCCGGAGGCGAGGGCTTCGAGGGCGGCCAGCCCGAACGTCTCGTGCGGGCCCGGGGCGAGCGAGACGTCGGCGGTGGCCAGCAAGCGAGCGACCTCGTCGCGGCCGGAGAGGAATCCCAGGAACGTCACGGGGAGGCCGCGGGCGCGGCGCTCCAGCGCGCGTCTTCGAGGCCCGTCGCCGGCGATCACCAGGCGCACGCGGGCGCCGGTCTCCGTGAGTTCGGCGACCGTATCCACGCTGCGCTCCACGTGTTTCTCGGGAGACAAGCGTCCACAGTGGACCAAGAGGGCGTCCGCGCCACCGGCCAGTGAGTGCCGCCACGAGTCCGAGCGCATCGACGGCGCGAAGGTCACCAAGTCGACACCCAGGGGGACCCGGCGGACGTTGGGCGCGGCGATCCGGTCGAACTCGGCGCGGGCGAAGGCGGTGGTGCACACGACCGTGTCGTAGCTGGCGGCCATCCGGCGGTTGGCGACGTCGGCGACACCGCGCGCAACCGGCCGTGGCAGAAGAAACTGCTCCAGCAGACGATCTAAACGCTCGTGGGAAATCACCGTGCTGGGAACACCATTGCGGCGAGCCCACGTGCCCATCCCGCGCAGCGTCAGCCGGTCCGAGACCTCCAGGCGATCCGGCGAAAGCCGCCGCAGCACAGACCGCACGCGATGCGGGTCGACCGCCCGGTAGCCGCCCGTGCCGGGGATCCGAGGCGCCGGCAGCGAGTACCGCCGCACGCCCGTGGGCAGCGTCTCCACGGCATAGCGGGTGCCCGGCACGACGAGGGTCACGCGGTGCCCGCTGGCGACGTAGCCCGCGCCGAGGTGGTGCAGGGCGGTCCGCAGCCCTCCCGAGCGCGGCCCGTAGAAGTTCGCCAGCTGGACGATGTGCATCACTCAGGCCGCGCGCGCGGCCCGGTCCTGCACGGCCTCGTAGTGACCCACCAGCTCCCGGCACACCGCGGGCCACGTCCGGCCCAGCACGACCTTGCGGGCCTTCTCCCCCAGCCGCGCCCGCAGGGCGGCGTCGCGCAGGTCGTCGATGCGCTCGACAAGCGCGCGGCCGAACTCGTCGCGGTCGGCGGGCAGCAGGTACCCCGTGCGGCCGGGCAACACCAAGTCCTTCGGGCCGCCGGCGTCGGGGGCGAGCACCGGCAGGCCGGAGGCCATGGCTTCCTGCACGGCCTGGCAGAACGTCTCGTGCGGTCCCGTGTGGACGAACACGTCGAGGCTCGCGTACGCGACCGACAGCTCGTCACCGTACTTCGCGCCGAGGAAGGCGGCGCCGGGGAGGCGTTCGCGCAGGGAGGGCAGCTCGGGGCCGTCACCGACCACGACCACGCGGATGCCGGGCACGCCGGCCAGTGACACCAGCCGGTCGACTTCCTTCTCCGGCGCCAGCCGGCCGACGAAGCCGACGAGCAGCTCGCCGTTGGGCGCCAGCTCGGCCCGCAGCGCGGGGTCGGCGTGCGACGGCGAGAAGCGGTCGATGTCCACGCCGCGCGCCCAGCGGTGCACGCGGGGCACGCCGTGCAGCCGCAGCTGCTCGACGGAGTCCGACGACGGGGCGAGCGTCCGGTCGGCGCGCGAGTGCACGCGGCGCACCCAGCGCCAGGCGGCGCGCGCGCCGATGCCGAAGCCGTACGACGTGGCGAAACCCGCGATGTCGGTCTGGTAGACGGCGATCGACGGCACCCGCAGGCGGCGCGCCGCGGCCAGGCCGCGCGCGCCCACCACGAAGGGCGAGGCCAGGTGCACCACGTCCGGGCGGAAGCCGCTGAGCGCCGTCAGCACGGTGCGCGTCGGCAGGCCGATCGGCAGGGAGTGCACGCCGGGCATGTCCAGCGCGGGGATGCGGACGACCGGTGCGCCGCGGTAGGACTCGGGCCCCGGTCCCGGCGCCACCACGAGCACGTCGTGGGCGCGGTCGACCAGGTGCTCGACGACCCGCAGCACAGAGTTCGTCACGCCGTTCACCTGGGGCAGGAAACTTTCGGTGACTATGGCGACTCGCACCCGGCCACTGTCGCACCGGCGTGCGCGACCCGGACCAATCCTTCGTGACCGACGGGCCAACGGTGTTCGAACACTCCGAAGCGTTGGCTTCCGAACACAGTCCGTCGACAGATTCGCCACGACATGTCACCTCAAGGTCGTGTCCCGGAAACCAGGACGGCCCAGACTAAGCAGGCATGACCCTCTTGTCCTCCAGGCCGTCGCAGCCCGTGGAGCCGGGGCTGCTCTCGAGGGCTCTCGAGGTGGCCGGCCGGCTGGCCAACGACGCCACCGACGTGATCACCGCGACGGCGGGCCGCGGAGCCCACCCCTCGACCCTGGACTCCCCGTTCGACTGGGTCACCGACACCGACCGCATCCTCGAGCGCCACACCCGCCGGGTGCTGACGGCCGAGTTCCCCGGCATACCCGTGGTCGGCCACGAGTTCGGCGCCGACCACGGCGCCGACGTGGCCGAGTACCGCTGGGTGGTGGACTCCGTCGACGGCACCGCCAACTACGTCGCCGGCGTGCCGTGGTGCGCCTACAGCCTCGCGCTGATCGACGCGTCCGGGCCGGTGGTGGGGGTGGTCGCCGACCCGTACCGCGCCCAGATCTACGCCGCCGCCCGCGGCCGCGGCGCCCGCGCCAACGGCAAACCCATCCAGCTCGTCGACCGTCGGGTGACGGCCGGCGCCATCGTCTGCACCGAGCTCGCGCGCAAGGGGCCGTGGCCGGGGATGGGCGGCTTCATCGAGCGCGCGGCGGCCGCCCACGCGGGCGTGCGGGTGCTGGGCTCGGCCGCGCTGTCGATCGCGCAGGTCGCGCTCGGCCACGCGGCCGCCGCGGTGCTGCACAGCTACCACGAATGGGACGTCGCGGGCTCCGTCGCCATGGCCATCGAAGCCGGCGCGGTGGTGCTGGACAAGCACGGCGAGGACACGACGCTGCCGACGGACGGCCTTCTGGTGGCCGCCCCGGGGGTCGCGGACGAGGTCCTGAGCTGGTGGCAGGAGACGGCGACGGTCGCCACGACCTGATCCGGCGCTCAGGCGGCCGGGTTTCGGTCGCCTGAGCACTGCGCTCGATCAGGCCGCACAGCGGTCACGTCGCCGCGAATCCGGCGCCGGGTGAACACGAAGCCAACACGGCGCGCCTCGGCGGAGCCGCCACAACCACGTCGCAGCAACCGAGGCACGCAGCGAGAGGGTCGGCGCCGCAGGCCAAGACGAACCACGGGTCAGGCGACCGGGACCTCCGGCACCTCGGCCGCCGCCCGAGCGGCCCGGTCGCGCTTGATCAGACGGCGCAGCCACCACATCAGCGGACCCGCGACCAGCCAGGTGAACAGGATCGTCGTGCCCAGGGGCAGGAGGGTGAGCGTCGCGGTGCGGCCGGCGACGCGGGCGGTGCGGTCGGGGTTCGTGACGTCGTACTCGATGGCCACGAGCTGGCCCGCCAGGAGGCCGGACGGGTAGAGGACGCCGTTGGCCGGGCTGTGGACGATGCCGTCCGGGCTCTGGAACTGGATGATCGTGCGGTCGAAGTTCACGGACTCGACGGTGGCCGTGGCCGTGCCGAGGTGGGACTCGATGGCGTTGTCGTTGCGGATCGCCGCGAAGAGCAGGCTCACGCACATCACGGTGAGGAGCGAGGCGGCACCGAGGACGGCGAACCATCCGATGCGCCTCGCCCGCTCACGCCTGACCGTCACATCGCGAGGTTACCAATCCGGCCAAAAGTAGGCCGACCCCCACTCGGCACGTAACCGTTGCTACGAAGCCATTCGGCCGTGACTGTGGTCGGATTGGTAACGATCGGCACAGTAGTGCCTCACCGTTCCCCTGCGGCGGCGAGCATGCGGTGGTTGGCCCGGATCTGGTCGTAGGACTTCGGCTTGACCAGAGCGTGGCCCGCCCGCACAGCCCGAGCGGCAGCACCGTTCGGACCGACGGCCGGCTTGCCCAACGCGTACAGCCACGTCTGGAACAACGCCTGCAACGGCTTGCCCGACACCTGCTCCGCCAGCGCCTCGAACTCCGGGATCACGCCGTGGCCACCGGCCTTCGTCGCCTGCCACTTCTGCAGGATGGCGAAGAACGCGTCGTCGCCGACGGTGGTGCGCAGGGCCTGCAGGGCCATCGCGCCGCGGTCGTAGACGGCGCCGTCGAACTGGTTCTCCTCGCCCGGGTCGCCGGGCAGGACCTGCCAGAACGCGTCGTCGGCGGCGTAGGAGTCGTAGGCGTACTGGGCGAGCTCGGCCGTGGTGCCCTCGCCCTCGTGCTCGGACCAGAGGTACTCGGCGTAGGACGCGAAGCCCTCGTTGAGCCAGATGTCGCTCCACTTGCCGAGCGAGACGTTGTCGCCGAACCACTGGTGGGCGTTTTCGTGGGCGATGAGGGTGGTGTTGGAGCCGTTGAGGAAGTTCTTCAGGCCGTAGGTGGGGCGGGTCTGGTTCTCGAGCGAGAACGTGATGCCGCTGGTGACCACGCCGCCCTCGGCCTCGAACGGGAACGGCCCGAACTGCGTGACCAGGAACGCGTCGATCTCCGGCGTCCGCTCGACACTCGCCTTGGCCGCGTAGAGGGAGTCGCCGAGGTCGGAGCCGTACGCGGTGATGAACGGCTTGCCGTCCGGCGTCGTCGACTGGTTCACCTCGTACTTGCCCACGACGAACGACGTCAGGTAGGTGGCCTGCGGCTTCGTGCTGCGCCAGTTCCACCGCGTCCAGCCGGCGCGCGACTGGGTCTTGCGCACGAGGGTCCCGTTCGTGATGGCCGCGTTACCGTCCGGCGCCTCGATGCTGACGTCGTAGGTGGCCTTGTCCGTGGGGTGGTCGTTCGAGGGGAACCACCACTGCGCGCTCTGCGGCTCATCGACGCCCAGCGCGCCGAACGCGCCGTGCTTCCAGCCGTGCAGCCCGTCGACGGCCTCGGTGGACGGCGTGTCGTCGTAGGCGACGACGACGGTGGTGGTCTGGCCCTTGAGCAGCGGGTGCACGGGGGTGATGACGAGCTCGCCGTTGCCGTTCTGGTTGGCGAAGGTCGCGGCCTCGTTGCCGACCAGCACGCTCTTGGCCTTGAGCGCGAAGTCGAGGTCGAACCGCGACAGATCCTGCGTCGCGGTGAGCAGCAGGGTCGTCGTGCCCGCCAGCCGGTCGGTGTCCGGCTGGTAGGTCAGGCGGATGTCGTAGTGCAGGACGTCGGTGCCGCCGTTGCCGGCGTTGGGGTAGTACGGATCACCCACCCCCGGCGCCCCCGGCTGCGGCGCGGCCGACGCCACCCCCGCAACCAGCACCGACACCACTCCCGCCGCGACCAACCCGAGCCCGGCCCGACCTCTTCCACGCATGGCGTTTCCTCCCAGACGGTGATCAACGCGCTCGAACGTAGCCAGAGTTCGAGTTGCGAGGTACGTCCGTTGGGAGGTTCTTACCCGCTGGGACTGCGAGAGGTAATCGCTTGACGAGGCGGCGATTCTCGATCGTGTGATGGAAGAACCACTGGTCGGGAACGTGACGAGCGGCCTCGTCCGCGTCGGTGACACGGTCCGGCGCCCGGCCGGGCCGTGGACCGAGGCCGTGGACGCGGTGCTGGCGCACCTGCGTTCGGTCGGGTTCCGCGCGGCGCCGAGGCCACTCGGGCGCGACGAGCGCGGCCGGCAGGTGCTGGAGTTCGTGCCGGGCGAGGTGGGCGGTCCGTACTCCCCCGGCGACTTGCACGACCTCGGCCGGACTCTGGCCGAGCTGCACCAGGCGTTGGCGGATTTCGCGCCGCCGCCGGACGCGGCCTGGCAGCGGCTCATCCCGCCGGACCGCGAAGAACTCGTGTGCCACAACGACGTCGCGCCGTGGAACATCGTGCGCGCCGAGCGTGGGTGGGTGCTGATCGACTGGGACTGCACGGCGCCGGCGTCGACGGTGTGGGACCTCGCCTACACCGCGCAGACCGCGGCGGACCTGCGCGCCGACCGGCCGGTCGCGGAGTCCGCCGCCCGCCTGCGCGCGTTCACCGACGGCTACGGCCTCGACGAGTGCCAACGAGCCGAGCTCCCGGACGCGCTCGGCCGCCGCGCCCGCGCGATGCACGGCTTCCTGCGGGCGAACGCCCCAGTGCAGCCGTGGTCGCGCATCTGGCGTGAGGACGGCCCGTACTGGCTCGCGACCGCCGACTACCTCGACGCTCATGAGGACGCGTGGCGGACCGCGCTGGATTGAACCTCAGCCGTTGCCGACGGCCGAGGCCACGGCCTTGCGAAGGCGGGCGTGCAGGTCGCGGTGGCGCGAGCGGTCCACGCGCACCTCGACGACCCGCAGGCCTGGCGCGGGCTTCAACGCAGCGCGGAACTCCGACACCGAAGTGGCCACCACGTGTGGCACCCGGTAGCCCGCGCACAACGCGCCCAGATCGGCGCCGTGGGGAGTGCCGAACACTCGCTCGAAGCTGTCCGCGTGCTCGGGTGCGCCCTGCTCCAGCAGCGAGAAGATCCCGCCACCGTCGTCGTTGAGGACGACGATGGTGAGGTCCGGACGTTGCTCGGCGGGGCCGGTCAGCAGGCCGGAAGCGTCGTGCAAGAAAGTCAGATCGCCCAGCAAAGCGTACGAAGGCGCGCGGTGCACGGTGGCCGCACCGATGGCCGTGGAGACCGTGCCGTCGATGCCCGCGACGCCGCGGTTGCGGTGGACGAGCACGTCGGGACGCAGGGTCCCGGCCAGGGCGACATCGCGGGTCGGGTTCGAGGAACCCACCACCAGAAGGGCACCCTGCGGCAGGGCGTCCACCAGCTCCGAAGCGACGCTCAACCCGCTGGGCCAGGGCTCCTCGGCCAGAGCGCGAGAAACGGCCGCGGCAGCAGCCGCGTCGGCGCGTTGCCAGCCGGCGAGCCACTCCGGGTCCGCGGGCTTCGTGGGCTCGGCGAACCACTGGCCGACCTGGCGGACGTTGTGCGCCGGCGCGGGCCAGTCGGAGTCGGGGCGGACCAGCAGAACTTCCACCGCGGGGTCCGAGAGCACCTTCTGGACCTGCCGGAACACCGTCGGCCGGCCGAGGCACAGGACCTGCTCCGGCTTGTGCCGCGAGATGAACTCCTCGACGCCCAGCAGCCACGCGCCCGACGAGATGGCCGTGGAGCCGGACAGGCCCAAACCACCGGTCTCCGAAACCACCGGCCAGCCGTGCTGCTCGGCCCACTCGCTGGCCGCCTGCACGCCGGTGTCGCACGCGATCACGAGGCCGTGGCGGGCCGAGGGCACCACAAAGGACGGCAGGGCACCGAAGTCGGGGAGCTCGGTCCAGCGTTCGCCGTCGGCGCGGCCTTCGGTGGACTCGTACCACTCGCCGGCGCCGGCACTGTCGTCGAGGTCCGGCACCAGCGGCTCACGGAACGGGATGTTCAGGTGCACCGGGCCGCTGCGCCACTCGCCGTAGGCGGCGTTCCACGCGCGGCAGATCTGGCTGCGCCAGTAGGAGTTCTGGCCGGCGCGCCGCTCGGCGACGGCCAGCTCGTCGAAGTAGCGCACGGCGTCGCCGTAGAGCTGGTACTGGTCGATCACCTGGCTGGCACCGGCGGAACGCAACTCGGGCGGGCGGTCGGCCGTGAGCACGATCAGCGGCACGCCCGCGCGGTCGGCCTCGAGTACGGCCGGGTGGAAGTTCGCGGCCGCCGTGCCGGAGGTGCAGACCACCGCCGACGGCCGGCCCGTGCGGGCGGCGATGCCGAGCGCGAGGAACGCGGCACCACGCTCGTCGATGCGCACGTGGAGCTTGAGGCGCCCGGCCGCGGCCGCGTCGTAGAGCGCGATCGACAGCGGTGCGTTACGCGAGCCCGGGCAGAGGACTACGTGGGACACGGTGTTGCGGACCAGTTCGTCGACGATGACCCTGGCCTGCGCGGTGGAGGGGTTCACCGGCAGGCTCCGGGTAGGTCGCCCACAGACGCGCTACCTCCTGCGGAGGCGGCATCAGGCACAGCAGAGATGTCCACAGGTCCTATTCTCCCAAACGTGGATGACGCCCTAGTTTCCGAGCTGTTCGACCCCGCCGCGTGGACCGAGGTCGAAGGTTTCGCCTTCACCGACATCACCTACCACCGCTCTGCCGAGAGCCGCTCCGGCAAACGGGTGGTCCGCGTCGCGTTCGACCGTCCGGAGGTCCGCAACGCCTTCCGCCCGCACACGGTCGACGAGCTCTACCGCGCCCTCGACCACGCCCGGATGAGCTCCGACGTCGGCTGCGTCCTGCTCACCGGCAACGGGCCGTCGCCCAAGGACGGCGGCTGGGCGTTCTGTTCCGGCGGTGACCAGCGTATTCGCGGACGCTCCGGGTATCAGTACGCAAGCGGGGAGACCTCCGACACGGTCGACCCCGCTCGCGCCGGCCGGCTGCACATCCTCGAGGTCCAGCGCTTGATCCGGTTCATGCCGAAACCGGTGGTCGCGGTCGTTCCCGGCTGGGCCGCGGGCGGTGGGCACTCGCTGCACGTCGTGTGCGATCTCACGCTCGCCTCCGCCGAGCACGCGCGCTTCAAGCAGACCGACGCCGACGTCGGCTCGTTCGACGCCGGCTACGGCTCCGCCTACCTGGCCCGCCAGGTCGGGCAGAAGTTCGCCCGCGAGATCTTCTTCCTCGGCCGCGACTACACCGCCGAGCAGATGCACCACATGGGCGCGGTGAACGAGGTCGTCCCCCACGCCGATCTGGAGAAGGTGGCGCTGGAGTGGGGCTGGGCCATCGTCGGCAAATCCCCGACGGCGCAGCGCATGCTGAAGTACGCGTTCAACGCGATCGACGACGGCCTCGTCGGCCAGCAGCTCTTCGCCGGCGAGACCACGCGGCTGGCGTACATGCAGGACGAAGCCGTGGAAGGCCGCGACGCGTTCCTGCAGAAGCGGGACCCGGATTGGTCCGACGTCCCGTACTACTACTGATCCACCGGGAGACCTCGTGCGTGTGGTGTGGCTCGACGGGAGCGCCGAAGCGGTGTCCACCCTGGACACGGCCGTGGCGGCGGCGCTGGACGGCGGCGAGGCCGTGCTGCCGCTGTCTTCGGCCGACCCGGCCGCGCCCGGCGTGCTCGAGGCCATGGCGCCGGACACCCCGGCCGAACCGGACACGGCCGTGATCATCGCCACGTCCGGGTCGACGGGCGCGCCGAAGGGCGTGCTGCTCTCGCCGGGGGCGCTGACGTCGTCGGCCACCGCCACGCACGCGCGGCTCGGCGGGGCGGGCCACTGGCTGCTCGCCACGCCGGCGCACTACATCGGCGGCCTGCAGGTGCTGGTCCGCGCGCGGCTGGCGGGCACGAAAGCCGCGGTCCTGACCGGGGCGGGCTTCCGGCCGGACGAGTTCGCCGCGGCCGCCGCGCCGGTGCTGGCCGAGGACGGGCCGCGGTACACGGCGCTGGTGCCGACGCAGCTCGTCCGGCTGCTCGACGACGGCGGGGCCGGGCTGTCCGCGGCCCGCGCGTTCGACGGGATCGTGCTGGGCGCTGCGGCGACGTCGGCGAAGCTGCGTACGCGGGCTGTCGAGGCCGGCGTGCGTATCGTCCCCGCGTACGGCATGAGCGAGACCGCGAGTGGCTGTGTCTACGACGGGGTGCCGCTCGACGGGGTGCGCGTGGAGCCGGATGCCGATGAGCGGCTGCGGATCTCCGGGCCGGTGCTGGCCCACGGCTACCGGCTCGCACCATCGCTCACCGAGGAGTCGTTCCAGGACGGCTGGTTCCGCACGTCCGACCGTGGGCGGCTGCTCGACGACGGCCGCGTCGAGGTCCTCGGCCGCGCGGACGACGTGATCAACACCGGCGGTGTGAAGGTGTCGGCGGGGTCGGTGGAGCGGGTGCTCGGTGCGATCAAGGGCGTGCGCGACGTCTGCGTGGTCGGGATCCCGGACCCTCAATGGGGTGAAGCAGTGGTCGCGTTGGTGGTCGCGGAGGGACCGGTCGCGGGCGAAACGCTCCGAGCCGTGGTCCGCGAGGAACTGGGTGCCGCGGCGGCGCCGAAGCAGGTCGAGTTCACGGCCGAACTGCCGTTGCGTGGCCCCGGGAAGATCGACCGGGCAGCCGTCAAAGCCCTGTTCGCCCGACTGACGGCGTGAAATCCCGCCGCATCGTTGACAGGGTGCCAGTGATCACGGTTGCCTCGGGGTATGACGAGGTGGACGAAGGCTGCCGTGGCGGTCGTGACTCTTGCGGTGGGGTTGCTCATCGGCGCGGGCGCCGCGTCGGCCGACGAGCCGAACAGCAGCGGGACCCTCACGTGGCAGGTCACGGGTTCCTGATCGGGTGAAGATCGCATGGCGTTGAATAACGACCATGGCGACAGTGAGTGAGTGGATCGAAGGCGCCCGCCCGCGGACGCTGCCCAACGCGATCGCGCCGGTGGTCGCGGGCGTCGGGGCGGCGATCGCGCTGGACGCGTTCTCGTGGTGGCGTTCGGTGCTCGCGCTGCTGGTCGCGCTCGCTCTGATCATCGGCGTGAACTACGCCAACGACTACTCCGACGGCGTGCGCGGCACCGACGAGAACCGCGTCGGCCCGCTGCGACTCGTCGGCTCCGGCACAGCCGCCCCGAAGGCCGTCCTCGCGGCGGCGCTGGTGTGTCTTGGCCTGGCCGGCGTCCTTGGCCTGCTGCTCGTGGCCCTCACCGGCTTCTGGTGGCTGCTGATCATGGGTGGCGTCTGCATCCTCGGCGCGTGGTTCTACACAGGCGGCAAGAAGCCCTACGGCTACTACGGCTTCGGCGAGATCGCCGTCTTCGTGTTCTTCGGCCTCGCCGGCGTCCTGGGCACCCTCTACGTGCAGGCCGGGCGCGTCAGCTGGGCCGGCTTGGGCTGCGCCGTCGCGGTCGGCTGCTTCTCCACGGCCGTGCTGACGGCCAACAACCTCCGCGACATCCCCACCGACATCGAGTCGGGCAAACGCACCCTCGCCACCCGCCTCGGCGACACCGGCACCCGCCGCCTGTACCTCGCACTGGTGACGGTGCCCTACGTGCTCACGGTGGTCCTCGGCATCTGGCACCCACTGCAACTCATCGCCCTGGTCACGGCCCCCATGCTGCTCAAGTCCGTCCGCGCAGTCGGCAGCGGCAAGGTCGGCCGCGAACTCATCCCCGCCCTCCGCGACACGGGCCTGGCCATGCTCGCCTGGGCAGTCCTCAGCGCCCTCGCACTCAGCCTCTGACCACACCCAGGCGACACACCGCCCCCCACTCAACGCAACAGACCCACCCAACCAAACCCAGCACCCAGACCCGCCCCGGCACCCCGATCCGAAGCCTCCGTCAACACAATCCAGCTTCGGGGTGCTCTCCCAGCGCAACACGCCCTGCGAGGACCACAAGGACCTACAAGGCCTACCCCTCAAACCGACCGGTCAGCAGAAACTCATCGAACTTCGCCCGATACGGCGCGATGTCGAGGTCCTGCTCCGCCAACCACTCATCCGAGTAGTACGTGTTCGCATACCGATCCCCACCGTCACACAACAACGTGACGACAGACCCGGCCTGTCCCTCGGCGATCATCCGCGAGATCAGCAAAAACGCGCCGTACAGGTTCGTCCCCGTGGACCCACCCGCCCAGTGCCCCGTGTGATCGCGCAACAACCGGATGGCGGCAAGCGACCCGGCATCCGGCACCGAGAACATCTCGTCGATCACCCCGGGCACGAACGACGGCTCCACCCGCGGCCGGCCGATCCCCTCGATCCGCGACGGCATCCCCGTCGAGTAGTCCAGCGCCCCGGTCTCCCAGGCACTGAAGAACGATGAGTTCTCCGGGTCCACCACGGCGATCTTGGTCGTGTGGCGCTTGTACCGCACATACCGCCCGAACGTCGCGCTCGTGCCGCCCGTCCCGGCGCCGACCACGATCCACGACGGCACCGGATGCCGCTCGGCGCGCATCTGCGCGAACACCGATTCCGCGATGTTGTTGTTGCCACGCCAGTCGGTCGCGCGCTCGGCGTAGGTGAACTGGTCGAGGTAGTGCCCTCCGCACTCGGCGGCGAGGCGTTCGGCCTCCGGGTACATGTCCGGGGCGCGGTCGACGTAGTGGCACTCGCCGCCGTAGAACTCGATGAGGGCGATCTTCTCCTTGCTCGTGCGCCGCGGCACCACGGTCACGAACTTGAGCCCCAGCATGCGCGCGAAGTACGCCTCGGACACCGCCGTCGAGCCGCTGGAGGCCTCGATGAGCGTGGTGTCCGGGCCGATCTGGCCGTTGACCAGGCCGTAGAGCAGCAGCGACCGGGCGAGCCGGTGCTTGAGTGAGCCCGTGGGGTGCACGGACTCGTCCTTCAGGTAGAGGTCGACGCCCCATTCCTGGGGCAGCGGGAACACGTGCAGGTGGGTGTCGGCGCTGCGGTTCGCGTCGGCCTCGATGATGCGGACGGCCTCACGCACCCAGGCGCGGTTGTGGAGCCTGCTCACGCGGCCTCGTCGCCCGGGTTCGCCGGGAGGTCACCGCGCAGCTGGGCGCGTAGCGCGGCCCGCGCGCGAGCCCGCGACTCGTTGCGCTTGGCCAGCCCGGCCGTCACGCGCGCGTTGAGCTTGCGGAAGAGCAGCAGACCCAGCGGCAGGCCCACGACGAGCCCGATGAGGAGGGACACCAGCAGCGGCACCCCGACCAGCGACAGCACCAAGGCGACCACGGCCACCAGTGCGAAGCGCGCGACCAGGTACAGCGTCAGGTCACGGGGCAGGTGTTCCGGCGATTCGTGTTCCGGCGATTCGCTCACATCAAGGGAGGCTACGCCTTGTTCTCGGCCTCTTCGTCCAGGCCCGCGTTGTTCGGACGGCCCTCGAAGCGCGTCGAGAGCACCACCGTCGTGTTGGTGCGCCCGACGCCCGGGATGCGCCGCAGCCGCCCGAGGGTGTGCTCCAGCTCGTCGACGGTCGACACGCGCACCTTCACCACGAACGCCTCGTCGCCGGCCACGGCGTAGCAGCTCTCCACCTCGGCGAGCTCGCCGAGCGCGGTGGCCACGTCCTCGTCGGTGGCGGTGTCCGTCGGGTGGATGCCCACCAGCGCCGTGACCCCCAGGCCGACGGTGCCCGGGTCCACCATCGCGTGGTAGCCGGTGATCACCCCCGCGGCCTCGAGCTTGCCGACTCGTTCGTGCACCGACGAGGCCGATAAACCGACGGAGCGGCCGAGGTCGGCGTAGGTGGCCCGGCCGTTGACCCGCAACGCCGCGATGATCTTCCGGTCCAGCTGATCCACGGGCTCATTATGCTTCGCGGCCCGCGCCGGCCGCAGGGAAGGTAAGGCGCCCCGATCAACGCCACAGAGTGTCTACTGCGTCACAACGTCGCCGATGGCCGCTATCGCCCGCGATGCCCCTTTAGCGCGTCTTTACCTGAGGTCGCCGCTCCGCAGAAGAAAACCTCCTGGTCAGAGCCATTTGAACAAGGACTTCACACACGGGAGGACGTCAGAGGTTATGTCCCTTTTGCACTTTAAGGGCTCTTTACTCAAGGACAACCGTTCGAGTACCCGACGGGTGAAGTGCCACGATTGCCGCGTTGGCTACCCCGGCGCGACGGGCGAAAGGCCCGATGCCTCCGGTATAGCAAGTAGGTCGTTAAGGAGGCGGAAAATGACCGCGACGATGGGCGGAAGGTTGCTCACTCCGGGTGAGGTGGCCGCCTTGTTCCGGGTGGACCCGAAGACGGTCACCCGGTGGGCCACGGCCGGCCGGATCGGCTCGATCCGGACCCCGGGCGGGCACCGCAGGTTCCGCGAGTCCGAGGTGAACGAGCTCCTCGCCGAGCTCACCACCGACGCGAGCGAACCGGCCCGCAAGGCCTGAACCACCGCGACGAGAGGGTCGTGAGTGGTAAGAGGTGACTTCCCGCACCTCTTACCGGTCACGACCCTTCGTCGTACCCGGTCCACGAACCGCGGTCGTGCCGTCGTGACCTCGCTCCGGGCCGCCGAGGAGATTTCGGGCTACTGTGCTTCCGGTGACCAACCCGACCACAGCCACGGCGGGAACGGTTGCCAGACAGGGCGCCCCTCCGTTGCGTACCCACCTACTTTTGGCCGGATTGGTAATGTGGGGAGTCGGCAAGGCCTTGCACGACGGAAGGACCGGGCATGATCGCTCTGCTCGCAGCGGTGGGCGCCATCACCATCGCCGTTCTGTTGTGGCGGGCCTTCGGGGCGCAACGCATCGGCGTGCCGGACCGGCGGCCGACCCTCGCCCCCGACGACGACCCCGACTTCCTGCGCAAGCTCGGCGAGCAACAGCGCAAGCGGCCCACCGACGACCCGGACGCGTGACCGCCGGAACGTAAAGAAGCGCCCCAGGTCAGGCAGGCCCGGGGCGCCGTTCATCCATCAAGTGTCAGCGGTACTGCTGCGCCCCGAAGCCATCGGCCACGGTCGCCGCCAGCTCCAGCAGCGCCAGACGCGTGTCGCCGCCGAGGCGTTCCAGCTCGATCTCCGCGCCCTCCTCGAGGTGCGCGTCGAACGGGATGCGGCACACGGCGCGGACCTTGGCGCCGAAGTGAGCCGAGAGCTTGTCGAGGTCGACCGAGCTGCCCTTGGGGCGCACGGAGTTGATGACCACGACCGAGCGCTTCACCAGGTCGCCGTAGCCGTGGGCCTCGAGCCAGTCGAGCGTGGCCGAGGCGCTGCGGGCGCCGTCGACAGAGCCCGACGAGACGACCACGAGCGAGTCGGCGACGTCGAGCACGCCCTTCATCGCCGAGTGCATCAAGCCGGTGCCGCAGTCGGTGAGCACGATGTTGTAGAAGTGCTCCAGCAGGTTGACCGTGCGCCGGTAGTCGGTCTCGGAGAAGGCCTCCGACACGGCCGGGTCCTGCTCGCTGGCGAGGATCTCCAGCCGGCTGGAGCCCTGTGAGGTGTACGAGCGGACGTCGCTGTAGCGGGTGATCTTCTCGGCGTCGCGCAGCAGGTGCCGCACGGTCGCCGTGGTCTCGATCGCGATCTTCTGCGACAGCGTGCCGCGGTCCGGGTTCGCGTCCACGGCCACCACACGGTCGCCGCGCAGCGACGCGAAGGTCGAGCCCAGCGTCGTCGTGGTGGTGGTCTTGCCGACGCCGCCCTTGAGCGAGAGCATCGCGATCTTGTAGCACCCGCGCAGCGGCTGATTCACGCGCGCGATCAGCTCGCGCCGGCGCGTGTCGGCCGGACTTTCGCCGGGGTTGAGCAGCTTGCCGGTGCCCACGTACAGCGCCTTGCGCCAGCCGGACTGCGGCGTGCGCTTCGCCTGCTTCACCAGGTGCGCGGTGGTCAGGTCGTCGGGCACGGCCGAGTGCCGGCCGCCCGGCTGCGGCAGGCCCGAAGGCTGCTGCTGCGACGGCGGTTGCTGCTGCGGGTAACCCGCGGGCGGGTACTGCTGCTGCGGCTGCAGCGGCGGGAGGTTCTGGTCGTACTGCTGCTGCGCATACCCGGGCGGAACCTGGCCGGGCTGTGCCGGCTGGCCCGCCTGAGCAACAGGCTGACCCGGCACGGCGTGCGGGCCCGAGTTCGGGTTGGGCGAGGCCACGACCTGAGTCGGCTGGGCCTCGTACGCGTCCGCGGACGGGTGCGGCGTCGAGTCCGTACGTTCGTCGGAGAACAGTTCGGCCGCCGGTTCCGGAGTGGGTTCGGGCTGTGCCTGAGCCTGCTCGGGCTGCCCTGGAACACCGCCGGACTCCGTCCGGGTGGCCGCCTCTTCGCTGGGTCCGGTCACCGCTGCCAACCTCCCGATCGCACCGCCTGCTGGATCCTCCAGGTATCGACGGTAGTCGGGTGGAGTGTTACGAACCGCGTGGACCCCCGGTCAGTTCACCCCTGCGTAGGAGTGCAGTCCGGCAGTCACCAGGTTGACGAAGAACAGGTTGAAGATCGTCACCGCGAAGCCGACGATGTTGATCACGGCCGCCCGCGTGCCGCGCCACCCCGCGGTGGCGCGGGAGTGCAGGTATGCGGCGTAAACGACCCACGCGATGAAGGCGACGGTCTCCTTCGGGTCCCAGCCCCAGAACCGGCCCCACGCGGCTTCGGCCCACACCGCGCCGCACAGCACGCCGAAGGTGAAGATGGGGAAGGCCACGATCGTGGCGCGGTAGGCGATGCGGTCGAGCACGTCGGCGGCCGGGAGCTTCGGGCCGAAGCCGGGGAACTTGGCCGGGTTGCTGTCGTACGCGGTGCGGAACAGGTAGAGCACGCTCGCCACGCCGGGCACGAGGAACACGCCGGAGCCGATGATCGCGGCCGACACGTGGATGTAGAGCCAGTAGGACTGCAGCGCGGGCACGACCGGCGCGGCCACCGTGTAGAGCAGCGTGCCGTTGATGAACATCAGGATCACGACGGGCAGCAGCAGGAAGCCCGTGAGGTGGCGCACCGGGAACTTCCGGATCACGATCAGCCACGCGACCACCGTGATGAAGGTGACCGCCATGCCGTACTCGTACATGTTGCCCCACGGCGCGCGGTGCACGGCGAGCCCGCGCAGCACGATCGCGGTGAGCTGCAGCAGCGCGCCCAGCACCAGCAGAGAGGCCCCCATGCGACCGATGCGCTCGGCGCGGCCGACCTCGCGCGGGGCATCGGGCTCGGCCGGGTTGTCGGCGTCCTCGATCACCGGCCCGCCGGCGCCGACCAGCGACTTCTGCGCGCTGCGCTCGTGGGCGCGGCGGCCCTTCGCGCCGAAGGCCTGCTCGAACAGCGAGAGCAGGAGCGCGAGGACGTAGATCGCCACCGTGGTGGTGTAGAACCAGTCGCTGTACTGCGACAACGTCTCGTTGATCTGCATGCCTCAGCTGCCTTTCCGGCCCGTGACCAGCCGTTCGCTGATCCGCTGGAACTCTTCGCCGTACCCTGCCTGGTCGGTGCGCGCCAGCCCGGCGACCTCGATCACGGTACCCGCGTGTCCGTCGTCACCTGGGCGCACCCGCACCCACACCCGCCGCCGCTTGACCAGCAGCGATCCGCCCAGGCCCACGAACATCACGATCGCGAAGCCGAGCACGTACACCTGCGTGGGGTCGTGGGAGATCTGCAGGTTCACCCACTTGTTCACGCCGTCGAAGCGCACCTTGGTGCCGTCGTCGAGCGTGACCGACTGGCCGATGGCCAGGTTCTGCCGCGCCACACGCTTGAGGCGGCCGTCGGCCACGAGGCCCTGGTCGACCTCGAACACCGACTGCCCGCGGCCCGCGTCGAGGCCGAGGTCGCCGCGCAGCACGTCGACGGCGACCATCGGGTTGTTCAGCTCGGGCGCAGTGGAGGTGAGGATCCCCTCGTGGACGAACGACGTCGGCGCCAGCACCCCGGTGATCGCGAGCTGCTTGGTGCGGCGCTGGATCTCGTCGGTCACGCCCGGCTGGTCGAACTTGGTGGCGCCCTGCGAAAGCATCGTGGTCGTGTCGGTGGGCCGCCACTGCGTGTTCTGCGTGCGCTTCTCGCCGTTCGGGAAAGTCACGGTGAACTGGGGCGAGTAGCCGTTGCCGAGCAGGTAGACGCGGTCGCCGACAGTGCGCAGCGGGTCGTTGACCTGCAGGTTGTACGGCCGCCAGGTGTTCGTGGTGAGGTCGGCACCCGACTGGTACTGGATGTTCGAGTGGTAGTAGTCGGCCTCACCGGCGGGCGTGTAGTTCGCGGTGAAGTCGTTGACCTTCACGCAGAACGCGTCGAGGTCGGTGCCGTCGATGCGCAGGCCGGCCTCGAACGAGTCGTAGTTGTAGATGCCGGAGTTGCAGAACTGGCTGCCGTCGGCCTGCACGATGACCTGGCCCTCGTAGCTGTAGAGCTTGCCGAGGGCGAAGAAGATGATCAGGCCGAGCATGCCGAAGTGGAAGAGCAGGTTGCCGGTCTCGCGCAGGTAGCCGCGTTCGGCGGAGATGCTGTAGCCGCCGTCTTCATCCCGCTCGATCTTGCGCCAGCCGGACAGCTGCTTGCGCACGTCTTCGCGGATCGACTCGGGCGTGCGCGAGGTGCGGACGATGCGGTGGTGCGGCATCCGCGCCAGGTTGCGCGGCGTCAGCACGGGCTTCGCGCGCATCTGCTTGACGTAGTCCCAGCTGCGCGGCGTGAGGCAGCCGATGAGCGAGATCATCAGCAGCAGGTAGATCGCCGAGAACCAGACGCTGGAGTAGACGTCGTAGAACTCCAGCTTGTCGAGCAGGGTGCCCCACCAGCCGTGGGCCGAGATGTACTCGTCGACCTTGGCCGCGTTGAGCCGGTTCTGCGGCAGCAGCGCGCCGGGCAGCGCGGCGAGCGCCAGCAGGAACAGCAGCACGAGCGCGGTGCGCATCGACGTGAGGCCGCGCCAGGTGTTGCGCAGGAAGGCGAGCAGCTGCTTGCCGGCCGAAGGCTTGTACGGGCGCTGCGGGTTGGCGGGGGGCGCTTCGGTGGTCGTCACAGTGGCAGCACCAGGTTCGAGGCGACGGAGTTGCGGAGCCAGCCCATGACGTCTCCCCAGAGTCCGGTGACGAGCAGGATGCCGACGACCATCAGCAGCCCGCCGCCGATGAGCTGCACGCGGCGGCCGTTGCGGCGCAGCCAGTCGGTGGCGCGCACGGCCCAGCGGGCGCCGAGCGCGATCAGCAGGAACGGCAGGCCGAGGCCCAGGCAGTAGACGAGCACCAGCAGGTAGCCGCGCGCGGCCGCCCCGCCCGTGGCGCTCGCGAGGCTCGTGACAGCCGAGAGCGTCGGGCCGATGCACGGGGTCCAGCCGAGGCCGAACACCGCACCCAGCAGCGGCGCGCCCCAGATCCCGCCGCCCGGCACCCGGTGCGAGCGGACCTCTCGCTGCAGACCCGGGATCCAGCCGAGGAACACCAGCGCCATCGCGATCGTGAGCACGCCGCCGATGCGCTGCAGCAGGTCCTGGTTGATCAGCAGGGTGTCGGCGAGCCAGACGAGCGTGCCGAGCGTCGCGACGAACACAACGGTGAACCCGAGCACGAACAGACCCGCGGCGCCGAGCACGGCGTAGCGACCCTTCTTGCGTTCCTCGTTGACGCTCACCGCCGGCGCGTCGGCTCCCACCAGCGCCGCCAGGTACGCCAGGTACCCGGGCACCAGCGGTACCACGCAGGGCGACGCGAACGAGATCGCGCCGGCCAGCAACGCCACGCCCGCGGCGAGCAGCAGCGGTCCGGAGATCGCCAGCTCGGACACGGAGTTCACGCACTTGAGAGTAGGCAGTGAGCTTCGCGTAAGACGGGCGGGGGCAACTCACAGGACGTACGCCACAGCCCGAAGGGGACCAAGGTCCCACTCGTGACCGGCTGGGCCGGACGCGTTATTTCTCCGCGGCCAGCCGTTGCATCACCGGCAAAAGGTCCGAGGCCAGGATCGGCCGCAGGAACACCGCGGCCACGCGGTGCTGCTTGTCCAGCACGATCGTCGACGGGATGATGTTGCGCGGATAGCCCTGGAGCTGCAGGAGAACGCGGCCGGACGGGTCCCAGATCGACGGGTACGTGACGTTGCGGTCGCGGACGAAGTCCTGGGCGACATCGCGGGCCGGGTCGCGGACGTCGAGGCCGATGATCCCGGCGCCGAGCGGCTGGAGCTGCTTGGCCGCCTGCTCCAGTTCCGGCGTCTCGACGCGGCACGGCCCGCACCACTGGCCCCACAGGTTGATCGCCACCGGTTTGCCCGCGAAGTCGTTGAGCGAAAGCTGCTTGCCCTCGTTCATCAGGTCGTCGCCGGCCAGTACCGGGGCCGTCTGGCGCTTGTCGAGCGGGTAGGTGATGTCGATCTGCCCGCCGGGCGAGACAAAGGTGAAGGTGCCGCCGGAGACAACGGCGTCCTTGCCCGTGGAGCAACCGGCCACCAGCAACGCGGCGGCCAGCAGAGCGCCGATCGCCCGCTTCATGCGCCCGTCACCTTCGGGTCCGTGGTGCCCGCGGGCTCGCTGTAAACGATGTCCACGAGGGCCTCGCCGTCGAAGACCAGCGACGTCAGCGAGGCCAGCGAGCACTGGCGGTTGCGCGGGTCGTGCCACAGGCGCTTGGCCTCGAGGAACCGGCGCAGCGTCCAGATCGGCAGCTGGTGCGACACGCACAGCGCCTCGCGCCCCTCGGCCTGCTCGCGGGCGCGGTACACCGCGCCGAGCATCCGGTGCGCGATCTCGACGTACGGCTCGCCCCACGACGGGCGGAACGGGTTGACCAGGTGCGGCCACGCTTTGGGCTGACGCAGTGCCCCGTCGCCGACGGCCACGCGCTGGCCCTCGAAGACGTTGCCCGCTTCGATCAGGCCCTCGTCGGTCGCGATGTCGAGGCGGTGGGCGGCCGCGATCGGCGCCGCCGTCTCCTGGGCGCGCTGCAGCGGCGACGCGACGACGTGCGCGAGGTCGTGGCCGGCCACGGCTTCCGCGACGGTGAGCGCCTGGCGCTGCCCGCGGTCGGACAGCCGGAAGTTCGGCAGGCGGCCGTAGAGGATCTTGTCGGGGTTGTGGACTTCGCCGTGACGCAGGAGGTGGACGACAGTGGTCACGGCTTGACCGCCTCGGCCGCGGCGCGGGCGGCGGCCGGCAGCGCCGCCTCGATCACGCCGAACGCGTCGTCGTCCATCGCGGCGTTCACGAACCACGCCTCGTACGCGCTTGGTGGCGCGTACACGCCGGCGTCGAGCAGCGCGTGGAAGAAGGCCGGGAAGCGCCAGGTCTCGGTGGCCTGCGCGCCCGCGTAGTCGCGGACGGCGCCGTCGCCGAAGAAGACGCTCACGAGGTTGCCGGCGTACTGCACGTTGTGCGCGACGCCCGCTTCCGTCAGCGCCGCGTCGAAGAGGCCGCCGAGCCGCTTCGCGTTGGCGTCGAGCGCCGCGTAGACCGAGTCGTCGGCCGCTCGCAGCGTCGCGAGGCCCGCGGCGACCGCGACGGGGTTCCCCGACAGCGTGCCCGCCTGGTAGACGGGACCGCCCGGCGCGAGCTTGGCCATCACGTCGGCGCGACCGCCGAACGCGGCGGCCGGCAGCCCGCCCGACATGACCTTGCCGAAGGTGTAGAGGTCACCGGCCACGCCTTCGAGGCCGAACCAGCCGGCGCGCGAGACGCGGAAGCCCGTCATGACCTCGTCCATGATCAGCAGCGCGCCGTGCTCGTGGGCGATCTCCGCGAGGCCCGCGTTGAACCCGGCATCCGGGGCGATCGCGCCCATGTTGCCCGCGGCCGCCTCCGTGATCACCGCCGCGATCTCGCCCTCGTTCTCCACAAAGGACTTCCGCACGGCGTCGAGGTCGTTGTAGGGCAGGACGATCGTGTCGGCGGCCTGCGCGCCCGTGACGCCGGGCGAGGTCGGCAGTCCGAGCGTCGCGACACCGGAGCCGGCCTGGGCCAGCAGCGCGTCGACGTGACCGTGGTAACACCCGGCGAACTTCACGATCTTCGCGCGGCCGGTGAACCCGCGGGCGAGGCGGATCGCGCTCATCGTCGCCTCGGTGCCGGAGTTGACCAGGCGCACCTGCTCGACGGGCTCGACCCGGCCGATGATCTCCTCGGCCAATTCGACCTCGCCGATCGTCGGCGTGCCGAACGACAGCCCGCTCGTGGCGGCCGCGCGCGCGGCCTCGACCACCTGCGGGTGGGCGTGCCCGAGGATCATCGGGCCCCAGGACGAGACGAGGTCGACGTAGCGATTGCCGTCGGCGTCCCACAGGTGGGGGCCCTCGCCGCGGACCATGAAACGCGGGGTGCCGCCGACCGAGTTGAACGCCCGCACCGGCGAGTTCACCCCGCCCGGGACGGCCGCCTTCGCGCGTTCGAACCAAACCTTGGACTGCTCGGTGCCAGTGCTCACCCGTCCAGTCTCGCAAATCCCCGAGCATTGCCGGCGGCCGACGTCGCGCGCGCAGGCCGCGGTGCTCCACTGTGCTGCTCGTAGCCAATCCGACCACAGTCACGGCGGGGACGGTCGCGAAACCTGGTAAACGTCCGTTTGGTCCCCGCCTACCTCTGGTCGGATTGGTAACCTGCCGATCACGGCGGTTCAGCCAGGTACCGCCGAGGCGGCGTGACGGGGAGGGAACGTGACCACGCCCACGCACAGACGCAACCCCTGGGTCGTGCTCGTGGTGTTCTTCGTGCTGGTCGCCGTGGTCGCCATCGTGGGTTCGCTCGCGGCCACGTCGGCGCCCGAGACGTACGCGCGGCTGATCCTGCCGGACTGGGCACCACCGGCGAAACTGTTCGGTCCCGTGTGGACACTCCTGTACGTGCTGCTCGCGTTCGCCGGCTGGGTCTACTGGCGCACAGACGGCGAGACGCAGGGCTTCGCCATGTACGGCGTCAGCCTGCTGTTCAACCTGCTGTGGACACCGCTGTTCTTCGCGGGCGGCTCCACGCGGCTGGCCTGCGTGGACATCATCCTGCTCGGCTTCACCACGCTGATGACGATCGGGCTGTTCTACCGCCGCTCGCACCTGGCCGCGGCGCTGCTGCTGCCGTACTTCTTCTGGATCGTCTACGCGACGGCGCTGAACGTGGCGATCATCGCGCTGAACGAGAACCTCAACTAGCCTCGCGCGCCGTGAAGACGTGGGCGACGGTGCCACGGCTGAAGGCGGTGGTGCGTACCGGTTCGAGAGTGAGCGGCTTCGTGAAGAGCCGCTGCCCGGGTACCGCCGGTTAAGGCGGCACCCGGCCGGGAAACTAGCGCTGGATGCGGTAACGCTCGGCGACGGCGTGGAAAGCCGCCTTGGGTTCCCACGGCAGGCCCGGGTACGTCGTGCCGCTGCGGCCTTCGAGCACCTTGACGATGCCGCCGCCCGCGAGGTCGAGGTCGTCGCGCGGGTCGCCGTCGGGTCGGTGCGGGTGTGTGCGCAGGGCGAATAGGTAGACGAACGCGCTGTCCACGCCTTCTTCTTCGAAGATCTCCAGGAGCTCGGTCAGGTACCGGGCTTGGCCGGGCTCGTCGCGTTCGTAGACGGCTTTCAGCCGGATCGGCCGGCCGTGCTCGTCGTTCTCGACGATCTCCATGCTGCGCGGCGCGACGTCACCGGCGCCGCGCCAAGTGGCCGTGCCGAACCCCGTGATGACCACGGGTTTGTCCTGTTGTGTCAACGTCCGTACGCCTTCGCGGAACACGTCGGCGACGGCGGCCGAGCGGATCAGCTCCAGCGTCGTGAAGTCGAACAGGTCCCAGTCGACGCGTTCGAACTGGATGGCCGCGTAGGTGACCTTGCCGCCGAAGGTTTTGCGGATCGCGGGCACGGCTTCGCGGAAGAAGTCGTTGAGGCGTTCGCTCACCTTCACCAGGCGCGCGGGCCGGTCGACCGGGTCGCCGAGCAGCCAGGCCAGGCGCTGCTCCAGCGTGGCGCCGTCGGCGAAGCCCTGGACCATCACGGACAGCTCGGCCCCGGCGACGAACACGACCTCCGCCCCGGTGCGGCGGATCCGCTCGGCGCGTTCGGCGCAGTCGGCGAACAGTTCGTGCAACCCGTCGACGGTCAGGTCCAGCGGGTACGGCGAGAACCACACCTCCAGGCCCAGCTCGGCGGCGAGCCGGCCGGCGATCTCCAGCCGCTCGGGAACGCCGCCGACGAGCTGGACGGCGGTGCAGTGCAGCTCGTCGCGGATGATCGTGAGCTCGCGCCGGACGACGTCCGGGTCGAAGTCGTCCCAGGAAGTGGCCCCGTTCTTGAGGAATCCGGTGTCGTAGGCAATGCCGTTGGCTCTCATGGCGGGGAGACTAGCTCTCAAAGTTGCGTGCACGCAATATTGCGGATCCGCAGTTTTTCGGCTTTACTGGGCCGGTGACCGGTCTGCGTGAACGCAAGAAGCAAGCCACCCGCACGGCGTTGAGCTCCGCCGCGTTGCGGCTGGCGCGGGAACGTGGGCCGGAGAACGTGCGGGTCGACGACATCGCCGAAGCCGCCGGGGTTTCGCCGCGGACGTACAACAACTACTTCGCCAGCCGGGAGGACGCGATCGTCTTCGCGGTGACCAGCGATCGTGAATCGCGGGTCGCGGCCGCCGTCCGCGCTTCTTCGGGCAGCTTGGCCGACGCGGTGGTGGAAGCCGTGGTGAAGCAGTACACCGAGCCCGACGAGGACGCCCGCGAAGCGCTGCTGCTCATCACGACGAGCCCTGCGTTGCGCAGCGCGTACGCGCGCTCGGCGGAGGCTCTGGAACCGCCGTTGACCTCCGTGCTGGCCGAGCGGGTGCCGGACGGACCCACCGCCCGCGTGCTGGCGGCCGCCGTCGCCGCCGCCGTGCGGATCGCGCTCGAACAGTGGGCCCAGCCAGTGACCTCGGGCTTTGTCGTGGTTTCGGGCACGGTGGCGGACCTGCTGCGGTCCGCTCTCGCGCCGCTGGTGCCGGCGTTGACCGCCGCTCAGGCCAGGCCGGAGGCGGACAGCGGGTCGTAGCAGGGCGTCCGGATCAGCTCCTGCAGCTGCCTGCGGCGGACGCCGACGTTGCCGCCTTCGAGGACCGGGTACGACAGCGCGTCCATGAGGGGACGGACGAGCGGGAAGTTCTCGTCGTAGGCGGTGACGCCGACGACCTTGACCAGGTCGTTGATCACCTCGACCGCGGTTTCGGAGCCGGACACCTTGGCGATCACTTGAGCGGACTCTCGCAAAACAAGATGGGATGCCACGTTGACATCGGAACCCTTCTCCTCCTGTGTGATCACAGTCCTCTGCCGCCGTAATACAACCGTCGACGTAGACCCCCACACGCGTCCACGGGGTCTACCGAGAGCGACAAATGGCTACGCAAGAGGCGAGTGGGGTCAGCGGGCGGGCTGCTGCACGATCGCCTGCGCCGCGACGGTGCCGTCGGAGCCGGGGCGGCCCTGGACCGTGACGGTGGCGCCGGGTTTGAGGTCGGAGAGTTTACCGGGCTGGGTGAGGCCGACGGTGGTGGAGTCCGAAGTGGACACGGTGACGTCGGCGCCCTGCACGGTTTTCAGGGTGACGGTGGTGCCGTCGACCTTTTCGACCGTGCCGACGGTGCCGCGGCCGGCGCCGCCGCGGGCGCCGGTGAAGCCGCCGGCGCCCTGGCCCGCGCCCTGTTGGCCGGTGCCTTCCTGGCCGGTGCCGGTGCCTTGGCCGGTGCCGCGGCCGCCGAAGCCGCCGCGGGCGCCACCCTGCTGGCCGCCGGTGCGGGCGGCGGCGGCACCGCCGCCACCGCTTGAGCCGAGTGCCGAGTGCGTCCAGGCGCCGCCGGCGAAGGACAGGGCGATCACGAGCAGGCCGGCCAGCACGAACGTCGGTTTGCCGAACGGCTTGGCGACCCGCTTCATCTCCTGGTCGAGGTCACCCTCGACGGCCGGGGAAGCCACGATTTCCTCAGGAGAAGGAGAAAGCGAAGCAGTCAACGGCGCCGTCACCGGCGGAAACTCGGTCGTCGGCTCGTCGGGGACGGGATTTCCCAACCCGGGCGACTGGGTGGACGAAGACATGTGCGAAGGCTCCTACTCGTGCCGGAGGGCGTCGATCGGGCGCAGGCGCGAGGCCCGGTTCGCCGGGAAACTGCCGAAGAAGAGACCGATCAGTGCCGACACCGCGAAGGCCAGCACGATCGACGACGGCACCACCACCGGGGTGATGCCCGCGAAGCTGAACTGGCTGCCGACCACGCCGATCACCACGCCGAGGAACCCGCCGAAGAGGCTCAGCATCGTGGCCTCGGCGAGGAACTGGCCGAGGATCGCCGCCCGGGGCGCACCGATCGCCTTGCGGATGCCGATCTCGCGGATCCGCTCGGTCACGGTCACCAGCATGATGTTCGTGACGCCGATTCCGCCCACCAGCAGGGAAATCGCCGCGACCGCGCCCAGCAGCACGGTGAACGTCTGCGTGGCCGATGTCCGCGTCGCCAGCAGCTGTTCGGAGTTCTGGATCTGGTAGTCGGGTGTTCCGCCGAGACGGATGCCGTGGCGGGCGTTGAGGATCGCGGTGATCTCGGCCTGCGCGAGCGCCACGGAGTCGGCCGACGTGGCCTGCACGGCGATCTGGCTCAGGTTGCCGTAGCCGGCGAGCGAGTTCTGCACCGCGCTGATCGGCGCGATGGCGACGTCGTCGGCGTTCGTCAGCCCGGTGCTGCCCTTGGCCTGCAGCACGCCGACCACGGTGAATTGGATGCTGTTGAGCAGTACGTTCTTGCCCACCGGCTCGGCGGTGCCGAAGATCGACTGCGCGGTGGTGGGCCCGAGCACCACGACCTTGCGCGCCTGCGTCACGTCCTCGGCGGTGAAGAGCGCGCCGTCGGCGATCTGGCGGTTGGTGGTGGCGAAGTAGGCCGGTTCGGTGCCCGCGACGGAGGAGATGTCGTACGACGTCTGCCCGTAAGTGGCGGTCGCATTGGTGTTCACCACCGGCGAAGCGGCCTTCACGTCGGGCGCGCCGACCGGGTCCACGAGCGCGTGGGCGTCCTGCACGGTCAGCGGCCGCGCCTCGCTGCCCTGGCCACCGCCACGCGCGGGCGACACGTTGACCACGTCCGTGCCCAGCCCCTGGATGCTGGCGGCGATCGCAGCCGAAGCACCGTTGCCCACCGCGACCAGCAGGATCACCGACGCGACACCGATCGTGATGCCGAGCGTGGTGAGCGTCGAGCGCAGCTTGTTGGCGGTGAGGCCGCGCACGGCGAAGCGCAGCACCTCGAACACGTTCACGCGACCACTCCGACGCTGCGGTTGAGCTCGTCT
The DNA here is from genome assembly GCF_040682095.1 of Amycolatopsis sp. NPDC051372. NCBI lineage: Bacteria > Bacillati > Actinomycetota > Actinomycetes > Pseudonocardiales > Pseudonocardiaceae > Amycolatopsis > Amycolatopsis sp. NPDC051372. Next base: position 88,386 of record NZ_JBFBAF010000003.1, read on the forward strand.
GCCACGATCCGCCCGTCGCTGACCCGCACCACGCGGTGCGCGTGCTCGGCGACCTCGTCCTCGTGCGTGATCACCACGATGGTGCGGCCCAGGGCGTTGAGCCGGTCGAACACGCCCAGCACATCTTCGGTGCTGGCGCGGTCGAGGTTGCCGGTGGGCTCGTCGGCGAGCAGCAGCGCCGGCCCGGTCACCAGCGCTCGCGCCACGGCGACCCGCTGTTGCTGCCCACCGGAAAGCTCACTCGGCAGGTGCTTGGCGCGCTCGGTGAGCCCCACCATTTCCAGCGCGGCCAACGCCCTTGCCCGGCGCGCGGCCCGGCGCAGTCCACTGTAGACGAGTGGAAGTTCTACATTGGACAACGCACTCGTGCGCGGCACGAGGTTGAACGACTGGAAGATGAAGCCGATCTTGCGGTTGCGCAGCAGGGCGAGCTGGCGTTCGTTGAGGTCCGCGACGCTGAAGCCGTCGAGCAGGTACTTGCCGGAGGTCGGCACATCGAGGCAGCCCAGCATGTTCAGCAGCGTCGACTTGCCGGAGCCGGACGCGCCCATGATGGCCACGTACTCCCCCGGCCGCACGACCAGCTCGACCCCGCGCAGCGCGTGGACGGCCGTCTCGCCGGAGCCGTAGGTCTTGCGCAGTCCGGAGACCGCGATCACGGGTTTCATCCGCGTCCCCCGCCACCGAAGCCACCCTGGCCACCGCGGAAGCCGCCGCCGGCGCCACCCGTTCCACCGAAGCCACCGATTCCGCCGCCGCGCTGTCCGGCGCCGCTCGTGGTCGTGGTCGGCGACGCGGCCGTGAGGACCACGCTGTCGCCCTCGTTGAGGCCCGACTTGATCTCCACAGTGGATTCACCGCGCACGCCGATCTGCACCTGCTCCGGCACATCGCGGCCGTTTTGCTGCACCGTGACGACGTTCGTGGTGCCCGCCGTGGTGACCGCGGCGGCCGGCACGCTCAGCACGTTGTCGGCCTCCGCGACGGTGATCACGACGCTCGCCGACTGCCCGGGCCGCAGCCCCGACGGCGGGTTGGTGAGCGTGAGCTGCGCACCGTAGGACACGACGCTGCCGCTGGTCGTGGGCGTGAGGTCGATCTTCGACACCGACGCCTGGATCGGCTGGTCGGGCGAGGCGTTGAGCGTGACGGTGGCCTTCTGGCCCGCCTTGACCTTGCTCACGTCGATCTCGGCCACGGAGGTGTCCACGAGCAGGTTGGTCATGTCGGTGATCTGGACGAAGCCGGTGGACGACGAGCTGCTCGACGCACTCTGGCCGTTGCCACCGTTGCCACCGTTGCCACCGTTGCCGCCGGTGCCGCCCGAGGAGCCCGTGCCGCCGGAGCTTCCGGACCCGCCGCTGCCGGCCTGCTGGCCGACGGTGCCGTTGATCGCGGTCACGGTGCCGGCGCCCGGCGCGGTGAGCACCGTCGCGTCGACGGCCGCCTGGGCCGTGTCGACGTCGAGCTGTGCCTGGTCCACTTTGGCCTGCAGCGAGGTGGTGGACTCCTGGGGCGACTGGGACTGGCCCTGGCCTTGTCCTTGGCCGGAACCGGAGCTCGTGTCCGAGGTGGCGGCGTCCTCGCCGTCGGCGAGGTTGTCCTCGGCCACGGTGAGGTTGTCCTTGGCCACCTGCAGCTGTTTCTCGGCCTGAGTCGAGTCGATCGTGGCCAGTTTCTGGCCCGCGCTCACCACGTCACCGACCTTCACGTCGATGCTCGTGACCTTGCCGGAGCTGGTGAAGTTGGCGGCGCCGGTGTAGCCGCTCGAGAGGGTGCCCGCGGCGGAGACCGTTTCGGTCACGTCGCCGCGGCGCACCGGGGTGGTGCGGGTCTGTGCCTGGGCGGTGTTGCCCGCCGGCGTGAATGCTTGGTAGATCCCGAAAGCCGCACCGCCGAGCAGTACGACCAGCACCCCGTTGATGACCCATGTCCGGGTACGCAGCCGCGTCATGGGCGCAAGACTGCTGGCGCTGCTTAGCAGTCAGCTGTTGGTTCCCTGTGGGCCAGCTGTGGATGTGGCGCCTCGAGTTGCGGACTCAGTGCTTGTTGCGACGGTGTCGCGCACTCACCGCGAGCAGCAGCTGACGAACCGCGTCCACCACGAGCACGGCGCACAGCGCGCCGAGCGCGAGCGCCCCCGCGATGTGCCCACCGAAGTACCGCTGCGAAGCCAGCTGCGCGCCGTCGCCGGCGGTGGTGACGACCGTGACGACGCCCGCGTGCCACAGCAGGAACGCCAGCCACAGCACGACCGCGGCCACGACCAGCTCGCCGAGCGCCACGAACGCGCGCCACGGCTGGTTGAGCCGCGCCGCCTTGGCCGAATCGCCGGGCCAGAGGTCGGCGCCGGTCGGCTGGGGAAGGTCGATCACGGGATCAAGCCTCTCAGGTTTCGGGCCCTGCGTCATTTCGCCTCGTTCGCCTCGTTCGCCTCGACGAGCCGGGTGAGTGCCGCCTTCAGCGCCTCGACGTCACGGGCCCACGCGAGCACGACCGTGCCGTCGTCGAGCTTCACGGGCAGCTCGTCGTACTTGTTCGGCACGCTCCAGCCACCGCCGAGCACACGCGCGCCGACGGGGGTGCCCACGTCGGTGACGTCCGCGATCCGCTTGGCCTCGATGCTTTCGCGGCCCTGGCGCAACGCCTGCGTGGTCACTTCCAGCGAGAGGAACCGCCGGCGCGCGTAGACCCACGGGATCGTGAGCCCGCACAGCGCGACCGCGATCAGCAACCACGGAATCCAGTGCACCGGGCCACCAGTCGCCAGCTCCGCCACCGCGCCGAGCACCGCGAACAGCGGCCCCCAGACCAGCGAGCGCCAGCCGACACCGGGTTCGGAGTAGAGCGTGCGGTCCATTACAGCTTCTTGCCGACCTTGGGGAAGAAGTCCCTGGTGCTCGGCAGGTACAGCAGCACCACCAGGATCACCAGCAGCAGCGACGACACCACTGAGAACACGCTGCGCACGAGCCCGAGCTGGAACACCAGCCCCAGCAGCGCCAGCATTGTGACCACGGTCCGGGCCGAGCGCGTGCCCTCGCGGGCCTTGTAGGCGAACAGCACCATGATGATGCCGAAGCACAGCGCGCCGACGAACAGCGCCCACACGAGCGTGGTGGCGTTGGACTCGAGCTGCGCCATGTCGAGCTTGCGGCCCGGTGCAGTCGCCTTCACAGCCTGGTCGACGAGCTGCTGCTTGAAGAAGATCGTGACGACCTGGCCGATCAGCAGCACCACGGACGCGACGATCGTGAGGATGAAGGCGGCCCGCACCGGTCCGGGAGCCGTTGCCTTCGCAGGCTCCTCGGTGTTCTCCAGGTACCCCGGGTACGACGCGACGGGCGGCGCCTTGGGGAAGCCGGTCGGGAGCTCTTTCGCCTGCTCTTCGACGTGCCCGCCAGGCCCGGCCGGCTCGGCTTGCTCGACGTGCTCGGCCTGCCCGGCTTCGTTCGGCGCGGGCTCCGGCTTCGCGAGGTCGTCGCTGGTCAGCCCCGCGGGTTCGGCGGTGTTGTCGTCCTTCTCGGCCACTCGTGGACTCTAGCCCAGTGCGGGCTCAGTCGAGCCAGGCGGCGGCTTCGGCGGCCCAGTACGTGAGGATCAGGTCGGCGCCCGCACGGCGGATCGACGTGAGCACCTCCAGGATCGTGCGCTCGCGCTCGAGCCAGCCGTTGGCCGCGGCGGCCTCGACCATCGCGTACTCGCCGGAGATGTTGTACGCCGCCACCGGAACCGGCGAGATGTCCGCCGCCGCCTTGATGACGTCCAAATAGGACAGTGCCGGCTTGACCATGATCATGTCGGCGCCCTCGCCGAGGTCCAGCTCGATCTCGCGCAACGCTTCTCGCGCGTTGCCCAGGTCCTGCTGGTAGGTCTTGCGGTCGCCCTTGAGCTGCGAGTCGACGGCCTCACGGAACGGGCCGTAGAACGCGCTGGCGTACTTGGCCGAGTAGGCGAGAATCGCCTTGTCGCTGTGGCCCACCTCGTCGAGCGCGCGGCGGATCACACCGACCTGGCCGTCCATCATGCCGCTGGGCCCGAGCACGTGCGCGCCCGCTTCCGCCTGCGCCACGGCCATTTCCGCGTACACGCGCAGGGTCGCGTCGTTGTCCACGGCGCCGTCCGCGTCGAGCACGCCGCAGTGGCCGTGGTCGGTGAACTCATCGAGGCACGTGTCGGCCATCAGGACGGTCGCGTCCCCGAGCTCCTGGCGCAGGTCCCGCAGCGCGACGTTGAGGATGCCGTTCTCGTCAACCGCGCCGGACCCCTCGGCGTCCCTCTTGGCCGGCACACCGAACAGCATCAGCCCACCCACGCCGGCGTTCACCGCCTCCACCGCGGCCTTCCGCAGCGTGTCCCGGGTGTGCTGCACAACCCCCGGCATGCTCTGAATCGGCCGCGGCGCGTCCACGCCCTCGGCCACGAACATGGGCAGAATCAGCTGACGCGGGCGAAGCGTCGTTTCACCGACCAGCCTGCGCATGGCCGGCGTGGTACGGAGTCTGCGGGGTCGATGCTCAGGGAACACGCCGTTCACGGTACTCCGGCACGCAGGCGATCAGTTCGGCTGCCCTCGGGAAAAACCACGTTCTGACAAGGTGTCTGGAAACTCAGGACACGAGAAGGCCGGGCTTTTCGCGCGCTCTGGCGTCAGGCGATCTCTTCGGCGAGCGCGCTCGCGCGGGCAAGCCGGCGATCAGTGGTGAGCACGGCCGTACGCAGCCGCGCGGCCAGCTCGATGTACAGCGCATCGGCCAGCCTGAGATCAGCACGCCGAGCCCACGCTCCGGGAGCAAGCTCGAAGACCGAGTGGCGCGTGACCGGAAAGTTCGTCAGCACGCCCAGGGCGACCTCAACCTCCACTGTGGTCAGCTCTCCCGCGCGTTGCAACCGACCCAGGGCCGAAAGGACTTCGGCGTCCAGGTGCGCGGGCGCGTGCAACACGGTGCCGCGCAAGCGTGACTTCGCCGCGTCGGCGTAGCTGGTGCCTGCGAGGAGATCAACGAGGACGGACGCGTCGAGAACCGCGATTTCCACCGGAGAATCAGGCATCCGCCGCATCGCCCAGTTCTGCCCGGGCGCCGTCGAGCGCGGAGAGCACGGCATCGTGAGAAACGGCGCGGCGCGGAGCCGGCAGCGCGTCGAGCCAGGCGTCGGTGGCCTGACGCTGCAATGCGTCCGCAAGCGCTGCCTGAACGAGGGCACTCACGTTGAGATCCGCGGCCTTCACTCGTTCAGCCAGGTCATCGGGGATATAGACGTTCACCCTCGCCATACACACACTATACACACAAGGCCCCTTCCCGTCGAAGCAGGAAGGGGCCTTGAGCAACCACGAACCGTCAGCTACGACGCGCCCGCTTCGCCTTCCGAGGCGGCGGCAGGGCCCCCTCCGCGCGAAGCCGGGCGGCGTGCTCCGCCAGGGCGTCCACCAGGTGTGGCACGTCGGCCTTCTCCGGCTGGACGTCGACGCGCAAGCCGAACTCCACGGCGGTTTCCGCGGTCTTCGGGCCGATGCACGCGACCAGGGTGCGCGTGTGCGGCTTGCCGGCAATGCCGACCAGGTTGCGCACCGTCGAGGACGAGGTGAAGCAGACCGCGTCGAAGCCGCCGGTCTTGATCATCTCGCGGGTTTCGGCGGGCGGCGGGGCGGCGCGGACCGTGCGGTAGGCCGTGACGTCGTCGATTTCCCAGCCGCGGTCGCGCAAGCCGGCCGACAGGGTCTCGGTGGCGATGTCGGCGCGCGGCAGCAGGACGCGGTCCACGGGGTCGAGCACGTCGTCGTACGGCGGGAACTCGGCGAGCAGACCCTCGGACGACTGCTCGCCCGACGGGATCAGCTCGGGGATGATGCCGAACGAGCGGACCTTGGCGGCCGTCGAGGCGCCGACGCAGGCGATCTTCACGCCGGAGAACGCGCGGGCGTCGAGGCCGAACTCCTCGAACTTCTCCCACACCGCGCGCACCGCGTTGGTGGAGGTGAAGACGATCCACTGGTAGCGGCCGTCGACGAGGCCCTTCACCGAGCGCTCCATCTGCGCCGGGCTGCGGGGCGGCTCGACGGAGATCGTGGGCACCTCGTGCGAGGTCGCGCCGTGGCTGCGCAGCCGGTCGGCCATCTCGCCGGCCTGCTCCTTGGTGCGCGGCACCAGGACCTTCCAGCCGTAGAGCGCGCGCGACTCCCACCACGACAGCTTCGAGCGATGTCCGGCAGCCTGGCCGATGGTCACGATCAGCGGGCCGACGAGCTCACCCGCGTCGTTGCCGAGCGTGCTGAGCGTGGAGTCGAGGGTGCGCTGGGTGTTGATGGTGCCGTTGGCCGTCACCGCGACGGGCGTGGACGGCGGCATGCCCTTCTCCGTGAGCCGGCTCGCGGCCTCGGCGAGGTGCGCCGAGGTGGCGTGCAGCACGAGCGGGCCGGGCTGCGCGGCGAGCGCCGCCCAGTCGACCTCGCCGCGGACGTCAACCTCGGTATGGGTGCCGCCGAGTGCGACACCGGCGTAGGCCGGCACCGCGGCGCCGGGGGAAACGCCCGGGATCACCTCGAACACGGCGGACGTGCGGGCCACGGCCTGCACCTCGTTCACCACGGCGGGGGTGGTCAGCGGGTCGCCGGCGACCAGGCGCAGCACGAGCCGCCCGGCCTTGGCCTCGGTGGTCAGGTCCTTCGACACGTCGGCGGGCTCACCGACGGCGGGCCGGACCTCGGCGCCGGGAGCGGCGAAGGCGAGGACGGCGGCAGGCACGTCGGGATCGGTCACCACGACCTCGGCCTTGGCGAGCAGCTCCTGGGCGCGGACTGTGAGCAGCCCGGCGTCACCGGGGCCCGAGCCCACGAAGGCGACGCGCCCAGCGGTCTTGCGAGCGGGGGTCATCTCTGGCGTTTCTCCTGTCAGGCGACCGGGTACGGCATCGGCCGCAGGTGTGTGGTGCTGGTCGTTCGGGTGCTGGTCGTTCGAGTGCTCTGCGGGTTGCGTCACTGGGCGGGGCCGGACAACAGTGCGCCGGCACCCAGGTCGAGGAGCTCGGCGGCCAACGTCCGGCCGAGCTGCTCCGCCTCGGTGAAGTCGGCGAGTGCGGAAGCCCGCAGCATGTCGACCGCACCGTTCTCGCCCTCGACGGCCGCGGTGCCGCGCAACGAGATCCGTTCCACGACCGCGCCCTCGGAGTCGAGGTCCTCGACGATCTCGGCGAGCGCACCCACGGGTGCGCTGCACCCCGCCTCGAGCGCGGCCAGCAGGGAACGCTCGGCCGTCACCGCGGCCCGCGTGCCCTCGTCGTCCAAACTGGACGCGAGCAGGTGCTCCACGTCCACGTCTTCGGCCCGGCACTCCACCGCCAGCGCCCCCTGCGCGGGAGCGGGCAGCATCTGGATCGGGTCGAGGGTCTCGGTGATCGCCCCCACCAGACCGATCCGGGCCAGTCCGGCACGCGCGAGCACCACGGCATCGAGCTCGCCGTCGGCCACCTTGCGCATGCGGGTATCGATATTGCCCCGAATCGGCACGATTTCCAAACCGAGGCCCAGCGCGAGCAGCTGCGAGGTGCGCCGCGGCGCCCCCGTGCCCACCTTCGAACCGGGCGGGAGCTCACCCAGCGTGAGGCCGTCGCGGGCGATCAACGCGTCGCGCGGGTCCTCGCGCGGCGGCACGGCGGCGAGCACGATGCCGGCCGCCGGCGCCGTGGGCAGGTCCTTGTACGAGTGGACGATGACGTCGATTTCCTTGCGCAGCAAGGCTTCCCGCAGCGCCGAGGTGAACACGCCGACGCCGATCTGCGGGATCGGCTTGCTGGAGACGTCGCCGGGGGTGGTCACCGTGACGATCTCGACCTCGGCGCCAGTGGCGCGGATCTTGTCGGCCACGGTCTCGGTCTGCGCGACGGCGAGCTTGCTGCCCCGCGTCCCGATGCGAATCACTCTGTCCACTGCTTACTTCTTCTCGATGTCTGGCGGCACGGCGGTGGGGCTCGCCACAGCCGCGGGGGCCTGCGGGTCGAGGCAGAACAGCTCGCGCAACGCGTTGGCGTAGTCGGTGTCGGCCGTCTCGGCGGCCAGCTGCTTCACCCGCACGGTGGGCGCGTGCAGCAGTTTGTCGACGACACGGCGGACCGTGCGGCCGACTTCTTCGCGGACCTGCGTGTCGAGGTCCGGGAGGCGGTTGTCCAGACGTAGCAGCTCCGCGTCGACCACCTCGGCCGCGCGGCGGCGCAGCGCGGTGACGGTGGGCGTGACCTCGGCGCTGCGCTGGCCGGCGAGGTAGTCGCGCACCTCGTCGAGCACGATGCCGTTGGCCTTGATCGTCTGGCGTTCGGTGGTCGGGGCGCCGGCGTCGCGCATGCGGCGCTGGATCGTCTCGAGGTCGACAACGGTGACGTCGACGAGGTCGGCAACCGCCGCGTCGACGTCCTTCGGCAGGCCCAGGTCGCACACCACGAGCGGGCGGCCCGCGCGGGCGGGCACGTGCTCGGGCAGGAACACGGCATCCTGCGCGCCGGTGCACGACACGACGACGTCGGCCTTCGCCACGGCGTCGGCCAGCTCGGACAGCGGCACGGGGCGCGCGGGCACGCCCTCGATCGCGGTCTTCTCGGCGAGGCGCGCGGCCTTGGCCTCGGTGCGGTTGGCCACCGTGATCTCGCCGATGCCGGCCTTGCGCAGGTGCGACGCGGTCAGCGCGCCCATCGAGCCGGCGCCGACGATCAGGGCGTGCTTGCCCACGAGATCACCCGCGGCGGCCAGCGCCTCGGACACCACGGACGCGCCCAGCTGGTCGAGACCCGTCTCGGAGTGCACGCGCTTGCCGACGCGCAGCGTCGTCTGGATCAGTTCGTGCAGCGTGCGCCCGACGGTGCCGGCCTCACGCGCGGTGGCGTAGGCCGAGCGGATCTGGCCGAGGATCTGCGTCTCGCCGACAACCATCGAGTCGAGACCCGAGGTCACGGAGAACAGGTGCTCGACGGCCGCGCCGGCGTAGTGCACGTAGAGGTTGTCGTAGAGCTCCGCCGGCTCCATGCCGGCCTGGCGGGCGAGCACGTCGGAGACGTCGTTGACGCCACCGTGGAACGTCTCGACCACCGCGTAGACCTCGATGCGGTTGCACGTGGAGACCAGCATGGCCTCGCTCACGCTCTCGGCCTGCTGCAGTTCGTGCAGGACCTTGGCGACCTCTTCGGCGGGCACGGCGGCCCGTTCGAGCGTGGTCAGCTCCGCACTTCGGTGGGAGAGCCCGACCGCCAACACGCTCATCCGCGCACCACCATTCCAAGACCGCCGTCTGCCTGTCCGTTGCCGCTGCTGCCATTGTCGAGCGGCAGGCCGGCGTCGGGTAACCCGGTATTCCCCTGAATTGCCAGGGCGTCATCGGCACGGCGAGCCACGTGGAACGAGAGGATCTGAAGTTCGACCGCCAGGTCGACCTTGCGGACCTCGATGTGCGCCGGCACCTGGAGCACCACCGGCGCGAAGTTCAGTATGCACTGGACGCCGCCCGCCACCAGCCTGTCGCACACGGACTGCGCAGCGGTAGGAGGTGTGGCGATGATCCCGATGGAAATCTGCCGTTCGGAGCAAACTCGCGGGATTTCGTCCAGGTGCGAGACGGGCAGACCCCCTACGGGAACCCCGACGAGGTCGGGGTCGAGGTCGAACAGCGCCTCGACGGGGAAACCGCGGCCGGGGAACCCGCCGTAGTTGGCCAGCGCGTGACCGAGGTTACCGATCCCGACCACGGCGACGCGGTGCTGGCGGGTGAGGCCGAGGATGCGTTCGATCTGGCTGACCAGCACCTGCACCTCGTAGCCGACACCACGCGTGCCGTACGAGCCGAGGTAGGAGAGGTCCTTGCGCAGCTTGGCGGAGTTCACCCCCGCGGACGCGGAGAGCTCTTCGCTGGAGACGGTGGTCGCGCCCTGCTCCGCCATGCCGGAGAGGACCCGGAGGTAGACGGCGAGGCGCGCGACGGCCGCTTCGGGGATCTGCTTGGCGCGGACGGCGGTCTCGACGGCACTGTCGACCGCGGGCATCTCCGCCGTGGGCGCGTTGTCGGCATCGGGCGCCGCCCGCCGGGCGCGGCCGTTGCCCTTCGCGGCCCGGCGGGGTGGTTCAGCGGGCGGTTCGGCACCGCTGCGCCTCCCCCGCTGTGTCACCACGCCGGCCACTCCTCAAGATTGGGTCGCATCTCTTGACCCCGCGACTGACGTCCGGTTCAATGCCGGGCTTTTGCGGGACGACACCCTACGGTAGTCCACTTGTGAACGCGCGCACAAAGTCACTGGTCATCGACATGACGCGACGCACACCTGCCCCCGATCAGGTGACCGCGGGGCGAGCAGCGCCGAGCACCGAGGCCGGCCGGGCAAGATCATCCGCGTTCTGCCCGCGTTTCGGAGGTTGCTCAGGCTGATGGCCACCCACTGGATCTGGTACGCGATCTCACCGATCGTCGTCATCGGCGGCGCCTACCTGTATTACCGGCGCTACCAGCGCCACCGCGCCGCCATCCAGTCCTTCGCCGCCGAACGCGGCTGGTCCTACACCGAACGCGAGCCCGACCTCGTCGGCCGCTGCTACGGCCGCCCGTTCGAGGGCTACGGCCGGCGCCGGCGCGCCTGGCACGCCGTCGCGGGACGCCGGCGTGAGCTGGATGTGCTGTCCTTCGAGTACAGCGAGGTCGTCGGCCACCAGAACCGCGCCCGGCGCCGCTGGACGCAGCTCACGGGCGTGCGCCTGCCCTTCCCCGCGCCCGAGGTCTACGCCGCCCCGCGCGACACCCTGGGCCGGCTCGCCCGCGACCTGGGCTTCAACCGCGCCGGCACCGGCGACGAGCCGTTCGACCAGGACTGGGTCACCTACGGCCCGGTGACACCCGCCATGCAGGAGTGGCTACGCCGGCACGGCCGCCCGTTCCGCGTGGTCGCGGGCATGGCCGAGACCTGGGACGGCGGCCGGTTCAACACCCGGCGGGTGGAGCCGGCGGTGGCGGATCTGGCCGAGCTGGTGCCGTTGCTGAACGGGGTCCACGGCCGGTGAGGGTGCTTGCCGTCGACCCGGAACAGCTGTTTCGGTAGCTGCCGGGCTGAAGCCCGTCAGGCGTCGACGTCGAGGTGGGGCGGGCGTTGGCCGGGCACTGGTACCGGTACGTCGTCCTGGCGCTTGTCGTCGGCGGTTACGGGCTTTGGTACCTGCGCGGGTACCGGCGCCGGACCGCGACCGTCGCCGCCGGGGCGGGCGAGCGGGGTGGACGTACCGGGAACGGGCTCCCCAGTTGCTGGGGCGGTGCCACGGTTATCCCTTCGGGCGAAGACGACGGCCGCGGGCTTGGCGCGCCGTGAGCGGAAGTCACGACGGGCGCGAGTTCACCGCGTTCGAGTACAGCGAGGTCCTCGGGCATTTCGACGTCGACAGCAACGACAGCGCCGAGCGGCTGTACCTGCAGGTGTACGCGGTGAAGGTCGCCCGCGCGCCAATGCTCACTGTGCGGCGCCGCGGGGTTGCGGGTGTCGTCGTGGGACGGCTGGGCGTGGGCGGGAGCACGACCGGTAATCCCGACTTCGATCGGCGGTTCGTGTTCGAGGGCGACGCCACGGTGCTCACGTCCGAAGCGCAGGCGTCGCTCACCGCCCACCCGCGACCGTTTCGCATCGATGGCGGCGAGGTCGTCGTTTGGGACGAAGGGCGGTTCGATCTCGACCGCGTGGAGCCCGCGCTGGAGCAGCTCGGGGAGCTGCTCACCCACGCCCGGCTCGGCTGAGCACGCGTCAGGCGTTGACCGTCACCGAGTGCCAGCCCGAGGCGCCGTCCGGCACGGGCTCCGCGGCCTGGTCCGTCTGCGTGTAGCCCGACTGGTCGGTGGCCCGCACCGTCACGGTGTGGCTGCCGGGCGGCACGGCCAGGTCGGTCCACCACATGCGCCAGGTGTCCTTGTTGACCTCGGTCGACAGGGTGGTCGGCTGCCACGGGCCCTGGTCCACGCGCACCTCGACCTTCGCGATGCCGATGTGCTGGGCCCACGCCGTGCCGGCGACGCGGAGCTTGCCGGAGGTCACCTTGGCGGTGTCGATGCGCGACTCGGTCTTGATGGGCGCCTGTTCGGCCCAGCCGCGCTGCAGCCAGTAGGACTGGCGGTCGTCCCACTTGGCGAACTCGAGGCTGGTGACCCACTTCGTCGCGGAGACGTAGCCGTAGAGGCCGGGGATGACGATGCGCGCGGGGAAACCGTGTTCGACGGGCAGGGGTTCACCGTTCATGCCGATGGCGAGCATGGCGCCGCGCGTGGGGTCGAGGGCGATCTTGGCGGGGGTGCTGCAGGTGAAGCCGTCGATGCTCGTCGCGTACATCTGTTCCGCGGCCGGTTGCACGCCGGCCGCATTGAGCAGGTCGACGAGGTCCACGCCGATGAACTTGGCCGTGGAGATCAGATCCCCGCCGACCTCGTTCGAGACGCACGTCAACGTGACCTCGCGCTCGACGAGCGGCCGCGAGCGGATGTCGTTGTAGGAGAACGAAACCTCGCGGTTGACGAGGCCGTGGATCTTCAGGTTCCACTCGTCGGTGCGCACCTGCGGCACCACGAACGCCGTGTCGATGCGGTAGAAGTCAGAGTTCGGCGTGATGAACGGCGGCGAGCCCAGCTTCTGGAAATCGGCGTCCGGCGGAAGCGGCGGGGCCTTGCGCGCGGCGACGAGCGGTCCCACGGCGGCTCGCGACTGGTCGGCGTTGCCTGTGGTGGCCGAGATCGCCTGCCCGGCGACAGCCGCGACCCCCGCGCCCGCCGCGACGCCGATTCCGCGCGATAGGACCTGCCGTCGTGTCGGTCCCTTCGGCGGACGGCTGTCGTCGAACGCCGGCGGCAGCGCGTAGTGGTGCAGCCAGGTGAACACGAACGCCGAAGCCGCCAGCGACACCACGGGCGCCAGCAGCGCGAGCTGCCCGACGTCGGTGCGCTCGTACACGGCCGCGACACCGGCGATGCCGAGCAGCACCACCACGATCTGGCCACCCCGCGGCGTCCGGCGCGAAACCTGCCCGGCCAGCACCGCGAACAGCACCAGCACCACGGCGAGGCCGATCTTCAGCACCGTTTTGTCCGCCGTGCCGAGCGTCTGCTCCGCCCACACCACCACGGCGTGCGGGCTGTGGGCGATCACGAAGTCGGCGACGGCCACGAACGGCGACGCGTTGTAACCGACGAAGCCGGCGATGAGATGACCCACGCCCAATGCGGTGACCAAGGCCGCCAGCCCGATCAACGACGCGATCGGCAACGACAGCCGCCGCGGCTCCGGGGGCTTGACTACCTGCGGGGCTTCCTTCAACGCGCTCACCCCACCATCTTCGGCGGGCTCAGGCCCCGATACCGCCAGGAACCCTTACGACTTGATTACCGCACCGGACTATCCGGCGGAACTATCCGGTCAGGGCCCGGCGGAACCGCTCTTCCTCCACGCGCCAGTACCCGTGTTCCGCACCGTCGATGAGGATCACCGGGACCTGGTCGCCGTACTCGGCTCGCCACTCGGCGTCACTGTCGACGTCCGCGAGCTCCCACGGCACGTCGAGCTCGCCGCAGATCCGCGCGACCTCGGCCTCGGCCACCTCGCAGAGGTGGCAGCCGGCGCGCGTCATCACCGTCACCTGATGCACCACCGCAGTCTAGGACCCGGCCGGACGCACTCAGCGCAGCTTGAGCCGCCGCAGCTTCCCGGTGGCCGAATGCGGCAGGTTCTCCGCGAACTCCACGAGGTGCGGCACCTTGTATCCGGCCAGGTTCGCCGCACACTGGTCGCTCACCTGCTGCTCCGACAGCGCCGCGCCGTCGGCCGGCACCACCACGGCCTTCACGGCCTCGCCGCTGCGCTCGTCGACGACCCCGACCACGGCGACCTCCGCCACGCCCGGCAGCCGCGAGATCACGTCCTCGACCTCGTGGGGGTAGACGTTGAAGCCGTTGACGATGATCAGGTCGTTGGCGCGGTCGACCAGGTGCAGGTCGCCGTCGAGGTCGAGGTAGCCGACGTCGCCGGTGCGGAACCAGCCCTCGGCGTCGGGGCCGTGCGCACCGTCGGGCCAGTAGCCGGAGAACAGGTTCGCGCCGCGGATCGACACCAGGCCGGTGTCGCCGCCGGACTCGAAGACGTCGGCGACGTCGTCCGCGTCGAGCGGCACGCCCTCCTCGGTGCCGTCGCTGTCCACCAGCCGCAGCTCGATGCCGGGCAAGGGCCGCCCAACTGAGCCAGGCTTGGGGTAGCCCGTGACCAGCGTCGACGTGACCACGGGCGCGCATTCGGTGAGGCCGTAGCCCTCGTAGACGTCGTGGCCGGTGGCCTCGCGGATCGCCGTCAGCACGCGCGGGTGCAGCGGCGCGGCGCCCGAGGTCAGCATCCGCACGGTCGCGAGCCCGCGCGCCAGCTCCTCGGCGCCGAGGTCGGCGAACTCCATGTACATGGTCGGCACGCCGGCGATCGACGTGACGCGGTACTCGGCGCAGTCGTCCAGCGTCTTCGCCGGCTCGAAGCGCTCCGAGAGCACGAGCGTCGCGCCCACGGACGTCGCCTGCAGCAGACCGGGCCCGAGGCCGTAGACGTGGAACAGCGGGATGGTCACGAGCACGCGGTCCTCGTGCACCAGCACACCCTCGACGCGGCTGAGCTGATCGAGGTTCGCCAGCAGCGCGCGGTGCGAGAGCAGCACGCCGCGCGGCGGGCCGGTGGTGCCGGAGGTGTAGGAGATCACCGCGATGTCCTCGCCGCCGCGGCCGAGGTCGACGGGGTCTCCCCCGAGCTCGCCGCGTGGTGACAACGCCGTGAGGCCGTCAGGCAACTCAGTGTCGTCTACGTCATCCCGCTGGATCACGAACCGGGGGTCGCAGTGCGACAGCAGCTGCTCCAGCTCCGGCGCGGGCGCCTGCGGAGAGAGCGGCACTGCGATCGCGCCGGCGCGCAGCACTCCGTACAGGGCGACGGCGAAATCCGCCGACGTCGGCAGCCGCAGCACGACTCGGTCGCCCGGCTCCACGCCGGCTTCGACGAGCCGCCGCGCCTGCGCGTGGGCCGCCTCGTCGAGCTCCCGCCAGGTGAGCGTGGCCCCCGTGCCGGTCTCGGTGACGGCCGTTTCGTCCGCCCACCTGGCCGCCGCCTTGGTGAGCAGCTGCGCGACACCCTCCACCGGGCCCCCTTCCTGCTGTAGCCCTTTGTCATCTTGTCACCCGTAACGGGGATGCCGCGCGATCGTCGCACCTCCGGTACTGCGGGACCTCTACCTACTTCGCGGTAACTACACGTATGCTGCACTGCGTCGCCGGGTGGCGTTGATCACTGCCGGGTGACGCGAGAAAGGGAGTCACCGTGACGAACTTGCTGGTCTGCGCCGTTTACGCGGTCGTGGAACACGCGGCGCGGCCCCTCCTTGCTCGCGTGGGGGACAGGGGCACTGCCCATCGCGAAGATCGCCCGCGCGGCCTTCGGACCGCAGGAGGTGCCGCCCTGTGACCCTGCCGACCACCGCGAACCGCGCCCCCGTCGTGATGTTCGCCGAACGTGTGTTCGGGCGCCCCGCCGCCGTCCCGCTGACCCGCGCGACCGAGGCCGCGCCGTCCCCGGACCCCGCCGAAGCCGCCAAGATCGAGGCGTGGGACCTCGTCCGCGAAGCGCAGGAGGGCGACTCCTCCGCGTTCGGGAAGCTCTACGACCGGTACGTCGACGTCGTCTACCGCTACGCGCTGTTCCGCCTCGGCGACCGCGAACTGGCCGAGGACGTCACGAGTGAGACGTTCCTGCGCGCGCTGCGCCGGATCACGTCGGTGAGCTACCAGGGCCGTGACGTCGGCGCCTGGTTCGTCACGATCGCCCGCAACCTGATCCTCGACCACGTGAAGTCCAGCCGTTTCCGCCTCGAGGTCGTGACCGATGAGGTGAGCGAGCCGGGTTCGGCACCGGTTTCGGCCGTCGGGCCGGCCGCGCAGGCCGGGCCGGAGCAGCAGGCCATCGCCGGCGCCACCCGCGCGGAGCTGCTGCGCTGCGTCGCCGAGCTGGGCGAGGACCAGCGCGAGTGCATCGTGCTGCGATTCCTGCAGGGGCTGTCGGTCGCGGAGACGGCCCAGGTGATGCACCGCAACGAGGGCGCGATCAAGGCGTTGCAGCACCGCGCTGTCCGCCGTCTGGCCCAATTGCTGCCCACCGGGCTGCGCTGACTTATTTCACGTCCCGGCGCAACCGTAACTTCTTCGTCTTCTTAATCGTTTCTCCACGCAGACCGGCTGTCAGGGCCGGGGCTTGTAGAGCTTTGAGAAGCTTTGTGGAGACGGAGCAGCACCGTGGGCGTGCCCGGGTGGTTTTCGCGGGATCGAGCCGAGAACGAGCGGTTCGATCGCGCTCTGGACCCGTCGCCCGTCGAGCGCCACGGCGAGTTCGCCGACGAGCTGGCCGTGGTCGCCGCCCTGCGCTCGCTGGACGAGGCGGGCGCGCCCGACGTCGAGACGCGCGAGCGCATCCGGGCGGAGATCGAGGGCCGGCTCGGCGAGCCCGTCGCGCGCCGGCGGTGGAAACCGCGGATGGCCGATCTCGCGGCGGCCGGCATCGCGCTCGTGCTGGGGCTGGCGGGGCTGACGCTGCTGCTGTCGCGCAACGCCATGCCGGGCGACGCGCTGTACACCGTGAAGCGCGCGGGCGAGGAGACGTCGCTGGGGCTGACGTTCGGCGACGAGGCCAAGGCACGCAAGCACCTGGACTTCGCGGCCAACCGCGTGAGCGAGCTGGGGCTGATGACGGACGCTTCGCCTTCGGCGTACCGGACGGCTCTCGGTGATTTCAGCAGCGACGTCCGCGCGGGCGTAACAGCGCTGACGGCCCTGGCGACGGGTGGCAGCGGGCGCACGCAGCTGTCGGAGCTCGAGACGTGGACGAAGGAGCAGGCGCGGCTGCTGGCGGCCGAACAGCCGCGGATCCCGACGTCCGCGCACGCGTATCTGAGTGGTGCGCGCGGGCTGCTGACGCGCGTGCAGCAGCGGACGTCGGCGCTGGTGTCACGGCTGGACTGCTACGAGATCACCACGGGCAGCTCCGACGAACTGGGCCTGCTTCCGGCGCGGGGCGCGTGTACGCAGCAGCCCGCACGTACTGGCGGCTCCGCGCCGACTTCACCTTCGTCCCCCGGCCCCACCCCCACGCCCACCGAAAGCGGGGTGCCGCCGGCGACCGGGACGTCGTCCTCGCCGGACCTGGCCGTGTCCAGCACGCCGATGCCGACCTCCGGCGGCAGCGCCACGACTCCGCCGCCGGTGTTCGCGCCGCCGATCACCTCGCCGACGACGCCGAGGCTGCCGACGACCAGCCCGCCGCCGCCGTTGATCTCGATCCCGCCGCTGCTGCCGGGCCTTCCACCCATCGTCATCGGGTGATCACGCGGCGCGTCGGCAACCCCTGATCGAGGCCCTCACCACACCTGGAACGGGTGAGTCGCATGGTCGCTACGCTGTGCGTCAGGACCCGGCCGTTCCCGGCCGCCGGGACGTGCCCGAACGTGGAGGCGGTGTGCGTGTCAGCTTGGCGTGGCAAGGATAAGAGTCAGGAGCTCGAACGGCTCGCCACGCTCGCGGGCGAGGCGTCGGCCGAGGCCGCACAGATCACGGCGAACGCCGAGCCCGCCGTGCCCCCGGCGCCGCCGGACCTGACCGCGGCCGCGTTCTTCGACGTGGACAACACGATGATGATGGGCGCGTCGATCTTCTACTTCGCGCGCGGCCTCGCGGCGCGCAAGTTCTTCACCTCCTCCGACCTCGCCGGTTTCGTGTGGCAGCAGGTGAAGTTCCGCCTGGGCGGGCGCGAGAACAAGGAGGACATCAAGACCCACCGCGAGCGCGCACTGTCCTTTGTGGCCGGTCGTACCGTCGAGGAGCTCACCAGCATCAGCGAAGAGATCTACGACGAGCTCATGGCCGACAAGATCTGGTCCGGCACCCGCGCGCTCGCCCAGATGCACCTCGACGCGGGCCAGCGCGTGTGGCTCGTGACCGCCACACCCATCGAGCTCGCCGCCATCATCTCCCGGCGCCTCGGCCTGACCGGCGCCCTGGGCACCGTCGCGGAAACCAAGGACGGCGTCTACACGGGCCGCCTGGTCGGCGACCTGCTCCACGGCCGCGCGAAGGCCCACGCCGTCCGCGCGCTCGCCTCGCGCGAAGGTCTGAACCTCAAGCGCTGCACGGCGTACTCCGACTCGCAGAACGACGTACCCATGCTGTCCGCCGTCGGCACCGCCGTGGCCATCAACCCGGACTCCGGCCTGCGCGACGTGGCCCGCGCCCGCGGCTGGGAAATCCGCGACTTCCGCACGGGCCGCAAGGCGGCGAAGATCGGCGTCCCGTCGGTCCTGGGCGCGGGCGCTCTCGCGGGCGCCGTCGCGGCGGGGATGGCCTACCGGCGCCGCTGACGTCGTCGCCGGTCGCCGAGCAGGACGGCAACGCGCTCGCAAGACCCGCCGGCCCGACCCCGTCTGGAGTCGCCACGATTCGGCGCACGGCCGGCGCTTCCCGCGCAGTCAAAGCCATTCTGGCGGCTCCGCACCTCGACGCGAGGCTCTCGCGAGAGCCGCCGCGGCGAGGATCGCTTACCGGCGCGGCTGACGGTTTCGCTGGCGCCGCCGAGGGACTGTGCGCGACGGCAACGCATTGACAGAACCCGCCGGACCCAGCCGCGTCCGAAGTCGCCGCGCGGCGCGCTTCCCGCGCAGCCGAAGCCATTCTGGCGGCTCCGCGCCTCGACGCGAGGCTCTCGCGGGCGCCGTCGCGGCGGGGATGGCTTACCGGCGCCGCTGACGTCCACGCTGGGCGCCGCGGGCGGGTCAGCCGCGGAAGATGTTCTTGCGCTGGGCGAGGCGGCGGTACAGGGTCTGCTGGATGGATTCCCGCACCTGGTCCGTCAGGGTGAACACGAGCATCGGGTCGTCGACGGCGTCCGGGGTGTAGTCGTCCGTGCGGATGGGCTCGCCGAACTCGATGGTCCACTTCGTAGGCAGCGGGACGGCGCCGAGCGCGCCCAGGATCGGGAAGAACGGCGTGACCGGGAAGTACGGCAGGCCGAGCAGCCGCGCGAGCAGGCGGATGTCGCCGAGTTTGGGATAGGTCTCCTCCGCGCCGACGACGGACACGGGGATGATCGGCACGCCCGCGCGCATCGCGGCGGAGACGAAGCCGCCGCGGCCGAAGCGTTGCAGCTTGTAGCGCGCGGAGAACGGCTTGCCGATGCCTTTGAAGCCCTCCGGCCACACGCCGACGAGCTCGCCGGCGCTCAGCAGGCGTTCGGCGTCGGCGTTGCAGGCCAGCGTCTGGCCCGACTTGCGCGCGATCGAGCCCACCAGCGGCATCTTGAACACCAGGTCGGCGCCGAGGCCGCGCAGGTGGCGCCCGCCCGTCTCGTCGTGGACGGCGACGGCGGTCATCAACGCGTCGAGCGGCAAGGTGCCCGAGTGGTTCGACACGAGCAGCGCACCGCCGGTCGCCGGGAGGTTCTCGACGCCGAAGGTGTCGACGCGGAACCACTTCTCGTACAGCGCGCGCAGCGGCGGCAGCACGAGGGTCTCGGTGAGCTCGGCGTCGAAGCCGAACTCGTCGACGGTGTAGTCGCCGGTCAGCCGGTTTCGCAGGAAGGCCAGCGCCGAGCGCACGGACTCCGGCAAGGGTTCCGGCTCGGCGGGAGACGGCGGGGCGGCAGGGAAGGCCACCACCGGCGCGTCCGAAGACGGTTCCGAAGACGACGCCGGCGGCGCGGCAGGCGGCGAAACCCGTCCCGGGCTGCGGAGCGGGATCACCTGAGCCTCGGCTCCGTTCACGGTGTGCGCCTCACTTCCGGTCACGGGGCTCATCGGCCGGCCTGCCCGGTCGCGGCGGCCACGACGACCTTGCCGGCCAGCGAGGCCAGCCGGGCGCCGTCGAACACCGGGCGCAGGCCGCGACCCGCGGTGTAGTCGTCGAACGCCTCGCGCGTGGTGAAGCGCGGCTGGTAGCCGAACTCCTTCTTGAGCTTCGTGATGTCCACGACCCGCCCGAAGTTCAGCAGGCGGACCTGGTCGGCCGAGAAGTCGACCACCCGCGCGCCCCGCAGGACCTTGCCCACGGACGGCACCACGGCGCTCGGCATCGGCAGCCCCACCCGGCCCGCCCGGCGGATCGCCTGGGACAGCCCGAGCACCCCTTCCGACGCGACGTTGAACACGCCCGGCTTGTCCTGCAGCACGGCCTGCTCCAGCACGCCCAGCGCGTCGGACGCGTGCAGCAGCTGCAGGCGCGCGTCGTAGCCGAAGACGGTGGGCACGACCGGCAGCGCGAAGTAGCGCGAGAGCACCGTGTCGACCTCGGGCCCGATGATGTTGGCGAAGCGCGCGAGCGTGACCGTGACGTCGGGCCGGCGGCGGGCGAGGCCGCGCACGTAGCTCTCCATCTCCACGGCGTCCTTCGCGTAGCCGCTGGACGACGCCGGGATCAGCTCCGAGTCCTCCGTGAACACGGCCTGCGAACGCGCCCCCGCGCCGTAGACGGCCGCAGTGGACTTGACCACGAGCTTGCGCAACTTCGGCGAGCTCTGGCAGGCAGCCAGCAGCCGCATGGTGCCGATCACGTTCATTTCCTTGACCGCGGCGCGGCGGCTCGGGCCGGCCGGGTGGGCCAGGCACGCCGTGTGCACGACCGTGTCGACGCCGGCGCTGCTGATGACCTTGGCGATCAGCGGATTGCGGATGTCGGCGCGCACGAACTCGGCGCTGCCCATCCGCTGCAGGACGTCTTTCGCGGGCGGCGCGGTGTCGACGCCGATCACGCGCTCGAAGGCGGAGTTGGTGCCGAGGCGGGCGAGCAGCTTCCCGCCCAGGTCTCCCGCGACCCCGGTGACGAGCACGATGTTCGACGGCATGGGACTCCCTGTGCGGCTGGGCTGTTCGGCTGGGCGTAAGGGGGTGGATGATCACCCGAAGTGCACGAGCCTGCACTCATTGGAAGCATCGCGCGGACGCCCCACCGATGTTACCGGCGCCAGGGGATGCCCTGACCAGGTCTTACTTCGTATTTACAACTCCACCAGAGAATTGCGGCTCACGCCTCACTCGATCGGGGGAGAAGGCCCACGAAATGGACGTGGCCCGTCCAGAGACTGGACGGGCCACGGCGCATCAGCTGTGGGGCTGGCTCACTTGCCGGCCTTGCGACGCTGCACTCGCGTACGGCGAAGCAACTTGCGGTGCTTCTTCTTGGACATGCGCTTGCGGCGCTTCTTGATCACGGAACCCATGGGCGCTCCTCAGTTGTCGTCGGTCACGCTGCCCGGCGCAGCGTCCAACGGGTGGAGCGCACAGGCACGAGCGATTTACCAGGTTACCCGCGTGCCGACGCGGGCCGGTCGGCGGGCATGGGTGAGCACATGCCCGGCGACCGATCAGACCCCGCCCCGCCGCCGCCCTCAACGGAGCGGCGCGCCGCACTGAGCTGCTATCCGACGTCGAAGTAGGCACCCTGCAGGTACTCGTGCACGGCCTTTTCGGGAACCCGGAACGACTTCCCCACTCTCACAGCGGGGAGCTCACCCGAGTGCACCAGCCGGTACACGGTCATCTTCGAGACCCGCATCAGCGTGGCCACCTCGGCGACCGTCAAAAACTGGACCTGCCCGACCGAGGGCAAATCCTCCTTCTTGTTCGGCGACATGATTACCGCGTCCTTCGACACGTGTCGCGCCACGAGGCTTCCCCACCTGTGGTATCGACACGCACGTGCTCTTCCAGAGGGTAGCGGGACACGTGGGACTAGTGCGACGGCTGTCACCGAGATGGGCCCCTACCTGCGGGTTTTCGCCGCACGGATTACCCACTTGGTCTGATTTGCCGGTTTTGTCAGTCCTCGTGGGCGCGGCCGAGCTCTTCCGAGCGGTCACGCGCGGCCTCGATCGCGTCCAGCAGAGCCGCCCGGACGCCGTGCTTTTCGAGCTCGCGGATCGCGTTGATGGTGGTGCCGGCGGGGGACGTGACGGCCTCGCGCAGCAGCACGGGGTGGTCCTTGCCCTCGGCGAGCATCTTGGCGGCGCCCACGGCCGACTGGATGATCAGCTGCCCCGCGAGCGCTCGCGGCAGGCCGAGCAGGATGCCGGCGTCGATCATGGCCTCGACCAGGTAGAAGAAGTAGGCCGGTCCCGAGCCTGAGAGGGCCGTGACGGCGTCCTGCTGCGATTCGGGTACCTCGACGACCTGGCCGACGTGCGAGAGCAGCTCGTGGACCGTGGCGAGGTGTTCGGCGGTGGCGTAGCGGCCGGGCGACATCGCGCTCATGGCCTCGCCGACCAGCATCGGAGTGTTCGGCATCACGCGGACCACAGGCACCCCGTCGGCCAGGCGCCGCTCGTACAGCGCCGTCGGCAGCCCCGCGCAGAGCGAGACGACCAGCGAGGACGCGCCGAGCAGCGGCGCCAGCTCCGCCAGCACCGGCTCGATGTCCTGCGGCTTCACGGCGACCACGAGCACGTCCGCGCGCTTGGCGGCGTCCTCCACGGTGGCCGCGCGCATGCCCGGGTAGCGCTCCTCGAGCTCGCGGACGCGGCCCTCGTAGCGCTCGGTGAAGAGCAGGTCGCCGGGCGCGTGGCCCCCGTGCAGCAACCCCGACAGGAGGGCTTCGCCGATCTTTCCCGCGCCCAGCACCGCAATCACACTCATGCCACTGAGAGTGCCAAACGCGCGTCAGGCTCCGGGTGCCGGGGCGAGCGCGAGCTGGCGCGCCTGCGCGACGAGGCGGCCCTGGGAGTCGACCACCGTGGCGTCGGAGTCGAACCAGGCCTCGTGCACCGAACGCGATTCCACCAGGATGCGCAGCCAGCCGGGGGCCGGGCGGGTGCGCAGGAAGGCCGTGAGCTGCACCGTGGGCGCCCAGCCGACGCGGCCGAGGTTGGCCACCACCGGCGGGTTGAGATCGCCCGCGAGGAGTGCGAAGTAGACGTCGCCGATCCCGTCTCGCGGACGTGCCCACAACTTCAGCCGCGGTGGGTCGCCGGCGCGCCCGGCGAGGTACCCCGCCGTGGCCGGGTCCACGCGGATCTCGCAGCTGGAGGAGAGGTTGAACACGCCTTCGGAGGTTTCGGCGCCCAGCGGCACCGCGCCCGAAGGCGGTTCGGCCGGCAGCTGCGGTAGGTCGCTCCAGTCCGGGCGGCGCATCGGCAGCCGCCCGGTCGTCACGCGCGCCTCCACGCAGCTGCGCCCGCGCTGCTCCAGCCGCACCCCGACCACCGACGCGCGGCGGCCGACCTTGCGGACGTCGGTGCGCAGCAGCACCGGACCCAGCGCCGGTGCGTGCAGGAACTCGGCGCTGACCACCAGCGGCTCGGCTGTGGGTTCGCCGCGTTCACCGAGCACAGCCGTGGCGGCCTTGGCGAGCAGGGCCAGGAGGAACCCTCCGTGGGGGTGGTTCGCGATCGCCCATTCCGCTCTCAGCGTGGCCGTGAAGGTGCCGTCTCCGAGGGAACGGACCGCGCTGGCCGCGTCGAACGCCGTCGCCGTCTGTTCGGCCCGGCTCACGAACGGCCGGCCACGGCGGCGCATGTGGCGGAGAAGTTCAACGATCGCAACGAGTTCACGGTCGGCACTTTACGTGTCGATGAGCCGGAAGAGGGTGTCGGCGGGCCTGGGACCGCCCGGACAGCCGATCATGCTAACGGCCGGGTCACTGTCCGAGGTGTAACCGGGCGAACAGCAGCGCCTCCGCGAGGGCGCGGGCCCGCTCAGCGCCTGCGATGGCGTGGCGTGTGTTGACTTCGAGCACGACCTGACCGGTGAAGCTGTCGCTGACCAGCTTTTCCAGCAGTTCGGCGCACGGCTGGCCCCCGTGGCCCGGAATGAGGTGCTCGTCCTTGGGCACGCCGGTGCCGTCGGCGAGGTGGACGTGGCTCAGGCCTTCCCCCATCCGCTCGGCCAGCGCGAGCGCGTCCATCCTCGCGGCGGCGCTGTGGGAAAGATCAAGCGTGTAGTGCCGGAACCCGACGTCCGTGGGATCGATCGACGGCCGGAACGCCGACACCCGTGTATTCCGCGACCCACCCGGCGGACGCACCTTGAACATGTTCTCCACGGCGACCTCGATGCCGGATTTCTCTTCCAGCTCGTCCACGAGGTCCCCGAACGCGTCCCCGTAGCGCCGCTGCCACCGGAACGGCGGATGCACGACGACCGTCCGCGCCCCCAATTGCTCCGCGGCCTCCACGGACTTCCGCAGCCTGATCTCGGGATCCGGCGACCAGACCCGCTGCGTGATCAACAGCGACGGTGAGTGGATCGACAGGATGGGTACGTTTGTGCGCTTCGACCAGCGACGCACTACGGCGACGTCCTGGCTGATGGGGTCGGCCCAGACCATGACTTCGACGCCGTCGTAGCCGAGTTCTGCTGCTAGTTCGAACGCCGCCCCGGCCCGCAGGGGCCACACCGACGCAGTGCTCAGTCCCACGGGTATCGGCTTCTCAGGCGCGTTCACGGGGACATCCTGCCTTGCCAGGGGTGGGCGTGGTCGGGTGCGGGTTGGGTGGGAAGTGTCCTCGGCTGAAAGCAGGGTCTCGCAGGGCGGCTTGCGTTGGGGAGGTCGTTGTCCTCGCAGGGCGGCTCGCGTTGGGGAGGTCGTTGTCCTCGCAGGGCGGCTCGCGTTGGGAGTGCACCCCGAAGCTGGATTGTGTTGACGGCCGGTGACGTGTTGTCAAGGCGGGAAAGCGTGCCTTGACACCACGTCGCCGGCCGCAAGGAGGCTTCGGATCGGGGTGCCGGGGCGGGTCTGGGTGCAGGTTTCGTCGCGTGGGTGGGCGGCGGTTGCGAGGGTGGGTGTGGCTTGCGTGGGTGGTGAGCTGGGCAGGCGGCTGGCGGTTGGGTGCGCGGGGGCTAAAGCGGCGGGCCGAAACGCGAGAACTCCCGGCCCGCCGAAGCGGAGACGGGGAGTCCCGACGCGATAAACGGCTAGCGCCCCACCAGCAACAGGGCGGCAGGTGACACCGTCACCACCAGCCCCACCAGGATGGCCAGCAGCGTGGTCTGCAGGTCTTCCGCGCGGCGGATCTTGCGGACGATCCACACCAGCGCCACGATCACCAGCAGGGCACCGACGAGGGCGGCCGGCGCGAGGTTGACCCAGAGCCAGTTGAAGCCGAGCCACACGGCGGCGCCGCCGACGACGCCGAGGGCCAGTTGGCCCGCGAGGGTGAGCCACTGTTTGCCAGGGGAGCCTTCGAGGGCCGGCTCGGCGGCCACGGGAGCGGCGGCGGGCTCTTCGGGGGCGACGTCGTCGTAGTCGTCCTCGTAATCGCCGTGCTGGTCGTAGCCGTAGTCGTCGCCGTCGAAGTCCGGGGAGCCCGGCTGGGCGAACTCACGCTCGTACTCGGACAGGTCGTCGTCGACGGGGCCGCCGCCAGGGGCGAACGGCATGGGCGCCGGGTAGCCCGCGGTGGGCGGGCCGGCGTCGAAGTCGGCGGGGGCGGCCATGGTGGGCGGGCCACCGTCGTAGTCGCCCTCGGGGGCGTACGGCTCGGCGTAGTCGTCGGCCGCGTAATCCTCGTCGGCGTAGGCGTCGGCGGACTCGCCCGGGACGACCGGCATCACGCCGATCTCGGTGTCCTCGAGTTGTTCCTGCTGACGACGTTTGCGCCAACCCGCCAAGCCCGGCGGTTGAGCGGGAGGGCCACCCGGGCCAGGACCGCCGGGGCCGGGACCACCCGGCCCAGGACCGGGAGCCACCTCGGGCACCGCCGGCTCCACCCCGGCCACGGCGTCGAACTGCTCCGTGTGCGGGTCCTGCTGCGGCGCGGGACGGCGGGCCGGCGCCCGGCGCGGACGCTGCGGCGCCCCCGTGGGGAACGCGCCACTGGCCATGGGCGGCTCGGGCACGTCGGCGTCGGGCGTGCCGTCAAGACCGTCGAGCCGCGACGCGAGCGTGCCGCCCGGCGCGGGTGGCGGACCGGGACGTCGGCGGACCGGCGGCACCTGGTTGCGGGTCTCTTCCGCACCCGGCGGCGGCACCGGCTGCTGCCGCGTCGGACGGCCGCGCGGCGGCACCGGCATCTGGCCGGACTCCTGCGGCGGCGCCGGCGGACGCACGAACTGGCTCGACTCGGCTGACGGCGAAGGCGGAACCGGGAGCTGCGCCGACTCCTGCGGCCGTACGAACTGACCCGACTCCTGCGGCGGAGCCGGCGGGCGCGTGTACCCCGTCTCCTGCGGCCGCACGAACTGCCCGGACTCCTGCGGCGGAGCCGGCGGTCGGGCGAACTGCCCCGACTCGGGCGAAGGCTGACGAACGAACCCGGAATCCTGCTGCCCGTTCACCGGCCGGACCGACCGCGTCGGCGGGCCGGAAGGGCCACCAGGGCCACCCGGACCCGCAGGACCAGGACCAGGACCAGGACCAGCCAACCCGCCCGGTCCCTGAGGACCGGCAGGCGGCACAGGAGCAGCAGGCGGACGCTGCAACGGCCCCGACTCCTGCGGCACCGCCCGCGGCGCGGGGGCCGCGGGCCCGTCCGAACGACGACGGCCACCCGCCGAGCGCGAAGGCGGCGGCGGAGTGCCGCCGTCGCTGGTCACGCGGTCGATGATCGCCTGCGGGGCGGTGTCGCTCACACCCGCGGCGCGACGGCCGCTCTCCGGCTGCTGCTCGGGGGCTTCGTCGTCGTCGGCTGCGCGCCGCCTGCGCCGCCGTGAGCCCTCGACCTGCTGCCCGTGCTGGGCGAGCAGTTCGGCCACGGTCTTCTGGGGCGGGGCGCCGTTCTCGTCGGTCATACCGTGCTGTCCAAAGCGCGCTCGGGGTTGGCCACGGCACGTGCCGGCGGCCGGACGCAGGCGGCGCCGCGCGCGCTGAACACCGTGCTGTGCATATCCGTCACCTCTCCACCGTGCCTGTTTTCCGTCACCGAAGTCCAGTCCACTGCTGTCACCGGTCCTCCCCGTTCGCCGAAACGCCGGTGAGGGCGGCCCCAGTTTCGTCCGCGCCGTTGGAATGGTCCAGCCGTCGCAGAATGACACCCTCTCGGAGTGCCCACGGGCAGATCTCGAGTTCTTCGAGGGAGAGCGCCCGCATAGCGGCTTGCGCCACCAGCGCACCCGCCACGAGCTGGTGCGACCGGCTCGAGCTGACCCCCTCGAGTTGCGCGAGGTCCGCTGCGGGCATGCGCGAGATGAAGGCGATGAGCTGGCGCAACGCGGTGTCCGTGAGCGTACGGCGCACGCGCGGGCCTGCCGCCGAGGGGGCCGCACCGGTGAGCCTGGCCAGGGAGCGGAACGTCTTCGACGTCGCCACCACCCGATCGGGTTCACCCCATTTCGCGACCTTCTTCGCGAGCCCGCTGAGCTCGCCCTCCAGCCACGCGGAGGTGGCCACGACCTCCGAGCGCGTGGGCGGGTCGTGGCGGAAACGTGTGCGCGTGGTGCGCCCGGCTCCCAGCGGCAACGACTCCGCGAGCACGGGTTCCTCGTCGCGGCCCATCGCGACCTCCAGCGAGCCGCCGCCGATGTCGAGCACCAGCACCTGGCCGGCCGACCAGCCGAACCACCGCCGCACGGCCAGAAAAGTCAGGCGCGCCTCGTCGACGCCGGAGAGCACCCTCAGCTCGACGCCGGTCTCTTCCGCGACTCTGGCCAGCACCTTCGCCGCGTTCTTGGCTTCTCGCACGGCCGACGTCGCGAACGCCAGCACGTCTTCGCACCCGAGCCGGACGGCCGCGGCGCGCGCCGACTCCACGGCCCGGACCAGCTCGTCGGAGCCCGCACGGCTGAGCTCGCCGGATCGCGTGATCTGCTCGGCGAGGCGCAACACGGCCTTCTCCGAGTGCATGGGCGTCGGGTGCGCACCACGATGGGCGTCGACCACCAGCAGGTGGACGGTGTTTGACCCGACGTCGAGTACCCCTAGGCGCACGAGGATCCAGCGTACCGGTCCCACAGCCAGGTCTCGAAACTGTAACCAACACCACTCGGTCCGGGCTCGACTCTGCGTGGCCGGACGCCCGCACAGGGTGAAAAATGAAGCGTTTCCCCAGGGACCCAAAACGGCCGGAGCGGCAAGAAAAAAACCCGCCACCCCGGCCGTGTTCCGGTGTTTCCCTACCGGCGGCTCACGTCTCGAACTTGTACCCGAGGCCGCGCACCGTCACGAGGTGGCGAGGGGAGCCCGGGTCGGGCTCTATCTTCGAGCGCAGGCGCTTCACGTGGACGTCGAGGGTCTTGGTGTCCCCGACGTAGTCGGCGCCCCACACGCGGTCGATCAGCTGGCCGCGCGTGAGCACGCGGCCCACGTTGCGCAGCAGGTACTCCAGCAGGTCGAACTCCTTGAGCGGCAGCGAAACCTCGGCGCCGTCCACGGTCACCACGTGCCGCTCGACGTCCATCCGCACGGGCCCGGCCGAGAGCACCAGCGGCGCCAGCTCGCCCTCCGCGCCCGGCTCGCCGCCGCGGCGCAGCACCGCGCGCACTCGCGCGATGAGCTCCCGGGCCGAGTAGGGCTTCGTCACGTAGTCGTCGGCGCCGAGCTCGAGACCCACGACCTTGTCGATCTCGCTGTCGCGCGCCGTCACCATGATCACCGGCACGGCCGAACGCTGGCGCAGCTGCTTGCACACGTCCGTGCCGCTCATGCCTGGGAGCATGAGGTCGAGCAGCACGATGTCGGCACCGTTGCGGTCGAACTCCTCGAGCGCCTGCTGTCCCGTCCCGGCCACCGCGGCCGTGAAACCTTCCTTTCGCAACAGGAAGGCGAGCGGGTCGGCGAAGGACTCTTCGTCCTCGACAATGAGAACCCTCGTCACAGGTTTCCTCCATGGTCTGGGCCGGAGAGCTCCTGCCCGGTTGCCACGAGCCGGGGTGTCCGCTCGGGGGTCTTGTCCTGCCGCACCACGGTGGCGGGCTGGGTCTGCTGTTTGCCACGCGCGCCGTCGCCGCCGGGCTCGGGGCTGACGTGCGCGGGGATCCGCAGCGTGAACGTGGACCCGGTGCCGGGTCGGCTCCACAGGCCCACCGAACCGCCGTGGTTGGCCGCGACGTGCTTCACGATCGCCAGGCCCAGCCCCGTGCCGCCGGTGGCGCGGGAGCGGGCCTTGTCCGCGCGGTAGAAGCGCTCGAACACGCGCTGCTGCTCGTCTTCGGCGATGCCGATGCCGCGGTCGGTCACGGCGATCTCGACCATGCCGTCGGCGAGCCGGCGCGAGATCGACACCGGGCTGCCCGGCGACGAGTACGCGACGGCGTTCTCCAGCAGGTTCGACAGCGCCGTGACCAGCAGTGTCCGGTCGCCCTCGATGAGCAGGCCGCTCGCCGTGTCGGTGGTGATGGTGATCTCCGCCGACTCCGCTGACAACGTTGTCCGGCCGAGCGCCTCCCGCACCACGGCGTCGACCTCGACGACGTTGAGGTCCGGCAGCCGTTCGGCGCCCTGCAGGCGCGAAAGCGCGATGAGCTCGGTCACGAGCGTGCCCAGCCGGGTCGACTCGCGGAGGATCTTGCTGCCGAAGCGGCGGACCTCGTCCACGTCGTCGGCGGCGTCGAGCACGGCCTCGGTGAGCAGCGCGATCGCGCCGACCGGGGTCTTGAGCTCGTGGCTCACGTTGGCCACGAAGTCGCGCCGCACGGCTTCCAAGCGGATGGCCTCGGAGTGGTCCACGGCCTCGACCACGGTGAAGCCGTCGCCGAGCGGGCGGACCTCGCCGAGCACCGCCTCGGGCTGTCGCCGCCCGCGGTTCTCGAGCGGCGACAGGTCGATCTCCATCGGCTCGTCGGTCTCCACCACCTGCTCGGCGGCGGCGCGGGCCCGCGGGTCGGCCTGGTTCACGCGCACCAGGCCGAGCTCGTAGGCCCTCGGGTTGTGCAGCACGAGGTCACCGAAGCGGTTGAGGACGACAACGCCGCTCCGGGACGACCGGATCAGCCGTTCGAGGAGCTCCGCCACGGTCGGTCCCGCCGGCCGTGCCGTCTCCTTCCGGGCCCGAGCCCGGGCGATGAGGAACCCGACGACCGCGCCGACGACAAGAGCGCCGATGGCCGAGATCAGGGCAACAGGCGTGGTCACGAGGGAATCGTAAGCATCCCGGTAGCCTTTCGGACCAGTCCTGGAAGCCCGGTCGTGAGGCGCGTGACACCTACAGGGGACAAGTTCGCCCTGGTGTCAGGCCCCGTTCACCCGGCCGAGATCTTCCGGACAAATGTTCACGCTCCGTCGAGCTCGGCAAGATCGTCGGCCGTCAGGCGCAGCTGCGCGGCGGCGACGTTCTGTGCCAGATGGTCCGGGTTGCCCGTGCCCGGGATCGCGAGCACGTGATCACCTTGAGCGAGTGTCCACGCGAGACGGACCTGGGCCGAGGTCGCGTCGTGGCGCTTCGCGACCGTCGCCACCCGCTCTTCGACGGCCGTTTCGTCGGTTTGTCCACTCGCGACGGCGAACCACGGCACGAAGGCCACGCCGTGCTCGCCGCAGAGCCGCAGCAGCTCGTCGTCCTCGCGGACCGCGGTGAGGCCGTACTGGTTCTGCACGCAGACCACGGGCGCGATCGCCAGCGCCTCCGTGAGGTGCTCCAGGCCGACGTTGGAGATGCCCAGCTCGCGGATGAGGCCGGCCTCGCGCAGCTCGGCCAGGGCGCCGAAGTGCTCGGCGATGGAGCCCGAGCCGCGGCCGAGGCCCGTGCCGATGCGCAGGTTGACCACGTCGATGTGGTCGCGCGCGAGCTGGCGCAGATTCTCCTCGACCTGGCCGCGCAGCTGGTCGGGCCGTGCGAAGGGCAGGAACTCGCCGGACGGGTCGCGGCCGGGGCCGACCTTCGTGGTCAGGACCAGGTCGTCGGCGTACGGCGAGAGCGCCGTGTTGATCATCTCGTTGGAGGAGAACTCCGGCGTGAAGTAGAACGCCGCCGTGTCGATGTGGTTCACGCCGAGCTCCAGCGCGCGGCGCAGGACGGTGAGGGCGCGCTCGCGGTCGGCGCCGGTGCCGCCCGCGAACGGGACGAGCCGCATGGCGCCGAAGCCGAGACGGTTGACGGTCAGGGAACCGAGCTGCCACGTGCCGGCGGCCGCGGCGGGAAGTGCTGTCTGGGTCATGACTTCCAGCGTGACCCGGCGGCTTTCGCGTCGCCCGGATTGGCAGGAAGCTGCCACCCGGCAGTGGCCGCGGTCGCTCCACGAGGTGACACTGGAGTGCGTGACTCGAGTCGACGACGTCGTGACCGTGCGCGGCGAACGCGAGCTTTTCGACCGCACCGCCCACCTGTTCGGCAGCGCCACGGACATCGCGTGCGCCGCGAACACCCTCTTCACCTGGGCGGCTTCGCGCCCGGGCACCGGCGTGCCCCCGGTGCCCGACCTGCAAGGCCGGCGGGCGCGCAAGATCTACGTGCCGAGCGTGCTGCTGGACGAGGCGAGCGTCGAGCACCTGCGCCTCCTGCGCGAGGCCGGCGCGCAGATCCGGATCACCGAGCGCGAGATCAACGAGACGATCATCCTCGACGGGCGCCTCGCGATCCTCGCCGCCGAGGTCACGCCGGACGGGCGCAGCTACACCGTCCTTTCGCGACCCGACCTCGTCAACGGGATCTCGTCGCTGTTCGAGGCCGCGTGGCGGTCGTCGACGGATCTCGCGGCGTTCGAAACGCGCTACGCCGAGCTGCGCCGGCACACGCCGCAGCTGCTGGACTTGCTGCTGTCGGGCTGCACCGACGAGACCGCGGCGCGCACGATGGGCGTCGGCCTGCGGACCTACCGACGCTACGTCGCGGAGCTGATGGCAGCGTTGGGGGCGACGTCGCGGTTCCAGGCCGGGGCGCGCGCGAAGGAGGCCGGTCTGCTGTGAAGCGTGGTGTCGTGGTGCTCGCCCTGTTCGCTGCCGGGTGCAGCTCGGCGGTGGGCGGGAAGGCCGTGGTTCCGCCACAGCCCGCCAACCTGGCCTACGTCGACGCGAAGGCCACGAGCGACGCTACGGCGGGGATCAAGAAGGCCATGGAGACCGTGTTCAGCTTCGACTCCACGGACACGGCCGCGGTGGCGAAGAACGAGCAGGAGTACTTCACCGGCAACGCCCGCACGCAGTTCGACCAGACCTTCGCACAGATCAAGACCACTCCGGTGAAGACGCAGACGCACGTGATCGATTCGGGCGTCGCCGCCCTGTCGCCGAGCGGGGCCACGGTGCTCGCCGCGATCAAGCAGCAGAGCCAGACCCCCGACGGCAAGACCAACGCGGCGCTCGCGGTCGTCCTCGTGACCGCCGCGCCGGCCGGCGACCACTGGCGCGTCAGCGACCTGAACCTCAACCCGCGCGGCACCCTCGGCCCGGCCGCCGACCCGGGCGCCCCGCGCCCCGCCGTCACCCGCGACTCCGCCCTCACCGCCGCCCGGCACGCCGGCTCGGTGTTGCTGACCGTCGACGCCCAGAACGCCGACGCCGTGTACGACGGCTACGAGAGCGTCGCCGTCGACCCGCTCCTCACGCAGTTCCGCGCGACCCGCCAGACCACCGTCGACAGCATGAAAAGCAGCGGCGCCAAGGCTTCCTTCAACCCCCAGTCCGCGGCCGCCGTGTCGTCGGCCTCCGCGGACGGCAAGACCGCCACGGTCCTCCTCGACGCCGTCGTCTCGACCCGGCAACAGGGCGGCCCACAGGACCGCACCATCCCCGTCCGCCTCACCCTGGCCCGCCAATCGGACGGCGGCTGGAAGGTGTCGGCGATCGACCCGTTGAACGCTGCCTGAGCCACTCCCGTCTACGCCGAAGGGCCACCGCGCAGCTCGCGCAGTGGCCCTTCGTCCGTGAGTTGGTGAGGCTCAGCGACCCTGGTTCGCCACCGCGGCAGCGGCTTCCTCCGCCGCCTCCGGGTCGAGGTACAGGCCGCCCGGCTTGATGGGCTGGAGGTCGTCCGTGAGGTCGTAGCGCAGGGGGATGCCGGTGGGGATGTTGAGGGCCGCGATGTCCGTGTCGGAGATGCCGTCGAGGTGCTTGACGAGCGCGCGCAGCGAGTTGCCGTGCGCGGCGACCAGGACGTTCTTGCCCGCGCGCAGGTCGGGGACGATCGCGGACTCCCAATACGGCAGGAGGCGCTCGACGACGTCCTTGAGGCATTCGGTCAGGGGAGCGTTGTCGCCGAGGTCGGCGTAGCGCGCGTCGCCGGCCTGGCTGAACTCGTCGGCCGGGTCGATGGCGGGCGGCGGGGTGTCGTAGGAGCGGCGCCAGAGCATGAACTGCTCCTCGCCGAACTCCTCCAGCGTCTGCTTCTTGTTCTTGCCCTGCAGCGCACCGTAGTGGCGCTCGTTGAGCCGCCAGTCGCGCTTGACGGGGATCCAGTGCCGGTCGGCGGCGTCGAGGGCGATGTTCGCCGTGCCGATCGCGCGGCGCAGCAGCGACGTGTGCACCACGTCCGGCAGCAGCTCCGCCTCGGCCAGCAGCTGGCCACCCTGGCGAGCCTCGCGCTCGCCCGTCTCCGAAAGCGGCACGTCCACCCATCCGGTGAACAGGTTTTCCGCGTTCCACGTGCTCTGTCCGTGACGCAGCAGCACCAGCGTCCCAAGTTCGGCCATGGCCCACAGCCTGCCAGAGCGGACCAGGTTCGTGACTGGTGAGTCCCGCTTGAACGATGTTCTACAGAGAGTGTGTTACCCTATAGTAACACCTTCACCCGAACAGAAGTCAGCCCGTCAACAAGCCGCGAAAAGGGTGCAATGTGCTGCGCGCTGTTATCCCGCTTCGCGAAGTTCACTCGAATAGAGTAACGAGTAGTCTTGTGATTACAGGTGGACATCTGACAGGTTTGGCATGTCCCGCTCAGCCGGATTCCACGCACTCCCCGGCTGACGGCGGGCTATGACCGCGGCTCGTCTCCCCCCTGCCGAGCCGCGGCCCGCCGGCCCCGTTGGCATCCCCCTCGTCACCGGGTCCTTGATCGGCGGGAACTTCAGCGGGGCGGCTCGAGATCGCGACTCCCCCCTCCCTCGAGCCGTCCCGCCTTTCCCGTTATCCCGCAGGTCCGGCGGGGACAGCCGCGTCTGCCGTGTCACCGGCCGGCCGTGAACGGCGCCGCTTGCGCACCCACCACCACACCGCCCCGGCCGGGATCCCGAGCACCACGGCGAACGGTGCGATCGCCCCCAGCGCCGTCAGGACGCCGCCGCCGAAGGTCAGGAACGCGTCCCAGCCACCGGCGAGCCCCGCGAGGAAGCCGGGCAAGTCATCGGATGTCTGCCCGGGACCGGTCACGACCTCGGCGGTCACGGACAGTGCCACTGTCGCCATCGCGACACTCCCCGCGAGCGCCTTCTGCTGCTGTTCGAGTGACTCGAGCGCGGCTTCGCGGTTGGTGAGCTCACTCTCCACACTCGCGATCTCGGAGATCGACGTCGCCTTCGCCAGCAACGCCCGGATCCGGTCGACGCTCGCGCGCTGCGTCGCCAGGCGCGCGTCCACGTCGACCACCTGGGCGGTGACGTCCTGGGAGCTCAGCTCCCGCTTGGTGACCTTGCCGAGCCCGGCGAGCTGGTCGAGCACCTCGTCGAGCTTTTCGGCGGGCACGGCGAGGCTCAGGGTCGCGGACGACTCCAGCGTGCTCTCCTGGCCCGTGTACCCGCCGGCTCCGGTCGCGATCACCCGCGCCCGCGAGACGACATCGTCGAGCTTCGGGGTCGAGAGGTCCAGTCGTGCGCTTCGGGCGAGCTTGCGGTCGGTGGTCCCCGCGACCCCCACCGCCGGCGGAACCGGGCCCTTCGTGGTCAGGCCCTGCTGCGGCACACCGGGTTGCGCCACCCCCTGCTGAGGCAGTCCCTGCTGGGGCACGGCCGCGCGCCCGGCGGCCACCCCGCTGTCGGCCTCCGTCGAGCTCGGCCCGTTCGCCGTGCACCCCGCCAGCGCCACCAGCAACCCGGCGCCGGCCAGCACCCATCTCCATCGAGTTCTCATCCGTCCTCCTCCACTCGGGTGGCAGACGGACGGACCCCGGCGTCAGCGGCGTTGCACGGGCCGAGTCACGACTCGGTCAAGCCCGGCTCGTGCGGCTTCTCGGGCGCCACGAGGTGCTTGAACGCCTGGAGGTTCGCCAGCGACTCCCCGCGCGACACACGCCAGTCCCACTCGCGCTTGATCGATGACGCGAACCCGATCTCCAGCAACGTGTTGAAGTCACCGTCGGCGGCTTCGAGCACCTGCCCGAGGATCTTGTCCAGCTCGGCGTCGGTCACGGTCTCCTTGCCGAAGCGCCCGACGAGGTAGATGTCGCCGATACTGTCCACTGTGTAGTGCACACCGTAGAGCCGGGCGTTGCGCTGCAACAGAAAGCGGTACACCTGCTCGTGCGCCTCGTCCGGACGGCGGCACACGAACGCCTCCACGGAGAACGCGTGGTCGCCGTCCACGAGCCAGCAGTTGGTCTGGAGCTTCTTCGTGCCCGGCAACGTCACGAAGTACTTTCCTTCGCCACGCCGGTCGTACGTGAGCTCGGCGGCGTCCAAAGTGGACTTGATCGTCGCGTCCAGGCTCACACGGCCACCTCCGCCCGCACTTCGAGCGCTCCGCGGAACGCCTTGGTCGCCTGAGCATAGATCTCCAGCAGCGAGTCCGTGGTGCGGCTCCAGGAGAAGCGGTGGGCGTGCAGCACGGCGTTGGCACCGAGTTCACGCCGGCGTTCCGGCCGCAGCGCGACGGCCGCCAGCGCGTCGGCCCAGTCGGTGGCCGTGTGCGAAGGCACGAGCAGTCCCGACACGCCGTGCGGCACCGCGACCGGCAGCCCGCCGACCTCGGCGGCCACCACGGGGGTGCCGCAGGCCTGCGCCTCCAGCGCCACGAGCCCGAACGACTCGTTGTAGCTCGGCACGGCGACCACGTCGGCCGCGCGGAACACGTCCACGAGCTTCTGCCCCGGCTGCGGAGGCAGGAAGCGCACCTGCTCCTGGATGCCCAGCGTCCACGCCAGCTCCTTGAGCGCCTGTGGCTGCTCCAGCCCGGTACCCGACGGCCCCCCGACCACGAGCACCACGAGCTTCGAGCGCAGCTCCGGCCGCTGGGTCAGCAGCTCGGCGGCCGCGCGCAGCAGCACGTCCGGCGCCTTCAACGGCTGGATCCGGCCCGCGAACGCCAGCACCACGGCGTCCCGCGGCAGTCCGAACGCGTCGCGCGCCAGCGCCTGCGAACCGGGCGTGAAGCGGTCGAGGTCGACGCCCGGCGGCACGGCGTGCACCGCGTGCGGGTCGGCGCCGTAGAGGTCCACGAGCTGGCGGGCCTCGACCTGCGTGTTGGCGACCAGGCAGTCGGCCTCGGCCACCACCTGGTCCTCGCCCATCACGCGCGTGCGCGGCTCGGGCTTGTCGCCGTCGGCGAGCAGTGAGTTCTTGACCTTCGCCAGCGTGTGCGCGGTGTGGACCAGCGGCACGCCCCAGCGGTCGCGCGCGAGCCAGCCGACCTGGCCCGAGAGCCAGTAGTGCGAGTGGATGAGGTCGTAGTAGCCGGGCTCGTGAAACGCCTCGGCCCGCAGCACGCCCGAGGTGAACGCGCACAGCTGCGCGGGCAGCTCGTCGCGGCCCAGCGGCTCGAACGGGCCGGCCTGCACGTGGCGCACGGTCACGCCCGGCGCCAGCTCGGCCAGCGGCGGCTGGTCCGACGAGGTCGCGCGGGTGAACACCTCGACCTCGACGCCGCGGCGCGCCATCTCGGTGGCGGTCTCGCGCACGTACACGTTCATGCCGCCCGCGTCGCCGGTGCCCGGCTGTTCGAGCGGCGAGGTGTGCACGGACAGCACCGCGATGCGACGCGGCGCAGCGCGGAACCCCGACAGAGAGGAGATGGTCACCTGGTCACTACTCCTGTGTGCGCTACTCGGCTGTTTCCCCGGAGAACCGCCGCAGCGCGGAGTTGAACTCCCCCGCGTCCTCGACGAACGGCAGATGCCCCGCATCAACGAACCAACGCAGAACGGCCCCTGGAATCTTCCCGGCCGAATATTCCGCTGCCGACGGATCGACCACGCGGTCGGCCGTGCCGTGCACGACCAGTACCGGTTTGTCGATCTTGGCCAGCTCTTCCGAGCTCTCCACGTCGCGCTTGAACAGCGCCGCGCGGACAGCCGGCGGCACCGCCAAGGACATCCCGAGCAGGGCTTGCGCGAACGTGCCCGGCACCGAGGCGTTCGCCTGGGCACGGGTGAACTCCACCAACGCCGGCACGGCGACCTCGGGATCGTCCGAGAGCGCCGCGGGCAGCGCGGCCCGCATGACCGATCCGGTCTTACCGCCTTCGCGGCCCCGGCCGATCTCGGTGATGGCACCGACGAGCACGATCCCGGCCAGCCGTGCCGTTCCGTGCACCCGCAGGTAGTCGGCGATCACGAGCCCACCGTAGGACCAGCCGACGACGATCGCGTCGGGGCCGGCGAAATCGAGCACGGCGGCGAGGTCGTCGGCCCACTGGCGCGGGTCGTCGTAGCCGGCCGCCGGGACGTCGGACGCACCGTGGCCCCGCAGGTCCATCGCCACCAGGCGGAACCGCTCCGTGAGCGCCGGGTCGGCCAGCTGGGCCGCCCACGCGCGCGACGACTGGGCCCAGCCATGCACGAAGACGATCGGACGCGAGTTCTGGGCACCCTCGACGCGCAACGCGATACGCACGCCGGAGGTACCGACCACTTCGGTGTTCACGACGTCAGTTCGTAGCACGCTTCACTTGACCGCCGACAGCGTCTTCCAGGTGGACCAGTCGTAGAACCAGTCCTTGACGTCGGAGCCGGTGGGGCTGGAAAGCTGCGAACCGGTCACCTCCACCGGGTCGCCGATGAGCGCGGAGTCGAAGTAGTCCTTCGCGTCGGCTTCCAGCAGGTTGACGCAGCCGTGGGAGTTGTTGGTCTTGCCGATGTTGGCTGCGTTGTCCTGGTTTTCGTGGATGTACTCGCCGTGGTTGGAGATGCGGCAGGCCCACTTCTTGTTGACGTTCGTGTAGCCGTAGCGGGCGTTGTCGAACACCGCCGTGGGCTCCTTCGACATCACGATGAACGTGCCGTTGGGTGTGTTGCGGTTCACATCGGAGTCGAGGCCGTTGGCGCACGGGTAGCTCTTGTACTCGGAGCCGCCGCGGTAGACCTTCATCACGTGGTCGGGGGTGTTCACCTTCACGACCTGGTTGCGCCCGATCTTGAACTTCGTGGTCACGTCAGCCTTGCCGTAGGCGCCGTTGCCGAGGTCGACGCCGTAGAGGTTGGCCTCGACCTCCACGGTCGTGTTCTCGGGCCAGTACTCCTTCGGCCGCCAGTCCACCTGCGTGGCCGAGAGCCAGCCCCACGAGCCCTCGACGTCGGTCTTCACCTTCAACGCCTTCTCCACGGCCGCGCGGTCCTTGGGCGCTTCCTTGAACTTCACGCTGATCGGCATCGCGACGCCCACGTGGGCGTCGTCGGCCGGGTTGAGCGTGGCGCGCAGCTGCTTGGCCGGGTTGACCGTCGCGAAGGAGCCCTTGAGCTCCACGGGCCGGTTGTCGGTGCCGGTGGCCTTGGCGGCGTAGGTGTAGGTCTTGCCGTAGCCGAGGGATTCTGAGCTCTTCCAGGTGAGGCCGTCGGCCGCGAGGTCACCCTTGACGGCGTCGCCGTCGGAGTTGGTGACCTTGACCTCGCTGAGCTTGCCGTCGGTCACCTTGATGACCACGGGCTCGCGGACGTCAGCGTCTTTGGCGTTCACGGCCGGCGTGGCGGTGATCTTCGCCACCGGGTCCACGGGCTTGCCGCCGTCCTCCCCGCTCCCGCCGAGCGGCAACGCCGTGCCGTTCGTGGTGGTCGAACACGCGGCCGCGAGTGCCCCCGCCCCCGCGGCGAGCACCGCCTTGAACACCGTGCGCCGTTCCATCCCCGTGAACCTCCCCTGTTCTTGAACAACGCCGTGCCCGCACCAGCCGATGCTTCCACGCTGTCAGCGCCGGTGAGCGCCTCGACGTTACCTGCCGACGCCGGGTTCACCCAGTGAGTGCGGCCCGCGTCATGTCGACAAGACGTTTCATCCGCCGGGCGGTTCCGCTGGTGACAGCGTTGTGACGGGATCAGAACGAACAGGCGATCAGCAGCGGTTCTGGGTGCAGCGTCACGCCGAAGCGGGACTGGACGCCGTCGCGGACTTCGCGGGCGAGGGTGAGCAGGTCGGTGGTCGTGGCGGTGCCGCGGTTGGTCAGGGCGAGGGTGTGTTTCGTCGACAGCGACGCGCGGCCGCCGGGGCCCGGGTGGCCCTTGGCGAAGCCGGCGCGCTCGATCAACCAAGCGGCGGAGAGCTTCACGCCGGCGTCGGCCGGGTACTGGGGCACGGCGACATCGGCACCGACGACCGCGGTGATCCGCGCGAGCACGGCCTCGACGTCGGACGAAGGGAGGATCGGGTTCGTGAAGAACGAGCCGGCGCTCCACGTGTCGTGGTCGGCCGGGTCGAGGACCATGCCCTTGCCGCGGCGCAGGCCCAGGACCGCGGAGCGCGCGGCGGCGGCGGGGACCTTCGCGCCGATCTCGACACCGAGCGTGCGTGCGAGCTCGGCGTAGCGGATGGGCGCGGACTCGCCGGCCGGGTCGATGCGGAAGCGCACGCTGAGCACCACGCCGCTGTCGGTGCCCTTGAGCACGCTGGTGCGGTAGGCGAAGCCGAGCTCGTCGGCCTTGACCGTGCGCACCTCGCGCGCGGCGCGGTCGTAGAGCTCGATCGAGACGATGGACTCGGCGACCTCGCAGCCGTACGCGCCGACGTTCTGGATCGGTGTCGCCCCGACGGAGCCTGGGATGCCGGACAGGCACTCGAGCCCGCCGATGCCCGCCGCCACAAGCCCGGCGACGAACGCGTCCCACTCCTGTCCGGCGGCCGCCTCGATGACGTCGCCGGTGTCGCCGGCCCAGGTCCAGCCGGTGTTCGCGACCTGGACGAGCGTGCCGGGGAAACCGCTGTCGGCGACCACGAGGTTCGAACCGCCGCCGAGGAGCAGCACGCGTTCGCCGGCGGCGTCGGCCTCGCGCACGGCGGCGACGAGATCGTCGCTGGTCGTGGCCCGCACGAACCGGCGCGCGGGCCCTCCGAGGCGCAGCGTCGTGTACTCGGCGAGGCGCGGCGGCGCGGGCGTTTCGACGGGGTTCACGCTGCCTAACGGTACTGTCCGGCCCATGGGATCCCGGATCGAGCACCGTGCCGAGTTCTCCGCCGGACTCGCGGCCGTGCTGGCCGCCGTGTCCGGTGAGGACGCGTTGCGGGCGCGCCTGAAGGAGCTGGGCGGAGACAGCGCCGCACTCCTGTCACATGCCGTCGACGGCGACACCGTGCGCTACGAGCTGCAGCACGGCATCGCCGCGCAGCGCCTGCCCCAGGCCGTGCAGGCCCTGCACCGGGGCGACATCGTCGTGCACCGCAAGCAGGTGTGGCAGCGCTCCGGCGACGCGTACGCGGGCAAGGTCGACGTCAGCGTGAGCGGCGTGCCGGGCGAGATCGGCGCGCAGACCTTCCTGACGCCGCGTGGTGAGCGCGTGGAGTTCCGGACGTCCGGCGAGGTGCTGGTGCGGATCCCGCTGTTCGGCGGAAAGATCGAGGAGTTCGTGGCCCAGCAGGTGACGAACCTCTTGGCCCGCGAAGCCGACTTCACCACGTCGTGGCTGGCCGAGCACGCCTGAGCCCGGTGGGCGCCCCGACGAGGGGCACCACCAATCCCAATCGGTTACGCAGAGTCGATCGCTGGCTCGCGAACGACCCCGCGGTGACGCGGCTGTTACGGCGAACGCCGGACCCGCTCGTGGTCGACCTCGGCTACGGCGCGTCACCCGTCACGACCATCGAACTCCTGCGCTGGCTACGCCGGGTCCGCGCCGACGTCAGTGTGCTCGGGCTGGAGATCGATCCGGAGCGAGTGGCGTTCGCGCGCCGCGCCGCTGACCCTCCGTGGCTGGACTTCCGCCGCGGCGGCTTCGAACTGGCGGGTGCGCGGCCGATGGTCGTGCGGGCGTTCAACGTGCTGCGCCAGTACGCCGAGCACGAGGTCGCCGGCGCGTGGAAGGTGATGCTCGACGCGATGCCCGACGAGGGGCTGATCGTCGAGGGCACCTGCGACGAGATCGGGCGGCTGGCCTCGTGGGTCGTCGTGGGCGCGGACGGACCGGTGTCGCTGACGGTGTCGATGCGGCTCGCGGACCTGGATCGTCCGTCCATTGTGGCCGAACGACTGCCCAAGGTTCTCATCCACCGCAACGTTCTCGGTGAGCCGGTGCACTCGTTCCTGTCCACTTTGGACGACTGCTGGGCCGCCGCGGCGCCGCACCGGTCGTTCGGGGTGCGGGCGCGGTGGGTGTCGGCGGTGGGGATGCTGCGGGACCGCGGCTGGCCGTTGCTCGGCCGGCCGGAGCGCTGGCGCCTCGGCGAGCTGACGGTGCCGTGGGAAAGCGTGAACCCCCTCTGAAGTGACTACGGACAGTGCCGGACTGGGCTGATCAGTGGGGGTACGAATGCGTCGTCCGGGTACGAATCCCACCTGTTCACCGACCCACCCCCGCGGTGTCACCCGGTGGTGACCTGCGGTGATCACGATAGGCAGGTGGAACTGCTTCAACACGTCACCGACCTGCTGCGCGGCGCGCTGGGTTCGCCGTGGCTCTGGGTGCTCGTGTTCGCCGTCGCGGGGCTGGACGCGCTGCTGCCGTTCATGCCCAGCGAGACGACCGTGGTGACGGTCGCGGTGCTG
Source organism: Amycolatopsis sp. NPDC051372 (assembly GCF_040682095.1). Lineage (NCBI taxonomy): Bacteria > Bacillati > Actinomycetota > Actinomycetes > Pseudonocardiales > Pseudonocardiaceae > Amycolatopsis > Amycolatopsis sp. NPDC051372. The sequence goes on from NZ_JBFBAF010000003.1 coordinate 130,070, forward strand.
CTCGGGCCCGACCCGGAGCGGCTGGCGCTGCTGGCGCTCGTCGCGGCGACCGGGGCGTGGGCCGGCGACTGCCTGGGCTACGCGGTGGGCCGGGCGGCTGGACCGCAGGCGCTCGCGCGGCTGCAGCGCGGGCCGGCGGGGCGGCAGCGCTACGAATGGGCGCGCGAGCAGGTGCGGCGGCAGGCGCCGTTGCTGATCATCGCCGCGCGCTACCTGCCGGGCGGCCGCGTGGCGAGCGCCCTGGCCACGGGCAGCCTCGGCTACCCGCTGCGCCGCTTCATGCCGCTCGACGCGGCCGGCGCCGCCGTGTGGGCGGTCTACAGCGTGCTGATCGGGCTGGCCGGCGGCTCGACGTTCGCCGACGAGCCGGTGAAGGGCCTGCTCCTGTCGTTCTTCCTCGGGCTCGGCCTGGTCACCCTCATCGAGTTCGGGCGGCGCCTGCGCTTGCGGCGACTACGGTCGGGCGATGCACCTGACCGAGGCGATCGACATCCACGCCGACCGGCTGAAGGCGGCGGCCCTGACAGCGGGCCCGTCGGCGCGCCTGCGCAACTGTCCGAAGTGGACGATGCACGACCTGGTGACGCACCTGACGACAGTGCTTTCGTCCACGGTGGCGGCGATCACGGACCGACCCACTGAGCCCGCGCCACGCACCGACTGGGCCGACGCGCTCGGCCGGTGGGACGGCCAGCGCCTCGCCGTCCGCGAAGCCCTCCGGCTGCCTGCCGATACCCCGGTGCGGTCGCCGTTCCCCGCCGGCGGACTGCTGACCGTCGGCCGCTGGGTCCGGCGCCTGGCCCACGAGACGGCGATCCACCGGCTGGACGCGGAGAGCGCTCTTCCTGAGCCGCCGGCCACGCGGTACGCGGACGCGTTCGCGGTGGACGGCATCGACGAGTTCTTGACGTTCTTCGTTCCTCGCCGGGCCGCTCACCAGGACGGCGTCGTGCGGATCGAAGCCGGAGACCGGGCGTGGACGGTGGTTCTTCGTCCCGGCGAGACTCCGGTGGTCGAGTCCAGCGGTGCCGCGGACCTCACCGTCACCGGCTCACCCGACGACGTCTACCGCGCGCTCTGGGGCCGCCCCCACGCCGCGCGGATCGTGGGCCACGTCGCACTCTTGGAGCCCCTCGCGGCGCCCTGACCAGCACCGGCGAGAATGGTGGACGTGCCTGATCCCCAGCGTTACGTGCTCACCTTCGGCTGCCCCGACCGCACCGGCATCATCGCCCGCATCTCGGGCTTCCTCGCCGACCACGGCGGGATGATCGTGGAGGCGGCATACCACACCGACCCGGACTCGGGCTGGTTCTTCACGCGACAGGTGGTGCTGGCGGGGTCGCTGTCGTTCGACGCGGACGGGCTGCGGGAGCGGTTCGCGGCAGTCGCGGAGGAGCTGTCGGCCGAGTCGAGCTGGCAGGTGCGCGACACGGGTGAGCGCCCGCGCGCCGTCGTGCTCGTCTCGAAGGCGGGGCACTGCCTGTACGACCTGCTGGGCCGCGTCGCTTCCGGGGAGCTCGACGTGGACATCGCGGCGGTGATCGGCAACCACGCGTCGCTCGCGGACATCACGCGGGCGCACGGGATTCCGTTCTACCACGTGCCTTTCCCGGCCGACGGGAAGGCCGAAGCGTTCGCCCAGGTGCGCAAGCTCGTCGACGGGTACGACCCCCACGCCGTGGTGCTGGCGCGCTTCATGCAGGTGCTGCCGGCCGACCTGTGCGACGAGTGGGCCGGGCGGGCGATCAACATCCACCACAGCTTCCTGCCGTCGTTCATCGGCGCGCGGCCGTATCACCAGGCGCACGTACGCGGCGTGAAACTGATCGGCGCGACCTGCCACTACGTGACGGCCGACCTCGACGCCGGCCCGATCATCGAGCAGGACGTGATCCGCGTGGACCACGGCGACTCCGTCGACGACCTCGTGCGCAAGGGCCGCGACATCGAGAAGGTGACGCTGGCGCGCGGCCTGCGCTGGCACCTCGAGGGCCGCGTGCTGGTGCACGGCAACCGGACGATGGTGTTCTGAGCGCGGGCCGCGCGGCGGCGATCAGGCGCCGATCGTCGACGCGTCGATCACGAAGCGGTAGCGCACGTCGCTGTTCTCCACGCGCTCGTAGGCGGTGTTGACCTGGTCGGCGGTGATCGTCTCGATCTCGGCGCCGATGCCGTGCTCGGCGCAGAAGTCGAGCATCTCCTGCGTCTCGGCGATGCCGCCGATCATCGAGCCGGCGAGCTTCCTGTTGCCGCCCAGCAGCGAGAAGACGTTGTACTCCAACGGTTCGCCGGGCGCGCCGACGTTCACCATCGCGCCGCCGACCCGCAGCAAGCTCAGGTACGCGTCGACCGGGAGCTTCGCGGACACGGTGTTGAGGATGACGTCGAACCGGCCGCGCAGGGTGTCGAAAGTGGCCTCGTCGCTGGTGGCGTAGTAGTCCTTGGCGCCGAGCTTCAGGCCATCTTCCTGCTTCTTCAGGCTCTGGCTCAGCACGGTGACCTCGGCGCCCATCGCGGCGGCGAGCTTCACCCCCATGTGCCCGAGCCCGCCGAAGCCGATCACGGCGACCTTCTTGCCGGGGCCGACGTTCCACTGCCGCAGCGGCGAGTAGGTGGTGATGCCCGCGCACAGCAGCGGCGCGGCGACGTCGAGGCCGATGCCCTCGGGGATGCGGCAGACGAAAGCGTCCTTCACGACGATGCTGCGGCTGTACCCACCGTAGGTGTTCTCGCCGTCGAAGCCGACGCCGTTGTAGGTCTGCACGTTGCCCTTCACGCAGAACTGCTCGGTGCCCGCGACGCAGTACTCGCACTCGCCGCACGAGTCGACCATGCAGCCGACGCCGACGCGGTCGCCGACCTGGTACTTGGTGACGCCGGAGCCGACCGCGGCGACGACGCCGGCGATCTCGTGGCCGGGCACCATCGGGAAGATCGCGGTGCCCCAGTCCTCCTTGACCTGGTGGATGTCGCTGTGGCAGATGCCCGCGAACGCGACGTCGATCAGCACGTCGTCCGGACGCAGGTCGCGGCGCACGATCGTCGTCGGCGCGAGCGGCTGCCCCACGGCCGGTGCGGCGATGGCGGGCGTGGTGGTGGTCATGAAATCCTCCAGACGATTCCGGGCTCAGCCGCCCGGACCATGTAAGACCCCTCTTACATCTTCTATAGTAAGAGGGGTCTTACATCCGCGCGACCGAGATCGGGTGTGATCCACGACATGGGCGGCAAGTACCACCACGGCGACCTGCGCGCCGAGCTCGTGCGCGTCTCGCTCGACCTGATTGCCGAGCAAGGCGTGGAGGGGTTCTCCGTCGCCCAGGTCGCGAAGCGCGCGAACGTCTCCGCCGCCGCGCCGTACCGCCACTTCCCCGACCGGTCCAGCCTGATGTCCGCCGTCGCCGCCGCGGCCGCCTGCCGGCTGCGCGACCTGGTCGACAAGGTCATCACCGAGGAGCCCGACCCGGTCACCCGCCTGGCCTCCGCGCAGGGCACCTACACGCGCTTCTTCATCGACACGCGCCTCGGCTTCCCGGTCCTCTTCGCCGACGGCCTGGCCAACCCCGAGTACACCGAGATGCACGACCAGCGCCGCGCCATGTTCGACACGTTCCTCACCCTCAGCCTCGCCGTCACCGACGGCCACGCCACGGCCCTCGAACTGCTCGAACAACTCAACGCCCAGTCCCACGGCTACGGCGCGCTGTACCTGGACGGGGTGTCGCCGCGCATGGGGTACTCGGCCGACCAGGTGGTGGCCAAGTCGACGAGGGCGGCGCGGATCGTGATCGAGGCCTACCGGACGGCGGGTCAGAGGTAGTCGAAGTACCTGCCGAACCACGTCCACGCAGGCAGGATGTCCTCGTTGGCGCCGTCGTACCGTTGCCAGATCTCCGGCTCGTCCACCAGCCGGTACCCGAGATCGGCCAGCGCCGTCCCGACAAGCCGGCGGTCTTCAGCCTCGAAGCGGACGTCGCGCTCTTCACTGTCGTACACGCCGGGATTGCCCGGGCCCGCGATGGCGAGGGACGCGAAGTTGCTCACCGCCACGTAAATTTGTTCCCCGCCGCGCGTCGCCTCGACCGGGATGTTCAGGCGTGCGTGGAGTGTGGCGTCCTTCGCCCACAGGTCGTTTTCGGTGGGGTGGCCGAAATCCGCGCTCAGCCGCTCGGCGAGCGCGAGGAAGCGGCGGCGGGTCTCGTCGTGGTCATAGTCGTGCGGGATCTCGGGGTTGCCGGGTTCGTCAGCCTCCCTCAGGAGCCGCCACATCGCCTCGCCGGTCAGCACCGGCTTATCCTCCACCACGAGGTGTGCCCGACCCACCGATGGAGTCCGCATGCTCTGCGTGTTCGACGTGAACGAGACACTGCTCGACCTCCGGGCGCTCGACGAGCTGTTCCGCGAGCTCACCGGGAGCCCCACGGCGCGCCAGGAGTGGTTCGCGCTGGTGGTGCACACGGCGTTGACCGTGACGGCGGCCGGCGGCTACCGGGACTTCGCCGAGATCGCCGGGCTGGCCGCCGTGGACACCGCGGACCGGTACGGCCGCGAGCTCACGGACAACGACCTGTCCAGGATCGGCGACGGGCTGCGGTCCCTGCCCGCCCACGCCGATGTCGACGAAGCCCTCCGAACGCTCAAGCGAGCCGGCCACCAGGTCGTCGCGTTGACGAACTCGCCGCTGGCCACCGCGGAGGCGCAGTTGCAGAACGCGGGGCTCGCGAAGAGGTTCGACCGGATCTTCTCGGCGCAGCAGGTCAGCCGGCTCAAGCCCGCGCCTGAGCCGTACCGGCAGGTGCTGAATGCTTGCGGCACAACGAAAGCCGTGATGATCGCCGCGCACGGGTGGGACCTGGCGGGGGCCGAGGCGGTCGGGATGGAAACCGCCCTCATCGCGAGGGACAACCAGCGGCCCCTCCCAGGCCGGCCCGCCACCTACACGGCGACGAGCCTGCCCGAGCTGGCCGCGAAAATCAGCTGAGCCGCACCAGCATCTTGCCGGTGTTCGCGCCGCTGAGGAGGCCCAGGAAGGCGTCCGGCGCGTTGCGGATACCGTCCACAATGGTCTCCGAGTACTTGATCTCGCCGGAGGCCACCAGCGGCGCCACTTCGGAGACGAACTGCTGCTGCAGGTGCCAGTGGTCGAGCACGAGCATGCCGCGGATCGTCAGGCGCTTGGCGATGATCTGCACCAGGTTGCGCGGCGCCGGGGTCGCCTCGGTGGCGTTGTACTGCGAGATCATGCCGCACACGGTGATGCGCCCGTGCAGGTTCATCGACGCGATGGCGGCCTCGAGGTGCTCGCCGCCGACGTTGTCGAAGTACACGTCGATGCCCTCGGGCGCGGCGGCGGCCAGCTGCTGGGCGACGGGGCCGTCCTTGTAGTTGAAGGCGGCGTCGAAGCCGAGATCCTCCACGAGGTGGCGCACCTTCTCCGCCGAACCCGCGCTGCCGATCACGCGCTTGGCGCCCTTGAGCTTCGCCAGCTGGCCGACGAGCGAACCCACCGCGCCGGCCGCACCGGAGACGAACACCGTGTCGCCCGGCTTGAACTCCGCGGTGACCAGGAGCCCGGTGTACGCGGTGAGGCCCGGCATGCCGAGCACGCCCAGGTATGTCGAAAGCGGCGCGACGGAACCGTCGACCTTCACGACCTTCGTCGCGTCGACCACGGCGTGGGTGCGCCAGCCGAGCTGGTGCAGCACGTGGTCACCGGGCTTGAAGCCGTCCACAGTGGACTCCACGACCTCGCCGACCGCGCCGCCGCTCATCGCCTCGCCGACCGCGAAGGGCGGCGCGTAGGACTTGGCGTCGTTCATCCGGCCACGCATGGCCGGGTCGACGCTCATGAACACGTTGCGCACCAGGAGCTGACCGTCGGCCGGCGCCGGGATGTCGGTGTCGACGATGTCGAAGTCGGCCCACGTCGGCATGCCGTGCGGGCGGGCGGCGAGCCGGATCTCGGTCGCCTGGGTCGGTGCGTTCACCACGGGACTCCGTTCATGAAGACTGGTTTCCTGAGACTGGGTAAAACCGGGGCCATCGCCCCGCATATACCCGCCCCAACGAGCCAACCGGGGCGATCATTCCGATTATGCCCGGCCGTGTGGCAAGCGCTACACGATCTCCTCGAGCTTGCCGAGCACGCCGTCGTAGATCTTCTTCAGCCCACCGGGCGCGAACGTCTTCTCGAAGAAGCCGCCGACGCCGCCGGCACCGTCCCAGCTGGTCTGGATCCGCACGACGCTGCCCGAGTCCGAAGGCGAAACGGTCCAGGTCGTGACCATGCTGGAGTTCGCGTCGGTCTCCACGAGGGTGCCCGGCGCCGGCTCGCTCACGGTCGCGGCGACGTCGCGCACGCGCTTCGATGTGGCCTGCAGCTTCCAGCTCGCCTTGGTGCCCGCACCCACGCCACCCTCGGTGACCTCGTAGTCGCGGTAGTGCTCGGTGAGCAGCTTCGGCCGGGTCTCGGCGTAGTCGGCGACCAGCTCGCGAACCCTGTCCACCGGCGCGTCGATCGTGCGCTCCGCGGTGGCCGTGACCTTACCCATCTCACTCCTCGGCTGTACTGGAGAACCCCTCACGCGCCACCTTCGCACACCACCCGATCGGGCACCGCGCCACCAGGGGTTTTCCGCCGAGGGTCACACGAAAACGGGCCGTCCGGAAAGTTCCGGACGGCCCGTTTCCCGCTGAAAACACTCAGGCGAGTCCCTGCTGTGTCAGCCAGTCCTTCGCGACGTCGGCAGCCGGGTCACCGTCGGAGTCCACGCGCTTGTTCAGCTCGCGCATGCCGTCGGTGGTCAACTTCGCTGAAACGGCGTTGACCGCGGCCGCGAAGTCGGCGCCACGCTCGTCGAGCACCTTCTTGTTCACCGCCGGCACCACGTTCTCCGTCGGCACGATCTGCAGGTCGTCCTTGAGCGCCACGTACTGCGGGTCGCCGACGAGCGGGCTCACCGAGTCGACCGGGATCACGGTCGCCGCGCCGGAGTCGAGCTGCTGCACGCGCGGCCCGGCTTCCTGCACGGTCTGGAACGAGGTGTTCGTCAGCTTGTAGACGTCGGTGAAGCCCTTGTAACAAGGCAGCCGCGACTCGCACTCCGGCGGCCCGGCCATGACGACCTTGGGCAGCTTCTTGAGGTCGCTGATGCTCGTGATGCCGTTGGCCTTCGCGAGGTCGGCCTTCATGATGTAGGTGTTCTTGTCCTCGGCCGCGGCGTAGTTCAGCAGCGCGATGCCGTCCGGCGCGAACAGCTCCGTGAGCTGCTGGTGCTCTCCGTCGGCCGTCTTCACGGCGTCCTTGCCGAAGCCCGTGGTGATCGCCGCGCCCTGGTACTCGGGCAGGAACTGCAGCTCACCCGACTTGAGCGACGGGTAGATCAGCTCCCGCGAACCCAGGTTCAGCTTGCGCGTGACGGGGTAGCCCTTGGCCTCGAGCGCACCCGCGTAGATCTCCGCCAGGATCTGGCTGTCGGTGAAGTTGAACGACGCGACGACGATCGGCGCCCCGCCCTTGCTCTGCGCGGCGGGCTGACCACTGTCGGAGCCCCCACCCCCGCACGCGGTCAGGCCGAGCGCGGCCACCGCCACCAGCGCGGCCGCTCGGATGTTCCGGGTCCAGCGCACGTCCCCACACTCCTCGTGTCGCGAACAGAGGATTGGACCCTAACCGTGAGCCACGACAGAAACCACATACCGGGAATCACCGGCATCGAATCTCAACAACCGAAATCGCAGCGCTCGAACGGGGTAACCTTCCGTGGTGCATGCGTCTTCGGTCACCCCGCTGCTCACCGAGAGCAGCCGGCCGATCTTCGAGTGGCGGTGGGTCGAGCGCAACGCCGACGCCATCGGCCAACGCCTCGGTGAACACATCGCCCTCACGGCCACGGCCCTGGGCATCGGCTTGGTGGTGTCGCTGGCGCTGGCCACGCTCTGCCTGCGGTACCGCTGGTTCTACCCGTTGGTGCTGGGCACGGCGGGTGCCCTTTACGTGATCCCGAGCCTGGGGGCGTTCGCGCTGCTGGTGCCGTTCTTCGGGCTCACGTTCACCACGGCGGTGATCCCGCTGGCCACTTACACGCTGCTGATCCTGATCCGCAACATCGTCACGGGCGTGCAGCAGGTGCCCGCCGAGGTGCGCGAGGCCGCGATCGGCATGGGCTTCACGCGCGGACGGCTGCTGTGGCAGGTGGAGCTGCCGCTGGCGCTGCCCGTGGTGATCGCGGGCCTGCGCGTGGCCGCCGTGACCACGATCGGCCTGGTCACGGTCACGTCGCTGCTCGGTATGGGCGGGCTCGGGTACTTCATCCGTGCCGGCATCCAGACGACCACGCCGAACCCGAGCCCGATCATCGTCGGCGTGGTGCTGTCGGTGGTGCTCGCGGTGGTCGTCGACCTGTTGCTGTGGCTGAGCGAGCGCGCGCTGGCGCCGTGGGTGCGGAAGGTGCGGGCGCGATGAACGTCTTCACGCAGCTGGGCGAGTGGCTCTCGGCGCCGAACCGCTGGAGCTGGACCGACCCCGCGGGAGTGCCGTACCGGACGGTGGAGCACCTGTGGTTCTCCGTGCTGTCGCTGGTGGTCGCGGCCGTGCTCACGATCCCGCTCGCGCTGTGGCTCGCGCACTACCGTCGCGGCGCGTTCCTCGCGAGCAGCGCCGTGAACATCGGGCGGGCGATCCCGAGCTTCGGCCTGATCATCCTGTTCTGGTTCCTGGCCAGCCGCTGGGGCGCCGACACGGACTTCTGGCCGCTGCTGCTCGCGCTCGTCGGGCTGGCGCTGCCACCGCTGTTCACCAACACCTACGCCGGCGTGGTGCAGCTCGAACAGGAAACCGTGGACGCCGCACGCGGCACCGGCTACCGCGAGTGGCAGATCATGCTTCGCTTGGAACTGCCGCTGGCCTCGCCCGTGATCGTCGCCGGCGCGCGGGTGGCGTTCCTGCAGCTCGTGGCCACGGTCGCGATCGGCGCCATCGTGAACGACGGCGGCGGGCTCGGCCGCTACATCGTCGACGGCTTCGCCGAAGGCGCCCAGGGCTACGGCGAGATCTTCGGCGGCGGCCTGGCGGTGATCATCCTGGCGCTGCTGTGCGAAGGGATCTTCGCGTTGCTGACCCGCTGGGCGACGCCGAAGGGTGTCGCGCTGCAGGCGGCTCGGCGCGACTAGCGCAGGTCCCTGAACGGACGGCGCTGCTCTCCGAGCCAGATGAAGTTCCTGTTCGCGATCTTCGCCAACCGTCCTGGAATTCGACGATCAGGGCGAACCCGTCAACGAACGGCCTTGTGGTTGACCGCTAGCCGAGGTCCTCGATCAGCCGCGTGATCTCCGGCCCCAGCGAGCGGTCGGTTTCGAGGGGTTCGACGCGTTCGGCGATCCACGCGTAGAGCGGCTCCAGCGCGGGCGCGCCCTTGCCGCGCAGGTAGCGGGCCTGCGCGCCGGCGATCAGCTCGCACGCCGTGATCGCGGTCAGGTGCGCGAGGGCGTCGTGGAGTTCGGCGCCCGCGGCCCACGCGAAGGCCTGCACGTCCTCCTGACCCGCCGACGTGTCGAGTGAGCCGAGGGTGGCGGGCGTGGCCAGGCGGCGCAGCGCGTGCAGCTCGCCGACCGCGCGTTTGTGCAACGGGACGAGCCCCGCCTGCGGTCCCGGGTCGACGGCGAGCTGCGCCGGCAGCCCGCTGAACTGCGGGTCGAGCAGCCGGTGCAGGCGCTGCACCGCGATCTCGGCGACGTGGACGAGCACGGCCTTCAGCGCGTCCATGCGAAGGCCGAGGCCGGCCGCGTGGTAGCCGGTGGTCGTCACGAACTCACCATCCACAAAGGACGGCGAATCGGTGAGCGACGCCCAGTCCGTGGCCAGTTCGGTGCGCAGGTCCGCGATCGTCCGGGCCAGCAGGCCGAGCACGCGGGGCCCGGCCCGCACGGAGACCGGCGCCTGCACCACGCCGGCGCGCGGCTCGGCGCCGGCGATGAGCTCCTGGAACCGCGCCGACGCCTCGAAGCGGTAGATCGCGTGCGGCGCGCCCATGGCGTCGACGGCGATCGCGGCGCACTGCGTCTGCAGGTCGAGCAGCTGTTCGGCACGCCGGGCGCCGAGCCACGCGTCCGCATGCGCCAGCGGTGCGCCCTGGATCAGGCTCGCGCCTTCCTTGGGACCGAGCTTGAAGGGCTCGACACCCCTGCGCGCCAGCGCGGTCGCGGCCGGTGTGAGCACGCCGTCCTCCAGCACGGAGCCGAGGCCGACGAACGTCTGGAACGCGTGCGCGAGCGGGATGATCTCCCCGGCGCTGCCCAGGCCGCCACGCGGGACAGCGGGCAGGAAACCGTCGTTGAGGCGATCGGTGAGGAACGTGACGAGCTCCGGGCTCACCGCCGTCTCGGGCTTCAGAAAGCTGCGCAGGCGCATGAGCAGCAACGCGCGGGTGAGCTCCGCGGACAGCCACGGCGGACCGCCGACGGCGCGGCCGACCAGCAGGTTGTGCTGGTGCTCGGACTGCTGGGCGACGGTGAGCTTGACGCCGGCGAGGCGGCCCATGCCGGTGTTGACGCCGTAGACCGGGCCGTCGGCGGCGTCGAGCACGGCCAGCATCGCGGCGCGGTTCTCTTTGACGTGCGTGAGCAGGTCCGGGTGCAGTTCGAGGGGTTCCCCCGGCTCGCTGCCGGCCGCCAGGACGTCGGCGGGCTCGCGGACGATCACCGGTACGGCAGCATCGTGCCGACGTCCGCCGCTTCCGCGCGCTGCAGGATCATGTGCGCGACGGCGACGTCCGTTGTGGACAGTCCGCGGTGCCAGAAGAGGATGCGCTCGTCGTCGCTTTCGCGGCCGGGGCGGTTGCCCGCGACGACGTCGCCGATCTCGGCGTGGACACCGGTTTCGGTGAGCAGCCCGGCGTTGAGGTGGGGCCGCAGGGCGCCGAAGCGGGGGTTGCCCGACTGCGACTCGCGCCAGTTGTCGACCACGACCTTGTCCACGGCGTCGAGCAGCGTGAGCTCGAGGGCGCTGATGGTGCCGTAGGGCACGAGGAACGCGCCGGGCCGCAGGTACTCCTTGCGCACCAGCGCTTCCGGCTCCGTCAGGCGGGATGCTTCGACGAGCACGTCGGCGCCGTCGAGGGTTTCGGCGGCGGTTTCGCGGACGTGGACGTTCTTGCCGAGGTGTTCGCTCAGCCGTCGGGCGAAGTCCTCGCGTGATTCCGGGCGCTTGCTCGTCACGCGAATCTCGTCGAAGTCGAAGATCGAGTCGAGCAGCACCACGTTCCACCACGCCGTGCCGCGCGCGCCGACGTGGCCGAGCACCTTCGAACCCGGCCGCGCCAGGTGTTTCGCGCCGACGGCCGTCATCGCGCCCGTGCGGGCCTCGGTGATCATGGTGCCGTCGACGATCGCGCGCGGCATGCCCGTCTCGGGGTCGAGCAGGAGGATCAGGGCCATCTCGCTGGGCAGGCCGCGTTCGAAGTTGCCGACGAAGTCGCCGACCACCTTCACGCCGCTGACCTGTTTGGCCGAGAGGTGGCCGCGCAGGATGTTGAAGTGGCCCTTGCCGCCGTTGTCGGGCACGAGGTGCGTGCGCGGCTCGAACACGACGTCGCCGCGGCCGTGGTCGGCCAGCACGTCCTCGACGGCGCCCACGATGTCGGCGTCGGTGATGCCGAGGCTGTCGATGTCCTCGCCGGTCAGGTAGCGCAGCCAGACGGACGTCACCGGGCGAGGTCCTCGATGACCTCGGCGTTGGGGAGCGTCTGCAGGGCGGCGCCGGAGATGAGGAGCTTGCTGCCGCGGATGCCGCTGCCGATCACGAGCTCCGGCGCGGCGGCCACGCGGGCGTCGATGAGGATCGGCCACTCGGCGGGCAGGCCGACGGGCGTGATGCCGCCGTACTCCATGCCGGTGAGGGACACGGCTTCGTCCATGGGCGCGAAGGACGCCTTGCGCACGTCGAGACGGCGCTTGATCACGCCGTTCACGTCGGCGCGCGTGGTAGCGAGCACGAGGGCCGCCGCGAAACGCACCTCGCCGGCGCGCTTGCCGGCGACGACGACACAGTTGGCCGACGCGTCGAGCGGCGAGCCGTAGGTCTCGCAGAAGGCCGCGGTGTCGGCGAGCTCGGGATCGATCTCCGTGACGCCGACCGCGTCGGGCTCCGCGAGGGCGGCGAGCGCCTTCGCGACGGGTTCGGCGAGCAGGTCGATGCGGGTGGGCGCGGGGACGACCGTGAGGCTCCCGGCGATGGTCCAGGTGGTCACGCATTCGAATCTACGCGTGGGCCCGCTACCAGTTGCGGTTGCCTCGCTGCACCTCGATGAGCCGCGGCCGCACATCCACGATGTACACGAGCGCGGCGGCCATCGCGGGCACCCAGAAGATGAACCCGGCACCGCTGACGTTACTGCCGAACAGGACCATCGCGAGCGTCGCGCCGCCGGTGATCAGCAACCAGATCGGCTTGGTCCTGCGGTCCGCCGCCTGGTACGCGTCGGAGCGCTGCAGCAGCGCGTGAACGAAGGCGAAAAGCCCGACCAAGGCGCTGCCCCAGTGGATGACCTGAAGGATCCAAACGGCAACCAGCACGGGCGTCAGCTTACGGCAAACCACCCAACGCGCCGATGGCCCGGCACTTCACTGGCGCCGGGACGTAGGGGTGGTGTGACCTAGTTCTCTGTCCTGGTGGGGATTTTGCGTTCGGCCCTGTGCTTCGGGTTGCCGATGCGGTGGTGTGGCGGGTGGGGAACGGGCTCCTCGGTCCGGCTTTTGAACCGGGGCGGGCGTCCGCGGCAGTCGCGAGAACGCGGTCCCACCGTTGCCGGCCTTACGGCGGGACTCGGCCCGGGGCATGCCCAGCCACCGAGTCAGCCGCGGGCGCCGGCCCGTTCTCTGCTCTCGTGAACGCGCCTGCCCGGCGAAAAGGCGGGGTCGCGCCACGCAGTACGGCGGAATCCGCATCTGCTTCTCGACCATCGCGACCGGCTGCCCGGGTCGTACCGCGGCCGGAAAGCGGCCCGTCCCCGTTTGTCCGCCATCGCGAGCGGCTGCCCGGCGAACGGGCAGGGTTGTCGCGCGCGTCCGAAAAGGCGGCCATCCCTCGTTGCCGGCCATCGGGAGCGGGCCACCTGGTGACCGACCTCGCCGGCCCGGCGGGTGGAAGCGGCCCCGGCGTTGCCGCTCCTGCCACCCGAACCGCGAGAAGCCCGCTCCCCGGCGGCCGACCTGTCGGTGCGGCGCGCCGGGAGCGGGCTGGTGTCGTTCTCGGGCTTACTTCTCGGTCTTCGGCGCGGCGGCCGGCTTCTTCGCGACCGTCGTGGTGGTGCGGCGGGCGGGCGAAGCGGTCTTCGGCGCCGTGCGGTTGGCGGTCTTGCGGGCGACCGAGCGGGTCTCGTGGGCGAGGTCGTCGCCGAGGTCCTCGACGGCTTCGGCGGTCTCGTCGGCGACCTCGGTCACCTTGCGGGCGGCCTTCTCGCCGGCGGAGCGGGTGCGCTTGGTGACCTTGGCCAGCACGCCGTCGACGCGCTCGCGGGTCTCGCCGGCCAGGCCGTCCACGCGCTCCTGCGCGGTGGTCAGCGCGTCCTCGAGCTGGTCGAGGGCCTTCTTCACCTGCGGCTGCGCGGAGATCTTGTCCCAGGTCTGCTCGCCGGACTCGGCCAGCTTGTTGTAGAGCTTGAGCGCGGCCTCGGTGTACTCGTCGATGACCTTGCGCAGCTCGGCCGGGTCGAGCTTGCCGCGGAGGCTCTCGACGTCGGTGGGCAGCTCTTCGAGGTTCTTGCGGGCGTTCTCGCCGCTCTTGCGGGCCTTCGCGACGGCGTCGGTCACGGCCTGGCTCGCGAGGTTGCCGGCGCCGAGTGCGGCGAGCAGCGGGGTGCGGACCTGGTCGATGGCGGTGCTGACGGCCTTGCGGACATCCTCGGTCTTGGGCGAGGTCATGCCGACTCCTCTGTGGTGTCGTGGGTGGTCTTGGTGGTTGCCGGTGGCTCAGCGGGCGTGCCGGCGGCGTTCTCCCGCCGGAAGGACTCGTAGACGTCGAGCAGAACCTGCTTTTGCCGCTCGGTCAGCGCGGTGTCGGCGCGAATCGCGTCGCCGACCGGGCCTCCCGTGGGCACGTCGAGGATTCCCGCCTGCACGTAAAGCGCTTCGGCCGAAATCCGCAGACCTTTGGCGATCTGCTGCAGGATCTCCGCGCTGGGTTTGCGGACCCCGCGCTCGATCTGGCTCAGGTACGGATTGGACACGCCGGCGAGCTTCGACAACTGGCGCAACGAAATCTTCGCCGAACTCCGCTGCTGGCGGATGTACTCGCCGATGTCGGAGGCGATGTCCGCGACCTTCTCGATCGGGTTTTGGGCCCCGCCGGGTTCTGTCATCCGGTCACCTCCTCGCGACACTTCCGACCGTACGCGGACGTGCTAGCTATTGCAAGCACTCTGCTTGCACTAGTGGGTGTGGTTCCGCTCACCCGGCTACGGTGGTCCCATGGCGACTCAGCGATTGCGCCGCAGGCTGGTCAAGCACCTGGTCGACGAGGACGTGCTGCACGACCCGAAGTGGGTCGAGGCTTTTCGCAGCGTGCCGCGCCACGTGTTCCTGCCGCGGTTCTTCACGCGCGTCGACGAGGGCTGGGCGGCTGTCGAACGTGACGATCCGGGGTGGCTGGAGCGGGTCTACTCCCCCGACGTGCTGGTGACTCAGCTCGACGACGATTCGTCCCTGTGGGACAAGGCTCGGCGCGACGGGCCGATCGACGGAGTGCCGACAAGTTCTTCGAGCATGCCCGCGATCATGGCGATCATGCTCGAGGAGCTCCGCGTGGAGGACCGGCAGCGGGTGCTGGAGATCGGGACCGGGACGGGGTACAACGCAGCTCTGCTGAGCCATCGTTGCGGGTCGGGTTCGGTGTCCACTATGGACGTGGATGCGGGGCTGGTTTCGGCTGCGCGTGGGCATCTGCAGGAAGCGGGGTACGCGCCGTCGTGCGAGGTTGGCGATGGGGCGCTCGGGTTTCCGGCCGGGGTTCTGTTCGACCGGGTGCTGTGTACGGCCTCGGTTTCTTCGGTGCCGCCGGCCTGGCTTGAGCAGACGGTGCCGGGCGGTCTCGTGGTCACGACGTTGAACCGGCCGCTGGGCGCGGGGCTGGTCCGGCTGGTCGCCGGCTCGGGCGCGACGGGCCACGGGCGGGTTCTGGCCCGCGACGGTCGCTTCATGCCCCTGCGCGCCCACCGCCTTCCGGCTCCGGCTGCCCTGCCTTCGCCCGCTTCTGCGGATTGGCGGCCGACGCGGCTGCCGGTTGATTTGCTGCTGAAGCCGCACTTGAAGTTCGAGTTCTTCGCCTCCTTGGAACTCCCGGGCGTCCACCCGGTCCGCGAACTCCCCGACGGCTCGACCGACGCGATTTCCTCGGGTGACCCCCATGCGGGCCCCTTCGCCCTCACCCACCCCGACGGCTCGTGGGCCCGCTTCCGCACCCACGGCGACACGTTCGAAACCGCCCAAGGCGGCCCCCGCGGCTTGTGGGACCTCGCCGAGCGCGCCCTCGTCTTGTGGGACTCCCTGGGCCGCCCCGAGCGCGACCGCTTCGGCCTGACCGTGGATGGTTCGCGGCAGGAGTTCTGGCTGGATGAGCCGGATGGGCTTCGGTGGGAGTTGGGTTAGGTCGGACCCAACGGTGTTCGCTGTGCTTGTGGACAAGTCAGTAGGTCCGGCCCAGCCGGCGGGGGGCTGTGGACGGTTGCCGGGGTCGGCCTAGCGTAGATCGCTCGCGGTTGGGTTCGGCCCAATCAACAGCCTGCGCAGGCGCTTCGCGGGCAGGGTTCGACCTATCCACCTCCGCCTCCAGCGCCTGGAAGCTAGGTCCGACCCAGCCCATCCCGCTGGGCAGCCCGGCAGTGAGGCCCGACCCACCCGCGCCCGCCGCCCGCACCCGGAAGCCAGGTCCGACCTCGCCCATCCCGCTGCGCAGCCCGGCGGCCAGGTTCGACCCACCCGCACCCGCCGCCCACACCCCGAACCAGGTCCGACCCAGCCCATCCCCACTGCGCAGCCAGGCGATCAGGTTCGACCTAACCGCCGCCGCCGCCAGAACCCGGAAGCCAGGTCCGACCTCACCCGCCCCACTGGCCGGTCAGCCGATCAGGTTCGACCTAACCCACTTCTCCACTTGGGTGACCACGTCATCGAGCGGGGTGGCGGTCGTGTCGAGGTGCGGGACCTGGGTGCGGATCCACTGGTTGAACTCGAGCATCTCGTCGATGCGCGGCTCGTCCCATTCGCGCCACGCGGGGCGGGCGCGCAAGCGTTTGCGAAGGGCCGCGTCGTCGGCGACGAGGGCGAGGTAGTGCACGTCGGAGAAGAAGGTGCGTTCCGGCAGAGGCTCGATTTCCTGCGGGGCGACGGTGCCGCACAGCACGACCGGCCGGCCGTTCTGGTGCAGCATCGCCGCCATGCGGAGCCAGGCCGCGCGGAAGGCCGGGATGTCGTCGCGGAGGGCGCCCGTCCACAGGACGTCCTGTTCCAGCACCACCGCATCCCCGGCCAGCCGCGCGGCCAGCGCCGGGCCGACAGTGGACTTGCCCCCGCCGCTCGGGCCCGTGAGCGCGAACAGCGGCAGCCGCCGGAACGGCCACCGGTGTCCACAGAGCACACACTCCACCACCGCACCCTCGACCCGCGGGCGGTCGGCACGATCGCCGCACGCGGGACAAATCCGCAGGTCGAGGCCAGGTACCGGATCAAGAGTGGACACCGCACCCGAGGCGGACACCCGGCCCGCGCCGGGCGCCGGACCAGGAGCGAGCACCGGGTCCGACGCGGGTCTCCGACCGAGTTCAGGCGCTGGACCCGAGGCTGCAACGAGGGCGGGCGCCGAACCTGAGCCAGATCCCGAATCAATGGGAGACACCTCGCGTGCCTCGCCCGCGTCGGGAGCCGAACCGAGGGCCGAGTCCGGGCCGAGGGCCGGGTCCGAGCCCGGAGCGGCCATCAGATCGAGCCCAGGCAGCGCGCCTGGCTGCCGACCCGAGACCCGCACCGGGTCCGATGCGGGTCTCCGACCGGGTTCAGGCGCGGGACCCGAGGCCGCAACGAGGACGGGCACCGAACCTGAGCCAGATCCCGCAAGAAAGGGAGGCCCCTCACGTGCCTCGCCCGCGCCAGGCTCCGGCCGAAGAGCCGGCGCCGAGCCCGTGCCGGGACCCTGATCGACGGAAGGCAACTCAGTCGAACAGGTTCTCGAGGAAGCCGCGTTTGCGGTGACCCCCGTGGGGGCGAGGTGAGTCCGCGTAGCCGCGATGCCCGCCGTAGGGCCGCGGCGAGTCCGAGTACCCCCCACCACCGCCATAGGGCCGCGGCGAATCCGAATACCCACCGCCGCGATAGGGCTTCGGCGAGTCGCCATGCCCGCCCCGGTACGGGCGCGGCGAGTCCGCCCGCCCGTAGCGCGGCGGTGGCTGCGCCACGCCGTAGTACGAGCTCTCGGCCCCGGCGATTTGCTCCAGCTCACCGTGGTCCAAGAAGATCCCCCGGCACGCCTCGCACTGTTCGATGTGGATGCCGTTCTTGTCGACGGTCCGCATCCGGTTCTGACACTTCGGACAAATCACGCATCCGAGACTACGCAGATTCCGCCCGGCGCGTCAGCAGGCGCACAGGCAGAACGGATGACCCACCGGATCGGCGTAGACGCGGAAGGTCGAGGGCGAGTCGTCGAGCAGTTTGGCGCCCAGGGAGAGCACACGGGTGTGCGCGGCTTCCAGGTCGTCCACGTCCAGGTCGAGATGGGCCTGCTGGGGCTGCGAAGCCGAGGGCCACTCGGGCGCGCGGTAGTCCGTCACCTGCTGAAACTCCAAGCGCGCGCCGCCGGTCGGGTTGACGAGCCGGGCCCAGGAGCCGTCCGCGCGCACCGCGGGCTCGGGCCAGTCGAGCACCGCGCGGTAGAAGCCGGCGAGCGCGGCGGGGTCCGGGCAGTCGAAGACGGTCGAGCCGAACGTCGGAACAGCACCCATGATCGCGTCTCCCTCCAGTAACCGGTATTCGGATTATGGGAGTTATCAGCCGACGAAGCAACCACCCTCGCTCGTACACTGGTTGCGTGCACACCGACGCGATCCTGGTGGTGGACTTCCTCAACACCGTCGACATCGAGCGCGGCGAGGACCTGCTGGACGACCCCGGACTGTGGCAACACTGGTCAGCCGAACGCGGCGTCTCCCCGAGCAGCGCGGAAGAAGCCCGCGCCATCCGCGACGGGCTGCGCGCCGCCGTCGGAGATCCGCGGCTCCCCCAGGAACAGCTCGAAGTCCCGCTGACGTTCTCGCTGAACAACCAAGGCCCGCAGCTCCTGGGGACAACCGCCGTGTCCGCGGTGCTGGTCGCCGCCACCCGGCTCTCCATCCGCGGCGACTGGGTCCGGCTCAAGATCTGCCCGGCCGACGACTGCCTCGAAGCCTTCTACGACGAGTCCCGCAACCGCTCGCGCACGTGGTGCTCCATGCGCGTCTGCGGCAACCGCGAGAAGGCCCGGACCTGGCGCGCCCGCGCGACGGGTGTGCACAACTGAGCACCTGTGGACAACTCATGCACAGCCACCAGATATGCACGTGCAGCCGCACCGGATCCCCACACCTTGTGGATGAGCATTAGGCCAGATCCGTGAAAAGTTGTGGATAACCCGGGGGATAACTCAGCTTCCTGTGGACAACTGGTTTGAAGGTCCCCCGGGTGTGGTATACGCACCGGCTGCGCATGAATGGCCACGCTCCGACAATCGCAAAGCACGGAACAACACCGAGAAAACCAAGAAAAGCCCAGGTCAGAACAGCAGCTGCGCCACCGTGTAGATCACCAGACCGGCCAACGCGCCCACCACCGCGCCGTTGATCCGGATGAACTGCAGGTCGCGACCCACCTGGAGCTCGATCTTCCGCGACGTCTCCTCGGCGTCCCAGCGCTCGACGGTGTCGGTGATGATCGTGGTGATCTCCTTCGAGTAGTTCTTCACCAGGTACGCGGCGGCGCCCTCGACCCAGCTGTCCACCTTCGACGCCAGCGAGTCGTCCGCGATCAGCCGCTCGCCGAGCGACTGCAGGCCCGCGCGCACGCGCCGGCGCAGCTCGCTCGACGGGTCCTCGGCCGCGTTGAGCAGCATCTCCTTCGCCGTGGCCCACGCGTTGCCGATCAGCTTCTGCACCTCGTCGTGGTGCACGATCTGACCCTTGATCTGCTCGGCGCGCTCCATGGTCTTCGGGTCGTTCTGCAGATCCTGCGCGAACTCGCCGAGGAACTTGTCCAGCGCCAGGCGCATCGGGTGGTTCACGTCGGTCTTCACGGCCCACGCGAACGACAGCACCTCGCCGTAGACCTTGTCCGCCAGCATCTCGTCGACGAACTTCGGCGACCAGCTCGGCGCGCGGTCGGAGACGACCCGCAGCATCGCCTGGTGGTTGTCGCGCACCCACTCGTAGGCCCGGTCGCACATCAGGTCCACGAGCTTGTGGTGCGCGCCGTCCTCGAACACGCCCGCGAGGATCTTGCCCAGCGGCGGGCCCCACGGCCGGTCGACGATGCGCTTGACCACGGCCTGTTCCATGATCGCCTGCACGTCCTCGTCGCGCAGGACCGTGACGGCGCCGCGCACGACCGTGGCCAGCTCCGACGTCACGCGCTCCGCGTTGTCGGGCTGCGAAAGCCACCCGCCGAGGCGGCGCGAAATCTCGACGCGCTTGAGCTTGTCGCGGATCACGTCCTCGGAGAGGAAGTTCGAGCCGACGAAATCGCCCAGGCTGTTGCCGAGCTGGTCTTTCTTGTTCGGGATGATCGCCGTGTGCGGGATCCGCAGGCCCAGCGGGTGGCGGAAGAGCGCGGTGACGGCGAACCAGTCGGCGAGCGCGCCGACCATGCCGGCCTCGGCGGCCGCCTTCACGTAGCCGACCCACGCGGGCCAGCCGGCCGACTCCGCCCAGCTCGTGAGCAGGAAGACGACCGTGGCGCCGAGGAGGAAGGACAGCGCGACCTGCTTCATCCTCCGCAAGCCGCGCCGTTTTTCCGCGTCACCGGCGGCGCCACCGGGCGGGTCTGCGGGCGTGACCTTGGCTGGGGTGAGTTGCTCCACGACGCCATTGTCCGTGAGGATGCGTTTTCGTGCGTGAACCAGCTCTCGTCCCTCGCCTCCGCCCCTTCACCGCGACGATCTTCGCCGAGATGACGGCGCTCGCCGTGAAGCACGGCGCCGTGAACCTCGGCCAGGGTTTTCCCGACACCGACGGGCCCGCCGGCATGCTCGAAGCGGCGAAGAACTCCCTGTTCGGCGGCGACAACCAGTACCCGCCGGGCCCGGGTCGCCCCGAGCTGCGCGCCGCCATCGCGCGGCACCGGCTGCGCTACGGCACCGAGTACGACCCGGACACCGAAGTCCTGGTCACGGCGGGTGCGACCGAGGCCATCACGGCCGCGCTCATCGCGTTGACCGAGGCCGGCGACGAGGTGATCGTGGTCGAGCCGTACTACGACTCCTACGCCGCGGCCGTCGCGATGGCCGGCGCCCAGCGGCGCGTGATCGGCCTGGTCGAGACGGCCGACGGGCGCCTCGAGCTCGACCTCGACGCCCTGCGCGACGCCATCACTCCGCGCACCCGCGCGGTGCTGCTGAACTCGCCGCACAACCCGACCGGCACCGTGTTCTCGCGCGCGCAGCTGGAGGCCGTGGCGGCGCTGTGCGTGGAGCACGACCTCATCGCGGTGACCGACGAGGTCTACGAACACCTCGTGTTCGACGACGCGTCGCACATCCCGCTCGCCACGTTGCCCGGCATGCGCGAGCGGACGGTGTCGATCTCCAGTGCCGGCAAGACGTTCAACTGCACCGGCTGGAAGATCGGCTGGGTCTGCTCGACGCCCGAGCTCGTGGCCGCGGTCAAGGCGGCGAAGCAGTTCATCACTTTCGTCTCGGGCGGGCCGTTGCAGCCGGCGGTGGCGTACGCGCTGGACCACGAGCTGCCGTGGGTGGAAGAGCTGCGGACGAGCCTGCAGGACAAGCGCGACCGGCTGTCGGCCGGACTCGCGGACGCGGGTTTCGCCGTTCGCCCCAGCAGCGGCACGTACTTCGTGACAGCCGACGTCCGCCCGCTCGGTTTCACCGACGCCGCCGAGCTGGCGTGGAAGCTGCCCGAACGCGTCGGCGTCGCGGCCGTGCCCGTGAAGGTGTTCACAGATCACCCGGACGAGTGGAAACACCTGCTGCGTTTCGCGTTCTGCAAGCGGAACGAAGTCATCGACGAGGCCGTCGGGCGACTGCGCAAACTCGTCTGACCACTGCGGTTACCGAATAACGAGTTGCGAGGCGGTTACGCTCCAGATTCGTCGACGATGTGTTAGTGATGCGATACCGAGAGTATGGTTTTGGAATGAAACATCAGGTCAGCAGCCGTGCGGGGATCCGCCCGGATGGCCGCAGAGGGTCCCACCGGGCACACGCTGAGTGATCAACTTCGGCTGATCGGACACCGGAGCCGGTAAGTCCGTTCCGCCTTACGGGGTGGATCGAACGCAGGGAAGATGAAACACTCGCGACCGGTGCTAGAAAGAGTGCAGCCCCGGGGGAACTGCGACCTGGCCGGAGAAGAACCCCAGTTGGATCAGTCTCGTGCGGTAGCCGCATGAGCTTCAGGCGCGGACGGTGGTGGTGGCGTGATCGACACGGCAGCCGCACGCACCGACGCACCACTCGTGAGCAGCGCTGATCCCGGACCGGCTCCCGCCGTTGTGGCTCCTGCCGTTGTGGCTCCTGCCGTTGTGGCTTCCGCTGTTGTGGCTTCCGCTGTTGTGGCTTCCGCTGTTGTGGCTTCTGCGCTTCCGCCCGCCGGCGCTCCGGCGACGGGCTCGGGTTCGAGCGGCCTCGATTCGGTGCGCAGGCCGCGGCCGTGGGCGGCCCCGTTGGCGAGGCCGGCCGCGCGGATCGCGCTGGCAGGCGGGTTGACGTTGGCCGGGTGGCTGCTCGGCGCGTTGGTCGCCGGAGCCGGCGCGGAGGCGGCGGAACAGCCGCACGGCGGGGACGCGTCAGGGAACACCGTGGCGACCGCGCCGGGGCACACCGGGCACGGCGAGGCTCGGGAGCACCGTCGAGAGCCGCGCGGACATCCTTGGCACGGCGTTTGGACCGGGTCCACTACGGACTCGGGTGCTGCGAGAACTTCCGGTCACAGCAAGGGTTCGGGCTCGGCCGCGACTTCGAGCCGGGGCACCACCGCGGCCGCTGCCACAACGGACACTTCCGACACGAGCGCCGCCGACACGAGCGCCTCGGACACGAGCTCTGCCGGTATTAGCGGGTCAAACCACGCTGCGACACCCGCCGATTCCGGCGACAGCACCGACTCCGCTGCCACGATGAGCGCTCTCGACGCGAGCGGGTCAGACCACGCCGCGACACCCGCCAATTCCGGCAGCAGCACCGACTCCGCTGCCACGACCGGCACGAGCCAGGGCGGCACCGACGCCGGCTCCGCCGAGGTCGTGCCCGATGGGTCAGGCGGGGCGAAGCAGCACGGCACCGGCGGCTGCGACGAGACCCACCACAGCGCGACCGACCAGTCCGCCACCGACACCACGGCCACCAGCCCCAGCACTGCCACGGATCCCAGCACTGACACCACAGCGACCAACTCCAGCACCGCCACGGATCCCAGCGCCGACACCGAAGCACCTCTGCGCGCCACGCCGTCGCAGGAACAGGGTGGGCTGCTGGGCGGATTGCTCGGCGGTGCGCTCGGCCTGGTCGACAACACGGTGCACTCGATCACCGGCGTGGTCGGAACCGTGGACGACGTCGGGGAGACCGTGTTGCCGCCGGTCACGACGGTGCCGGGTGGGGATGACGCGCCGCCGTTGATCCCGATCGGGGATGTGCTCGGGCCGGTGTTCTCGGGTGGGACGGTGAGTGGCGGGGTCACGGCGACCGTGCCCGAGCTGACGGTCCAGCCCGGTGAAGTGGTGAGCGCCGCGGTTCCGGCGGTGGTGCCTCAGCCGGCGCCGGTGACCGTGCCCAAGACGGCCGCTCTGGTGCACTACCCGAGTGTCGTGCACCTGATTCCCGCGCAGCAGCGCAGCACCGGCGCGCAGCACGCGAACAACGAGAACTCCCACGTCGGCGTCACAGGTGGCGGCGGCAGTGGGGGCGGCGGTGGCCTGCCCGCGGCGCCCAGCGCGCCCGTCGCGCCGACCACCACCGCCAACCCGGGCCACGACGGCTCGGGCGGCGCGCGGCAGCCGTTCGCCGTCGTCGGGGACAGCGTGACCACCACGCAGCTCAAGCTGATCGGCGTCAGCCGCGACCACGAGGTCGACGGCGCGGGCAGGGACGCAGCCCTGCCCACCACCTCCCCGGACTGACCGGCACCCGGTCCACCGGGGAGAGCCACGTCCAAACCAAGATCAACTTCTTGGAGCGCGCGCCCGTTCGCTGCGCCTGGCTCACCCTTTCGCACAATCATTCGACAAGGGGCGATCCATGCGTACGACCAGCCTTCCCGACCGGCCGACCGCGCCCGGCCGGATCGGGTCCTGGTCCCGGCGCCGCGCTGCCCCCGCGGCGCCGGGACCCACAACGGGCGTGCTCCGGAGGTTCCCGCTCACCGCGCCGAGCGGGAACCTGCGCCAACCGAAGCCCGCCTGAGCCGTCGGCGCTTCCCGGCACGTCGAGGGGCTGTGCCGGGAAGCCGCCGCGGTGCCCGCTCTGA
The DNA here is from genome assembly GCF_040682095.1 of Amycolatopsis sp. NPDC051372. NCBI lineage: Bacteria > Bacillati > Actinomycetota > Actinomycetes > Pseudonocardiales > Pseudonocardiaceae > Amycolatopsis > Amycolatopsis sp. NPDC051372. The sequence goes on from NZ_JBFBAF010000003.1 coordinate 153,787, forward strand.
ACGGAGCGGGTGACGAACAGCCGGTGCGCCGGATGCGACCACCACCATCCCTGGAGTGGTTGGAACATCCGGTGCACCGGCTGTTTATCGTTGTGGCCCTGTTTCGAGGGAAACCCGAACCTCAGGTCACCGGCACGTTCGCCGCCGGCACGTCCGCGTAGCCGCGCACCGACTCGACGGCCAGGCTCAGCCGCCGCACGGCCTCCAACAGCTGATCGGGTGGCAGGCCGAACGGCAGGCGCAGCCAGCGTTCGAGGCCACCGTGTACGCCGAAACGCGAGGCGGGCGCCAGTTGCACGCCGTGGTTCGCCGCGGAGACGGCGAGGCGCGTGCTCATCGGTTCGGGCAGGCGGCACCACAGCGAAAGGCCGCCGGGCGGGACCTCGAACGTCCACTCAGGACAGTAGGCGTGCACGGCGTCGATCAGGGAATCGCGCTGCAGCCGGAAATCCACGCGGCGCTGGGCCAAGGCCGCGTACCCCTCCGGCTCCAACAGCGAAGCCAGCACCAGCTGGTCGAACACCGGCGCCCCCAGGTCCACGGCGAAGCGCGACGACAGCAGCCGGTCGAGCAGCTCGGCCGACGCGCGGATCCAGCCCAGCCGCAGCCCGCCCCACTGCGACTTCGCGGCCGAACCGACCGTCAGGGCCAAGTCGCCCGCGAACGCGGCCAGCGGCGGCGGCGCGTCGAGCGGATCGCCCTCGTAATCCAGCTCCACCAACGATTCGTCGACCACCACGGGCGTGCGCGAGCGCGCCAGCAGACCGCCGAGGCGTTCTCGGCCGGCCGCGTCGAGGCGCAGGCCCGTGGGGTTCTGAAAGTCGACCACGAGGTAGCCGAACCGCGGCGACGCCTGGCGCAGCGCGGCCTCGATGCCGGTGAGGTCCCAGCCGCGCACGGGGTCGAGTGCCACCGGCACCGGCAACGCGTGGGCGGCGCGCACGGCGTCGATCGCGTTGGGATACGTCGGCTGCTCCACCAGCACGCGGTCGCCGGGGCCGGCCAGCATGCGCAGGCACAGCACGAAAGCCGAGTACGCGCCGGCCGTCAGCATCACCTGGTCGGGAGACGTCGGCAGGCCACGCGCGGTGTAGCGCTCGGCGATCCGCTCGCGCAGCAGCGGCAGCCCGCCGGTGAGGTAGCCGTTGCCGCTCAGGTGCTCCACGAGGTCGAGCCGCGCGGCGTCGACGGCGTTGATCAGGCCGGGCAACGCGGGTGGCGCAGCGCGCGCGAGGTCGATCAGACCGTCGCGTTCGTGCTGGGCCGGCGCCGCCGAACGGTGGCCGGCACCCGAGATCCACGAACCGGCGCCGCGGCGGCTCGCCACGACACCGATGGAACGCAGCCGGTCCAGCGCCGCGCCGATGAGCGTGCGGCTGACGCCGAGGGCGTCGGCGAGCTCGCGTTCCGCGGGCAGCCGAGTGCCGAGGGGGAGCTGGCCGTCGAGCACCTGAAGCTCGACGGCCGCGGCCAGATCCGCCGCGCCCTGCCGAGAGCCGCGCCGACGCCACTCCCCCAGCAACACGGCCAATCGGGTGCCAGAGACGCGGCTACCCAGCGGAAGATGCGAAGTCATAAGACCAATTATCCGACATTGGCCATGGATTACCAGTCCACTTGTCACCGATAGTGGAGAAGTGGCAGTTCTCGACCTCAGTCCCCTCAGCGTCCGCCGGGCACCCGTCCGCCGTGGTGCCCAGCTCCTGGCCGGGCTCGCGCTCTACGGCGCCAGCATGGCCATGCTCACCCGCGCCCACCTCGGCCTCGACCCGTGGGACGTGCTCCACGAGGGCATCACCAAGCTCACCGGATTGAGCTTCGGCACGGTCACGGCCATCGCGTCGGTGTTCGTGCTGCTCCTGTGGATCCCGCTACGCCAGCGGCCCGGCATCGGCACCGTGGCCAACGTCGTGGTGATCTCCGTGACCGTCGACGCCGTGCGCGCGGTGCTGCCCGACCAGCACGCGCTCGCGCTCCAGATCCTGCTGCTCGTCGGCGGCGGGGTGCTCAACGCCGTGGCCACCGCCGTGTACGTCGGGACCCGCCTCGGCCCGGGGCCGCGCGACGGGCTGATGACCGGCCTCACCGCGCGCACCGGCTGGTCGGTTCGGCTGGTGCGCACCGGGATCGAGGTGACCGTGCTCGCCGTCGGCTGGCTGCTCGGTGGCACCTTCGGGGTCGGAACCGTGCTCTACGCCGTCACGATCGGACCGCTCACGCAGGCCCTGTTGCCGCTGGTCACGTGGCGGACCGGGCGCCGCGAAGAGCAGCAGCACTAGCCGGCCTCCCGCTGCGCCACCACGCGGCGCACCGACACGTAGTCGACGCCGTGGGCGGCCAGCAGGTCGGGCACCGGGCCCTTCTGCTGCACGAGCGCGAGCAACAGGTGCTCCTGGCCGAGGTGTTTGTCTCCCAGCTTCACGGCTTCGCACAGGCTGAGCTCCATCGTGCGCTTCGCGTCGGCGGCGAACGGGATGTGGCCGCGTTTGGCGCGTCTGCCACCACCGGCGAGCGCGCCCGGGCCGTGGGTCTCCTCGACGCGCTCGACGATCTGCTCCACGTCGATGCCGAATTCGGTGAGCGCGGCCACGTCGGCGTCGCTGATCCCGCCGCGCCGGCGGATGCGGTCGAGCTCCGCGAGCACGTCCTCGCGCGACACGCCGAGCTCTTCCAGCAGCCGCAGGCCGGCGCCGTTCTCGGTGCGCGCGAGCCCGGCCAGCACGTCGGTGAGCTCGATCTGCCGTGCACCGGCTTCGCGCGCCACGATCTGGGCCTCGACCACGGCCAGCCGCGCGTCGAGCGTGAACCGTTCGAACATCAGTGCCTCCCGTACTTCTTGTGGACGGCCTGCCGGCTGACCCCCAGCTCGGCGGCGATCTCCTGCCAGGACCAGCCGTGCACGCGGGCGCTGCGCACCTGCACGGCTTCGAGTTGTTCCAGGAGCCGACGAAGCGCCGCGACCGCGCGAAGCCCCACCCGGGGATCACGGTCGCCCGCCCTCGCGGCCAGGTCTGTTGCTTCAGTCATGCTGTCAATCTAGGTTGACAGCGTCGCGATTGTCAACTGAAGTTGACAGGCCGGTCGTGGTCAGGCGTTCGGGTTAGCATCGGGTGATGCCCGAGATCGCGATCGCGGAGCGCGCGGGAGTAGGCGCGGACGGCCTGCCTCGCGCGAGCGAAGACCACGTCGTGGTGCTGGACAACGCCGTGCTGCTGCTGGACGGCGCCACGTCACCGAGCCCGGACCTGCCGCCCGGCGGCTGGTACGCGAACCTGCTGGTGCGCCGGCTGGCGGACGAGCTGAGAGAAAGTCCCAAGGAGGACCTCGCCGTCGCGCTGGCGTCGTCCATCGCCGGTGTCGCGGCGGAGCACGGGCTGGAGCCCGGGCACTCGCCGTCGAGCACCGTGTCGATCCTGCGCTGGGACGCGGCCGAGGTCGAATCCCTTGTGCTGGCGGACAGTCCGGTTGTCGCGTTCGGACAGTTCGGGGTGGACGTCGTGGCCGACGACCGGCTGGTCTCCCTGCGCGACGGCGGCCTGCTCCAGACCGGCGCCGACGTCCGCCGCCGGCGCAACGCCGAGGGCGGCTTCTGGGTCGCCGAAGCCGATCCCGCCGCGGCGTCGAAGGCCGTGCGGCGCTCGTGGCCCCGCCCTGAGGTCGACGCCGTGCTGCTCGCCACCGACGGCGTGTCCACCGGGGTCGACGACTACGGGCTCTTCGGCTGGCCCGACGTCCTGCGGCTGGCTCGCGCGAGCGGTCCGAACGCGGTGCTGGATGTCGTGCGAACTGCGGAAACGCAGGATCCCGACGGTTCGCGCTGGCCGCGCGCGAAGCGCCACGACGACCAGGCGCTGGTTCTCGCGGAATTCACCAGCGCGGTCGAATAGGGGTCGAATTCAGGGTGATCCCGGATCACGGATCGCGCCAACCCCGCGACGCTGGGGACCATGGGGATTTCACGGGGGTTGCGGATCTGGCGGACGGGCGCGCTGGTGGCGATCGGGTGGGGGCTGTTCACGATCACCCTGATGCACGTGATCAGCTCGCACGACCCGATCCACGACACGTTGTCCAGCTACACCACCACCGACCCCGGCCTGCTGAGCGCGAGCGTGCTGGCGCTCGCCGTCGGTTCACTGGCCGTGCTCGGCTGCCTGGCCGCCGGTGGCGTGCCGCTGCCGCGGACCACGCGGGTGCTGATTTCGTTGTGGGCCTTGGGTTTGGCAACGGCCGCGGTGTTTCCGGCGAGCTACCCGCCGCACCCGGATCTGGCGAGCGGCGAGATCCACCTGTACTCGTGTGTGGTGGCGTTCGCGAGCCTGCCGGCCGCGGCGCTGACATTGCTGGAACCGTTGCGCGGCACGGCCGAACGCGCACTCTTGGCGCGGTGGCTGCGGTTCGGAGTGGCCGTTTTGGTGGTGTTCGGCGTGAGTTTCCTGTTCGCGCGCCTCGACGAGGCCGGGCTGGGAGTCCACACCGTCACCGAACTGCTACCGGTCGGGGCCACGCAACGGTTGATGCTCGTCGCCGACGTCGTGCTGCTGCTGGGCTTGATCCGCGTGGCGGTTCGGGTCGACGCCACCCGCGCGGCGGCCGAGCTGCAACCGGCCACCGCACGGGACTGACTCACTCCTGCATCGCGGCGACGAACTCCGGCGCATAGCCGTACAGCCCGGGCAGGCCACCGGTGTGCACGAACACCACCGTCTCCTCCGGGTCGAACCGGCCGTCGGCCGCCCATTCGACGAGCGCGGCGGCGGCCTTGCCGGAGTAGACCGGGTCCAGCACTACGCCTTCGGTGCGGCCGAACAGCCGCAGCGCGCCCCACGTCGAGGGCGCCGGGATGCCGTAGCCCTCGCCCATGGTGGAGTCGCTCATGCGCACGTGGTCGAGCGACGGCGTGTCGACGCCGAGCAGCTGCGCGGCCGAGGTGACGAGGTGCGTGAGGTTGTCGGTGGCCTCGTCGAGCGGGTGGCTCACGCACGCGAAATCGGCGCCGAGGTTGCCGAGCAGCGCCGTGCCGAGGGCGAGGCCGGCGGACGTGCCGCCGCTCGCGTGGGGCGCGACGATGCGCGCGGTGTCGAGGCCGAGCGCCGAGAGCTGCTGCGCGAGCTCGTGGGACGCGGCGACGTAGCCGAGAGTGCCGAGCGCGTCGGACCCGCCGACGGGGACGGTGAAGACCTTGCGGCCCTCATAGTCGGCCGACGCGAGCAGCTCTTCGTACGTGCGCTCGGCTTCTTCGGCCGTGGCGCAGATGTGCACGCGGGCGCCGAAGAGCAGGTCGAGCGGGATGTTGCCGGAGTGCTCGTAGGCCTCGCCCTCGCGCGGCACCTTCGCCGTGAGCACGAGCTCGCAGCGCAGCCCGAGCCGCGCACACGCGGCCGCGGTCTGGCGTCCGTGGTTGGTCTGCAGAGCGCCGAAGGTGATCACCGTGTCGGCGCCGGCCGCAAGCGCCGCACCGAGGTGGAAGTCGAGTTTGCGCAGCTTGTTGCCCCCGACGCCGAGTGGGTGCACGTCATCGCGCTTGAGCATCAGCCGCGGCAGCCCGAGCGCCTCGCCCAGCCGCGGCGCCGCGAGCAGCGGCGTCGGTCCGCTGCCGAGCCCCGCCCGCGGGAACGCGTCGAAAACGGGAAACCGGTCGAAGTCGAACGTCATCGATCCTCCGTGGTGCTGGGGCGGGCTGGTGCCGGGATTGGGCACAATCGTCGGCCTCGGGCAGGGCGGCTGTCGAACCAGGGAGCCGGAATCACAGTCCGGTGGTAACGTTCGTTCGAACGAACGAGAACCTCGGGGGTGGCCCGATGACCGTCAGGGCTTCTGAGATCAGCGCAGTCGCGTTCACGACCGTCTCCGAGCAGGTGGCGGCGCTTGAAGCAGGCGAAACGACGTCCGTGGCGCTCACGGCCGCGGCCCTGGCAGAGGCGCACGCGAGCCAACCTGTACTGAACGCCTTCCGCCGGATCCGGGACGAAGCAGCCCTCGTCGAGGCCGAAGAAGCCGATCGACGACGGGCGCGAGGTGACCGGACGCCGTTGCTGGGCGTGCCCGTCGCGGTCAAGGACGACGTGGACCTCGCGGGCCTGCCGACGGCGTTCGGCTGCGCGGGCGACTTCCCCGCCGCGACGCAGGACGCGCCGGCCGTCGGGCTGCTCAAGCGGGCCGGCGCCGTGATCATCGGCAAGACGAACACGCCTGAGCTGGGGCAATGGCCGTTCACGGAAGGGCAGGCGTTCGGGGTCACGCGCAACCCCTGGCACCCCGACCACACGCCCGGCGGGTCCTCCGGCGGCTCGGCGGCCGCGGTGGCCGGCGGCGTGGTCGCGGCGGCGCTCGGCTCGGACGGCGCCGGATCGGTGCGCATCCCGGCGGCGTGGACGGGGCTCGTCGGCATCAAGACGCAGCGCGGACGCGTGCCGCTGGGCGGAGAGTTGTTCCACGGCCTCACCGTGCTCGGGCCGCTCGCCCGGACCGTCGCCGACGCGGCGACCCTGCTCGATGTCACCACGGGCTCCGACAGCACCTTCCGCAGTGCGGCCCGCCGGGAACCCGGCCGGCTGCGCATCGGGCTGTCGACGAGGATTCCTTTCACCGCAACGAAAACCACCCTCGACCCGGTGGTCGAAGCGGCCGTGCGCAACACCGCAGAGGCACTCGCGGACCTGGGCCACGAGATCGTCGAGATCGACCCCGGCTACGGGCTCATCGGGCTCACCTTCCTGCCGCGCTCGCTCACCGGCGTGCGCGACTGGGCCGCTCGCGTGCCCGAGAAGGCCAAGCTCGACCCGCGCACTCGCGGCAATGCGCAGCAGGGCACCGTCCTCGCCGGTGTGTTGAAACTCGCCCGCGCGCTCGAACCCGCGCTGCAGCGCCGCATCGGGTCGGTGTTCGGACGCGTCGACGTGCTGCTCACCCCGACCACCGCGACGCCGCCGCCGAAGACCGGCGCGTTCGACGGTCTCACCGGCTGGCGCACCGACCAGACGATGATCGCCGCATGCCCCTACGCTTGGCCGTGGAACGTGCTGGGCTGGCCGGGGATCAACGTCCCGGCCGGGCAGACGGCGGACGGGCTCCCCCTCGGCGCCCAGCTGCTGGGTCCCTCGCACGCCGAGGAGCGGCTGATCTCCGTTGCCGCGCAACTGGAAGAGGTCCAACGGTGGCACCTGCGCCGGCCCGCAAGGGTGTGGTGAACACCCGCGACGCGATCCTGCGGGCGACGCTCGAGGTCGTCGGCGAGCAAGGCGTCGGCGGGCTCACCAACCGGCGCATCGTGGCCGCCGCGGCCGTCTCGCTCGGCACGCTGACCTACCACTTCCCCAGCCAGACGGAGCTCCTGCGCGAGGCGATGCTGCTGTTCGCCGAGGAGGAAACGGCGAAACTCGCCGCGATCGCCGACGCGCACCGAGCCGACGGCCTCAGCCTCGAGCAGGCCGCTGCCGTGGTGGAGCACGTGATCGAGCAGTTGCCGTTCGGCACCGACGACCTCGCGCCTCACGAGCTGTATCTCCAAGCCGCGCGCGACCCCGGGCTGCGCGAAGCGTCCGCGCGCTGCTTCGCCGCGTACGACGATCTGGCCACGACGATCTTGCGTGCGCTCGGCGTGGCCGATCCCGCGCGGGTGGCCGGTCCCGTCGTCGCGCTCATCGCCGGGCTGCAGCTGCGCCGGCTGTCGACGGGCACCGACGTGCCGGCCGCCGAGCCGCTGATGATGCTGCTGCGCGGAGCCTGACGTGGGGCCGCCGGTCGTGCGGGGCACCGCCGCCTGGCGGTACTTCGGCGACTTCCGCGACTTGCTGCTGGCGGGGCAGGTGCTGGTGCTGCAGGTGGCGCACCCCGTGGTCGCGGCCGGGGTGCGGGACCACTCGAACTACACCGAGGACCCGTGGACGCGGTTGATGCGCACCGGGGCTTCGCTGTCGATCTACGTGTACGGCGGTGCTTCGGGCGCACGGTTCGAGGCTTCGCGGTTGCGGGAGCTGCATCGGACGTTCACCGGGGTGGCCGATGGGCGGCGGTACAGCGGTCTCGACCCTGGCGCGTATGCGTGGGTGCATGCGACGTTGGTGAAGGTTCCGGTTGATGTGCAACGGTTTTTCGGTCGTCCGTTGAGTTGTGCCGAGCTTGACGAGTACTACGCGCAGATGTGCGACATCGGCCGGGTCCTCGGGGTGCGGCAGCGGGATCTGCCGGCGGACTGGGCCGCGTTCGAGCGGTACTACGACGAGATGGTCGCGTCGTTCCGGCCGAACGAGACGATGACGACGTTGTTCGAGACCATCCGCACCGTGCCGAAACCCGTGCGGTGGCTGCCGGATCGGTGGTGGCCTCGGATGCGGAACGCGCAGGCCGCGGGGCAGCTTTTCTTGATCCGGGCGACGTTGCCGTCGGCTTTGCGGGAGCAGCTTGGTCTACAGTGGACGGATGCTGACGAGCGCCGGTTCAGGCGGTTCTGTGGTGTGGTTCGCGTTGTCGGTGTTGTGGTGCCGCCGTCGTTACGGACGGCGCACATGCGGTGGATCGGCAAGCTGAACGTGTGGCTCCGTGCCCACCCGTGGGCGTACCGGCTGATCTCGTGAGTCAGCCGCGGGTGCGGGCGTAGTGGGCCCGGGCCTTGGCGCGGTTGCCGCAGCGGGACATCGAGCACCATTGGCGGGTGCGGCGGGGTGATGCGTCCGCGAAGCGGAGACCGCAGTCGTCGGCCGCACAGACGCGGACGTCCACCGGGCTGGTCACCAGTTCGATCACGTCGGCGGCGATCAGCGCGAAGGCGGCGGCGACCGGGTTACCGGGGATGGGTGCCGCTTTGTGCAGCTCACCGCCCGACAACCGCAGGCGCGCGTTGGGCAGCGGCTCCTCGACGGCTTTGTTGACGAGCTCGACGTCCTCCTGTGCCGGCGGGGTGGTGACCAGCCGGTTCACGGCCTCCCTGAGCCATTTCGCCGTTTCGAGGTCTTCCTCCGTGACGGGCACCCGGCCCTCGGTGAGACCCGCGAGCGAGAGCCACTCGGCGAGCGCTTCGGGCGACGTCAGCTGCTCGAACCCCTCGGCCTGGTAGCGATTGCGCAGCGTGTTGACGAGGTCGAGACTCGGCCGGCCGCCGTCGAAGACCCACTCCATGGGGTGGATTCTAACCCTTGCCACCGGTTAGCCGCCTCCGGTAGCGTCTAACCTCATGATCCGGTTAGAATCTTCGATGGCCCAGGTCGGCGACCTCCGGATGCACTACCTGCGCGGCGGCGACGGTCCGCCTGTCTTCCTGCTGCACGGCTGGCCACAGACGTCGCACTGCTGGCACCGCGTCGCGGGCCCGCTCGCCGAAACCCACACCGTGATCGCGCCCGACCTGCGCGGCTACGGCCGCACCGACAAACCGCGCGGCGGCTACGACAAGCGCACGATGGCCGCCGACCTCGCTCAGCTCGCCGAGCAGCTCGGTTTCGACCGGCTGGCCGTGGTCGGCCACGACCGCGGCGGCCGCGTCGGGCACCGCTGGGCGCTGGACCGGCCCGAGCAGGTCGAGCGCCTGGCCGTGCTCGACATCGCGCCCACACGCGAGATGTGGAAGCGGCTCGACTCCGACGTCGCGAAGGGCTACTGGCACTGGCTGTTCCACCTGCAGCCCGACCTGCCTGAACTGCTGGCGGGCAGCAACATCGCCGCGTACCTCGGCTACTTCTTCGAACGCTGGACGTTCCAGCGCCAGGGCCTGCCCGCCGAGGACGTCGAGGAGTACGTGCGCGCATTCTCCGCCCCGGGCGCCCTGCGCGCCGGCTTCGACGACTACCGCGCCTCCTTCCCGGACGACGCCACCCTCGACGACGCCGACTACGCCGCGGGCAAGCGCCTCACCCAGCCCCTGCTCGCGATGTGGGGCCAGGCCGGCCTCCTCGGCAAACTCCCAACGCTCGACATCTGGCGCGACTACGCCGACAACGTCACCGGCGTCGGCCTCGACAACTGCGGCCACTTCCTGCCGGAGGAACAACCGGAGGTGGTGGTGTCACACCTGCGTGAGTTCTTGGGCTAGGCCTTGATCAGCTCGTCGACGACCCAGTGCGCGACGCCCTCAGGGAACGGCGACGGCAGCCCGAGAACCACGTGTTCGAAGCCGGCGTCGACGGCCTCGGCGATGGCTTTGCGTGTGAGGCCGGAGTCCTCGTAGGACGCCTGCAGGTGGATCGAGCGCGTGATCTCCGCCGGGTCGCGGCCGAGCTCCATGCAGTAGCGGTCGAGGAGGGTGCTGCGGCTCACGGCGTCTTCGAGGTCGCCACCTGGGATGTTCCAGATGTCGGCGTGGGCGGCGGCCACGCGCAGGGTCGCGGCCGCGCGGCCGCCGATGACGATCGGGGGGTGGGGGCGCTGTACTGGCTTCGGGTTGCCGAACGCGCCGTTGAGCTGGACGGTGTCGCCGACGAAGTCGAAGGGCGTGTCGTCCGTCCACAAGCGACGGATGACCGTGCAGGCTTCGGCGAGGGCCTGGACCGCGTACGTGGTTTCGTGGAACGGCAGGCCGTGGGCTTCGTACTCGCGCCTGGCCAGCGGATGGCTCGGGCGGGAGCCGACGCCGATGCCGAAGTCCAGGCGGCCGGCCGAAACCACGTCGACGGTCGTGGCGATCTTGGCGAGCACGGCGGGCGGGCGGAAGCGGTTGCTGGTGACCATGAGGCCGAGGCGCAGGCGCGAAGTTTGCGCGGCGAGCGCTGAAAGCAGGGTCCAGCCTTCGAAAATCGGGCCGTCGGGGTCGCCGGCGATGGGCAGGAGGTGGTCGAAGAGCCAGGCGTGCTCGATCTCCGGCAGCGCGTCGGCTTCGCGCCAGACGCGCACGAGGTCGTCGTAGCCCACCTGCATCGGGGCGGTCATGATGCCGAACCGAGGTGGCATGGGAGGTTCCTTTCAGCGGCGACGCAATGAGGGATCGAGCAGAGCGGGTGGGGTGTCGAACTTTTCGTGCGCGGCCAGGTCCACGCCGGGCGCGACGATCTCGTCGATCGCGTCCAGCACGTCGGCGGAGAGCGCGGTGTCGGCGGCCGCGAGGTGCGAACGCAGGTGCTCCAGCGTGCGCGGGCCGATGATCGCGCTGGTCACGGCCGGGTGCGCGGTCACGAAGCCGAGCGCGAGCTGGATCAGCGTGAGGCCGGCGTCGGTGGCGACTTTCGCCAGTCGCTCCACGGCGTCGAGCCGAGCCTGGTTGGCGGGCAGCGTCAAGTCGAACCGCTGAGGCAGAACCTGCGAGCGGCTCGTGGTGATCTCGCGCCCCTCGCGAACGGCGCCCGACAGCCAGCCGGACGCGAGCGGGCTCCACGCCAGCACGCCGAGGCCGTACTCCGCGGTCATCGGCAGCACGTCGGCCTCGATGCCACGTTGCAGGATCGAGTAGCTGGGCTGCTCGGTGACGTAGCGGCTCAGGTGATGCTCACGCGCGGCCCACTGCGCCTGCACGATCTTGTACGCGGGGAAGGTCGACGAGCCGAAGTAGCGGATCTTCCCCGCGCGCTGCAGGTCGGTGAGCGCGGAAAGCGTCTCCTCGTCGCTGGTCGCGGGATCCCAGCGGTGGATCTGGTAGAGGTCGACGTGGTCGACGCCGAGCCGGCGCAGGCTGTTGTCGAGCTCCGTGACGAGCCAGCGGCGCGAGCCGCCGCGGTGGTTGCGCTCGTCGCCCATCGGCATGGCGGCCTTCGTGGCCAGCACGAGGTCGTCGCGGCGGCCGGCGATGGCCTTGCCGACCATCACCTCCGACTCGCCGGCGCCGTACATGTCGGCCGTGTCGACGACGTTGATGCCGCCTTCGAGCGCCGCGTCGACGATGGCCGTTGCGTCGTCCTGCGTGGTGCGGCCGATCGCACCGAAGTTCATGGCGCCGAGCGCGAGCGCGCTGACCTGCACACCGGTGCGGCCCAAGGTGCGGTACTGCATGGGATGGTCCTCCGAGAAACAAGCGGAACGTTGCTCCGTTAACCATACGGAGCATCGTTCCACTTTTCAAGGATGCAGTTCAAGGACGCCGTGCAAGGAGACCGGCACCTCAGGGTCGGCATCCCCCGAACCGGGGATGGATCTTCCCCCGCTTCCGTGACGATTCGGCCGCCGTGACCTCGCTACCTTTTCCCTCGATGGGGACCACGAAGAGAACGGCGCTGCTGATGGTGCTGTGCGCGCTGGGCATCGCGCTCGGCGGCGGCACGGCGCACGCCGACGGGGCGCCGGTCGGAGCCGACATCCAGGTGGCGCAAACGCTCGGTGCCCGCGAGCTGACCGTGATCATCCGGCGGATCGACGTGACACCGGGCGACCTGCACGTCGACATCGCCACACACGCGGGCACCGCACCCGGGACGCTGCGCCTGGCAGCGGCCGCCGACGGCGTCGTGTTCTCCCGCGGCGACGTCGTACTCGGCGCGACACCCGGGCTCTACCCGGGCACGGTCGGCGTCGACCACGCCGGACCGTGGGAACTGCGGCTGGCCGGCGGGACGACCACCGCGACCATTCCGTTCGTCGTCCCGGCGCGCGTGGTGCCGCCGTGGGAGAAGGCAGCGTACGGCGGTTTCGTTGCGGCAGGGGCGTTTCTGCTCATCGCCTTGGTCGTGGCGGTGCGGTCACGCAGAACCGCCTACGCCCTGCTGCCGGCGGGCGGGATGGTCGCGGCACTGGCGGTCGCGGTCACCGGCGCGCTGCTGTCCACCAGCACTCCCCCTCCGCCCGCGCCCGGCGTGCAGCTCGACGCGACCGTCGACAACGTCACCGATCCATACGCGCTGTCGCGCCTGCCCGGCACAGACTACTCGCGGCCGCCGGTGAACCTGAGCGTTGGCACGCAAGGAAAGTCTCTCGCTCTCGACTTCACCGACGGCTCCACCGGCCGGCCCGCGGACGACCTCGTGATCCACGACGACGCGCTGGTGCACCTCATCGTCGTCTCACCTTCGGGCCGGTTGTGGCACCTGCACCCCGTGCGGGTGGCGCCCGGCGAATACCGCGTCGACTTCACCCCGCCGGAACCCGGGACCTACGCGGTCGCCGCGGAACTCGAACGGCGGGGCGGCGGAGTTCAGCTGGCAAGGTCCACCGTGGACTTCGAGGGCGTCACCGGCAGCTCCGCCGAAGTCCCCACAGGGCCGGGAAAACGCGTCGTCGATGGAGTGCCGATCGACGTGACCACCACGACGGTGCAAGCCGGCACGTCGGTCACCGTGACCGCACACTTCCCCACCGGCGATCTCCAGCCGTGGCTGGGCATGCTGGGCCACCTGATCGTCGTCGGGCCGCTGCCCTCGGAAAACGACCTCGGCGCCGTGGCCGCCACCGCACCGACGTGGGCCCACGCGCACGCGATGCCGCCGTACGTACCGGGCCTCACGGGCGTGCCGGACGAGACCGTCGCCGCGTATGGGCCCAACGTGCCTTTCACGTTCACCTTCCCCGCGCCCGGCCGCTACCGGCTGTGGCTGCAGGCCGAACGCGGCTGGTCCGTGCTGACCGTGCCGGTGGTGCTCGACGTGCCGGCTGTTCCTGGAGGGGGCCAATGAAAACGAAACCTCCGGTGACGCTGATCGGCGTCGTCGTGGTGGTGGCCGCGGTCATCGCGGGCTGGCTGCTGTTCGGCGGTGGGTCGAGCGGTCCCACCGTGCTGAAGTCGACGACCGGTCCGTACACCGTGCAGCTGTCCGCGGACGCGCCACGCGTCGGTGGCAACACGTTCGCGTTCGCGGTGACCGGTCCCGCCGTCGACGGCGTGACGGTGGAGCCGGTGATGCCGCAGATGGGCCACGCCATCACGCCCGTGCCGGCGACCGCCGACGGCCCGGGGCACTTCCGCGCCGCCGACGTCGGCCTGCCGATGGCGGGCCAGTGGGAGATCACGGTTTCCCTGCGTGGGCCGGCGGGCACCGGTCAAGTCGTGTTTCCCGTGTTGGTCAACCAGTAAGGAGGGGGCTGGGGATGGATCTCACCGCGTCGGGGGCCCGGGTGGTCACCGCGACGAGAAGGCCGGGGCTGGCGCCCGCGTGCACGGTGCTCGCGGGTTCGGTGATCTCGATGGTCGGGCTCACCTGGGACGTGCAGTGGCACGACGACGTCGGCCCGGACACGTTCTTCACGCTGCCGCACCTGTTCCTGTACTCGGGCAGCGCGATCGTCGGGCTCGCGAGCCTGGCCGTGGTGCTGCTGACCACGGCCGCGCAACGCGCCGGGCGGCCGGTGGACCCGCGCATCGGCGGGCGCGCGATCGGCGTGTTCGGCCGGACGTTCGCGGCGCCGGCGGGCTACCTCGTGTCCGGCGTCGGCGCCGCGTTGTTCCTGCTCTACGGGCTGTGGGACCAGTGGTGGCACGGACTGTACGGCTTCGACGCCGTGATCGACTCGCCGCCGCACATCGGGCTGCTGCTCTCGGTGACGCTGTCGATCATCGGCACCACGATGGTCTTCGCGGCCGCGCGGGAGCACCGCTGGGGGCGGATCGGGGTGTTCGGCTCGCTGGCCGTGCTGATCGCGTTCAGCGCTGTGACGGCGCTGGGCCTGCAGCAGGTGGACCTCGACCCGGTGGAGGCGACGTCGGTGGGGTCGGCGCTGTTGTCCGTGCTGCTCGTCTTCGCCGGCGCCGGGTTCCTGCGCCGGCCGGCTGGCGCCGTGGCGACAGCGGCGATCCTGGCCGTGATCCAGGCCGTCTTCTGGTGGTTCTCGCCGTGGGCCGCGCGCTCGTACGCCGATCTCGTCGGGCTACCGGTGCGCGACTACGTGAGCGGCGTGCCCGACATGCCCGCACTGATGCCGATGGCGCTCCTGCCGGTGGCCGCGTTGGTCGAGGCCTACCTGCTCCTCGCGCGACGACGAGGCTGGCAGCTGGGCCGCGTGCCCGCGCTCGCGGGCGGGCTGGCCGGGCTGCTGGTCGGCGCGACCCTGCTGGTGCAGCGCGGCTTGGTCTACTCCGGTCACGTCGGTGACCTCACGGCGGTTCTCGCGACCGGCCTCGCCGCCGGCGTGCTGGGTTTGGCGGGCGGCTTCGCGGGCTGGCGCTTCGGCGGCATGCTCCGCCTGCTCGCCCCGGCTTCGGAGGTGCAGACCCATGCGTAAGACACTGCTGGCACTGGGCGCGGTCATCGGCCTGCTGCTCGCCACCGCGCTGCCGGCCAACGCGTACGAGCCGGTGAACATCGTCCACACCGAACGCGTGCAGGCCGGGCCCTACGGCCTCACCGTCGGCTTTTCGACGTGGCCCCTGCGGGCCATGCAGTCACTCGACTTCACCTTCATCCCCGACGGCGGGATCGGCACCAAAACGGGCACGCTCGCCATGCACAACCCGTCGGTCGCCGCGTTCCAACGGCCGCAGCCGCTGGCGCGCCACCCGCGGAAGCGCGAGGCCTGGGGTCTGGACATCCGCGCCCTGCCGACGGAAGGCACGTGGGCGTTCCACTTCACGATCAACGGCCCCCAGGGCCAGGGCACGGGCGAGCTGAAGAGCCTGCCGGTGCTGGCACAGCCGGGACCGCCGATGGGGCTGAGCTGGGCGATCAGCAGCCTGCCGTTGGTCGGCCTGGTGGTGCTCGTGGTCATCGCCTGGCGCCGCACGCGAGGCCGGCTGCGCGGCGGCGGGGTTCCGGCCGCCGCTTGATGCGGTTCCGGCCGGGGGTACCGATGAGGTGCTCCCGGCCGGTTGATCACCAGCCCTCTCCCGCTGACCACCCTGGGTCAGCGCAACTCACTCGTTCGAGTGACAGTTGGTGAACCATTCACGTCAAGGCCCGTATGCGGACTCTTGCGCAAATCGCGAACCGCGCGTCAAGCGCCGGGCGGCAGGTCGAACTGCCCGGCCTTCACCGCCACCAGGAACGCCTCCCACTCGCCCCGGTCGAACACGAAGACCGGACTGGACGCGAGCTTCGTGTCGCGGACGCCGACGAGGTCGGAACGGCCCAGGTTGACCTCGACGCAGCTGCCGCCGTTGGGCTCACTGGCGAACGACTTCTCCCAGGCAGCGTCCTCGAACAGCCCCTCGGCCTTGCCCGGGTCGTAATCCTGGAGCGACGGATAATCCGTCATGGGTCGTACCTCCGAGCCTCCTGCAGGGCGTGCGGTCGCCACGCACGTCCCCGGCTTCTTTCTGTCACTACGGAGCAAACCGCAGGGCCAAGCGGGTGATCAACTCGACCCGATCTCGACATGAAGATTATTCCAGGAGTAGGATTAATCGCATCGATCGGGGCGTCGGTGGTGGGTGAATGGCTTGCTGCATTCGGCCCAGCCCGCCAACGGAGCCCACGAACCGTCGCCGACCTCGGGGGGAGGGACCGCGTGATCATCCAGGACAGCATGACGGCGAACGTGCTCATGACGGGCAGGCTCGCTCCCGGCAGGGCCGGCGAATCCCGCCGTGTCGTGCACGTGTTCGAGGTGGACACAGCCGGTTCTTCCACTGTGGTGCTCGCGCGCTGCGGGGAATCACTTCCCCGGACGCACGTCGAGTGGCTGGCGCCGGGTGTGGGCATGCCGTGCGAAAGCTGCCTCGGTCTCGCCGGAGCGGATCTGCCCCGGTCACCGCTATCGGAACTAGGGGTGTGATCTCATGGCCGTCCGGCTCACCACGCTCTTCCGCCGTGAGGATGAACACACCCACGGCCGGCGTGGGATCAACCACGAGCTGCGGAGCCGCTTCGGCTTCAGCCTGATCCAGGCACCGCTGCGCAGCCCGGTCACCTGGGACACCGATCTCGACGTGCCCGCCCCACGCCAGCCGGACCTGGTCCGCGCCACGAGGCCGCTGGAGGCGCGCGTCGACCTCGCACCACTCGTCCACGGACTGGGCCCGTCCCGCGCGTAGGCGCGACACAGACCACCGAACCAGCGCGCCCCGGGTCACCCTCCCGGGGCGCGCTTTCGTCGTTACGGCTTCCGTCCCACGGCGCAGATGCCGCCGCTGAACGACGGGTCGGCAGCCATGCGGTCGCTGTTGCGCGACTCGCCTTCCTCCGGCCGCCACTCCGAAACCCAGACCACCCCGGGGTCCACGAGCTCCAGACCGTCGAAGAACTCCGCGAACTCCGCGCGCGAGCGGAAGTGGATCGGGGTGCTGGACTGCTTGTACTGCTCGTGGATCGACTCGCGGCTGTCGCCGTCGGACTCCGGCACGCCGTCGAGCGTGATGTGCGAGGCCATGAAGAACGAGCCGGAAGGCACGAGCGAGAGGTACTTGCGCACCATCTCGTGCGCCCCCTCCTCGCGGCCGATGAAGTACAGGACGCCGGACATGATCAACCCGATCGGGCGCTTCGGGTCCAGCACGCCGGTGTCGAGCGCACGCGGCCAGATGTCCCCCGGGTGGCGCAGGTCGCCCTGCAGCACCGCGTGCCGGTCGGCGACGCCCTCGCGCTCCAGCAGGATCTGCGAGTGGGCGACGGCCACGGGCTCGTTGTCCACGTACACGCACCGCGCGTCGGGGTTCACCGACGTGGCGATCTGGTGAACGTTGCCCGCCGTGGGCACACCGGAGCCGAGGTCGAGGTACTGGTCGATGCCGTTGCGCGCCATGTAGCGCACGGTGCGGCCGAGCAGCTCGCGCCCGGACTTCGCGATCGTCTTGATCATTGGAAAGGTCTGGACCGCGCGTTCGCCGAACTCGCGGTCGATGGCCCAGTTGGCCGTGCCGCCGAGGAACCAGTCGTAGATACGGGCCGCGTTGGGCCGATCGAGGTCGATGCCCTCAGGGGCTTCGGGATCCGGTACCTGTGTCATCAGCTGTCCCTTTCCGACCCGCGGTGTGCTGGTGCGGACCAGTCTGCCGATCTCCCGGCGCGTCCCGCAGCCGACCCCCGATCAGGTGACACCCGATCGGGGCTTGTGATGACGAGAACCCAGGAAAAACGACGAGACCGGCCCCGTCGTCAACCACTATTTTGCCGGGAATGCGCTTCCTCTTCACCTTCGTCGGCGGCCCCGGCCACTTCGATCCGACGGCGCCCGTCGCGCGGGCCGCCGCGGCGCGCGGGCACACCGTCGCCGTGGCGGGGGCGGGCAGCCACGTTCCGGCGATCGAGCGCGCAGGGTTCACGACGCTGGCCACGAGCGCCCCCAGGGCCGACGTGGCGCCGGTGCGCGAGCCACTGCCGCCCGTCGACCCGGCGCGCGACGATTGGGAGATCCGGGAGCTCTTCGCCCGCCGTGCCGGCCGTGAGCGCGCCGCCGCGTTGCTGGACATCATCCGCGACTGGCGGCCCGACGTCGTGATCCGCGACGAGGTCGATTTCGGCGCCGCGATCGCCGCCGAACGGCTGGGTGTGCCATGCGTGAACGTCCTCGTGCTGGCCGCGGGAACGTTGCTGCGCAAGGACCTCGTGGCCGAACCATTGCACGAGATCCGCGCCGCGCACGGCCTGCCGGCGGACCCGGAGCTGACGATGCTGGAGGGGCAGCTCGTACTGTCGCCGTTCCCGCCGTCGGTTCGCGACCCGGCCTCGCCGTTACCGCCCGGCGCGTTCTCCTTCCGCCAGGGCGACCCGATCCCGCCGCGGCCACCGCACGAGCCGCCCGGCGTGTACTTCACGCTCGGCACGGACTTCAACACCGCGTCCGGCGACCTCTTCGAACGCGTGCTGGCGGGGCTCGCGCGGCTGACCGCGAACGTGACCACCACCGTCGGCACCCAGCTCGACCCGGCCGTCTTCGGGCCGCAACCCGCGCACGTGCGCGTCGAACGCTTCGTGCCCCAAGCCGAGCTGCTGCCGTCGATCGATCTCGTGGTGTCCCACGGCGGGTCCGGCAGCCTGCTGGGCGCGCTGGCCCACGGCCTGCCGTCGCTCGTGTTCGCCATGGGCGCCGACCAGCCCGGCAACGCCCGCCAGGCCAACCGGCTCGGCACCGGCGTCGCGCTGGACCCGGAAACCGCGACACCGGACGAAATCCACGAAACGGCCGTGCGGCTGCTCACCGAACCGCGGTGGCGCGAGACGGCTCAGCGCGTGCAGGAGGAGATCAACGGCCAGCCCGGCGCGGCAGAAACCGTGCCATTGCTGGAAATCACTGCGACATCTGCGCCCGGTAGCCCTCGGCGAGCTCCTTGAGGAACTGCCGCGTCTCGGCGCGCTCCAGCGCCGCACCGCGCAGCCGGTCCCACGAGTCGACGAAGATGTTGAAGTCCTTGACGTCGTCGAGGTAGAGCCCGCCCGCGGAGTGTTCGATGTAGACGAAGTCCCGTGTGCGGTCGGGGAAGCGCATGATCGTGAAGTCGTTGGGCACCGCGGCGAGCTTCGCGCCGAAGGGCAGCACGTGCACGTACACGCGGGGGTAACGGTCGAGCGCCAGCATGTGCTCGACCTGGTCCAGCATCACGGCCGGGGCCGACCCGCCGGGAGCGCGGCGCAGCGCGCCCTCGCTCACGATGAACCGGTAGTACGGCGGCTGCTGCTGGTCGAACACGGCCTTGCGGTCGAGCCGGTTGCGCACCAGCGACGTGACGTCGGTCGCACCCGCCTCCGTGAACTGCTTGAGCATGTAGTGCTCGGACTGCAGCGGGCCCGGGATGCGCTCACCGTGCCAGGTGAGGATCTCCGCGGCGGCCGGCTCGAGGTCGGTGAAGGTGCGGAACCAGTGCGGCACCACCGAGCGGTAGCCCGACCAGTGGCCGCGCTGCCCGGCGGCGGCGCGGGCCAGGTTCATCAGGGTGTCGGCTTCTTCGCCGTTGATCCCGAACGCGTTCAGCATCGATCGCACATCTCCGAGCTTGACCCCCACTGCTCCGGACTCGATCTTGTTGACCTTGCCCTGGGTGCAGCCGAGAACTTCGGCGACCTGCTGCTGTGTCATCCGCGCGGCGTTTCGAGCATGCCGGAGCTCGTTTCCGAGCTGCTTCCGGCGCGAGGTGACGGTGCTCGCCATCAGCCTTGCTCTCCCGGACCACTAACCGCCGTAGCGGTCTCTCGACCACTGCCGACGCGCGAACGTTCGAACCACCCAGGTTAGTACCTTTACCCAACGGGGTTCGATGATGACACCGCGCAGCGTTCCAGGAAATGATCCGAAAAGCCAGTCACCCCGGGTGTCACTCGCCTGGACCAGGCCATCCAGCGCCTTTTGGACACTGCCACTGCTCCATCCGGACTACTTCGCCCGTGGTTCCGCGGCGCTGGGCTCTGCGGCATAGTGGCGGACGTGATCGATCGCTCCCCCGGCGCCGCGAAGGTCGAGCGCCTCGCAGACGGTGTCTTCGGCTACGTGCAGCCCGACGGTTCCTGGTTCATCAACAACTGCGGGTTCGTCGCGGCCGGCGACCACACCGTGCTCATCGACACGTGTGCCACCGAACGGCGCACGCGCGCCCTGCTGGCCACCGCGGAGGCCACGACGGGACCCGTCACGACGCTCGTGAACACCCACCACCACTCCGACCACACCAACGGCAACTACCTCGTCGGCGGCGCGACGATCATCGGCCAGCGCAAGACGCGCGACGCGATGCTCGCCGCCGGCATCGAGACCTACGACGGCGTGCTCGTCGGCAACGACTGGGGCCACCTGGAGCTGCGCGCGCCCGACGTCGTGTTCGACGACCGGCTGACCGTCCACGCGGGCGACACCGCGATCGAGCTCGTGCACCCCGGCCACGCCGCCCACACCACCAACGACGTGCTCGCCTGGCTGCCCGAGCAGCGCGTGCTGTTCGCGGGTGACCTGGTTTTCCACGGCGGCAGCCCGTTCGCGTTGATGGGCTCGGTCGCCGGCTGGCGCGCGGCGCTCGACGTGATCCGCGAGCTGGAGCCGGCGCTGATCCTGCCCGGCCACGGCGGCCCGTGCGGACTGGAGACGGTGGACGTCGTCGACGCGTACCTGAAGTTCGTGCAGGAGACGGCCGAACGCGGCAAGGCGGCCGGCCTTTCCCCGTTGCAGCTGGCGAAGGAGACCGACCTCGGGACCTTTTCGGACTTGTCCGAAAAGGAACGGCTGGCCGGCAACCTGCACCGCGCGTACGCCGAGCTGGACGGTGCGGAGTGGGGCGCGCCGATCGACCTGGTCGCCGCGATCACCGACATGGTCGCCTACAACGGCGCGCCCATCCGCTGTTTCTCCTGACGTTCACAGGAAAGACGCGAGCATCTCCGCGGTGGCCTCACGCAGCCGTGCGCGCGTCGCGAGGTCGTAGGTCCCTTCGTGCGCGGGGGCCGGGTTCAGTCCGTCGAAGTACCGGCCACTGCGCTCGCCGGCCGCGCCGGTCGCCACGTTGAGCACGGCCTTCGCGCCGGTGCCGACGGTCGACATCGGCGGGATCAGCGACTCGCGGACCATGTGCGTGTTCATCAGCGACGCCGGGTGCACGCAGTTGACGGTGACGTCGCGGCCGTCGAGCTCCGCGGCGAGGTCGAAGGTGAACGCGGCGAGCGCGAACTTGCTGCGGAAGTACGCCTCCGAGCCGCGGTAGCCGCGATCCAGGCGCAGGTCCGCGAAGTCCACCGGCGCCTGGCCGACCGAGCCGACGTTGACGATCCGGGCGCCGGAGCCCAGCCCGGACAGCAGCCGCCGGGTGAGCAGCACCGGCGCGAGGTAGTTCACGGCCAGCCGCAGCTCATGGCCGTCGGCGCTGAGCTCCCGCTTGCGGTACGGCGGCCGGCCCGCGCCGACCCCGGCGTTGTTGACGAGCAACCCGACTTCGCCCACCTGCTCGGCGAGGTCGCGCACCTGCGCGAGCGAACCCAAGTCGACGAGGCACGCCTCGGCCTTGCCGCCCGCCTCGGCGATCCGCTCCACGACCGCGTTGGCGCGCTTGGCGTCGCGCCCGTGCACGACGACGTGCGCGCCCTGCTCCGCGAGCGCCAGGGCCACCGCGCGGCCGAGCCCGGCGGTCGCACCGGTCACCAATGCCTTCTGTTCCAGCATGAACGTCTCCACATGTACTCAAGGACATGTACCCCAGGACACGACGGATCTTCCACATGTCCCTAGGGACATGTTAAGGTAGGCTTCGCGCCGGAGGTGTCGCCTTGTCGTTGCGGTATGGGCTGCTCGGCCTGCTCGCCGAGGGGCCGGCCAGCGGCTACGACCTGGCCCGGCGGTTCGAAGAGGCGCTCGGCCCGGTGTGGCCGGCGCAGCACCCGAAGATCTACGCCGAGCTGTCCCGGCTGGCCGAGGCCGGCTTGATCGAGGTCGACAGCCACGGCCCGCGCGGGCGCAAGGCGTACCGGATAACCGAGACCGGGCTCACTGCCGTGCGTGCGTGGTTGGCCGCAGGCGAGGTCGACCACACGTTGCGCACGGAGTCGGTGCTGCGGTCGTTCTTCTTCTGGCTGATGGAGCAGGACGACCTGACCGAGCACCTGCGTCGCGAGCACGAGTTCTTCAGCGGCACCGCCGAAACCATGCGTGCCTACGCGGCGGCCAAGGACCGCAGTGACTTCGGCACGAGCCCGCAGACCAAGGCGATGCGCGTGGCCGTGGAGGCGGCGATCCGGATCTACCAGGCGATGGCCGACTGGGCCGAGTGGGCACAGACCGTGCCCCCGGCGACAACGGCCGAGGACGGGCCATTCCCGAACTCCCGGTGAATGTTCTCGCAGGTTCGCCGCGGCCCGAACGACGCTAGGCTCGCACCGGAGAAGAGACTTCTGAAAGGGTTCGGATGAGCAAGAAGGCGAGCATCGGGGTCACCGGCTTGGCGGTCATGGGCCGCAACCTGGCGCGGAACCTGGCCCGGCACGGGCACACGGTCGCCCTGCACAACCGCTCCGAGGCGCGGACGCGCACGCTCGTCGAGCAGTTCGGCGACGAGGGCGACTTCATCCCGGCGTACTCCGCGCAGGAGTTCGTCGACGCGCTGGAGCGGCCGCGGCAGATCGTGATCATGGTGCAGGCCGGTGGGCCCACCGACGCCGTGATCGAGGAGTTCGCACCGCTGCTGGAGCCGGGCGACGTGATCGTCGACGCCGGCAATGCGCACTTCGCCGACACCCGCCGCCGCGAAGCCGCGCTGCGCGAGCGCGGGCTGCACTTCGTGGGCACGGGCGTGTCCGGCGGCGAGGAGGGCGCGCTCAACGGCCCGAGCATCATGCCGGGTGGGTCGAAGGAGTCGTACGAGTCGCTCGGCCCGCTGTTCGAGGACATCTCGGCCAAGGTCGAGGGCGAGCCGTGCTGCACGCACATCGGCGCGGACGGCGCGGGCCACTTCGTGAAGATGGTCCACAACGGCATCGAGTACGCCGACATGCAGCTGATCGCGGAGTCGTTCGACCTGCTGCGCGGCGCCGCCGGCTATTCGCCCGCGGAGACCGCCGACGTGTTCTCGACGTGGAACACCGGCCGGCTCGAGTCGTACCTCATCGAGATCACCGCCGAGGTGCTCAAGCACGTCGACGGTTCGGGCAAGCCGTTCGTCGACATCGTCGAGGACGCGGCGGAGCAGAAGGGCACGGGCCGCTGGACCGTGCAGATCGGTCTCGACCTGGGTGTGCCGATCAGCGGCATCGCCGAGGCCGTGTTCGCGCGTTCGCTCTCGGGCTCGAAGCCGCTTCGCGCGGCCGCCCGCGGGCTGGCGGGGCCGGCGCGTACGCCGCTGAAGGGCGCCGCACTGGAGACGTTCGCCGACGACGTCGAGCAGGCGCTGTACGCGTCGAAGGTCGTCGCGTACGCGCAGGGCTTCAACCAGATCCAGGCCGGCGCCACGGAGTACGGCTGGGACATCGACCTGGGCGCCGTCGCGTCGATCTGGCGCGGGGGCTGCATCATCCGCGCGAAGTTCCTGAACGACATCACCGCGGCCTACGCCGAGGACCCGGCTCTCCCGACGCTGCTGACCGCGGGCGCGTTCCGGAAGGCCGTCGAGGACGCGCAGGATTCCTGGCGTTCGGTCATCTCCACGGCGGTGCAGCTCGGCATCCCGACGCCGGGCTTCTCCACCGCGCTCGCCTACTACGACGGCCTGCGCGCCGACCGGCTGCCGGCCGCGCTGGTGCAGGGTCAGCGTGACTTCTTCGGTGCGCACACGTACCGGCGGGTGGACCGCGAGGGTTCGTTCCACACGCTGTGGGCCACGGATTCCCGTGACGAGGTCGGTGCTTGATCTTTTGCTGAAGGGACCCCCGCCGTTTCTCGGCGGGGGTCCCTTTTTCATTGCGTGTACTGGGTGAGCCAGGGCGGGACCTGCGGGCGGCGGTAGGTCTTGAGGTCGTCGCGGTAGTGCTGCGGCGGCAGGAGCTGGTGCGGCGGGAAGGGTTCGTCGCCGTAGTCGTAGGTGACGCTGAGCTGACCGCTGTTGAGGACGCTGAGGATCAGGCGCCACCACGGACCGGCGGACATCTGCGCGGCGACGTGGCGCTGGTTGCGCAGCATGGCCGTGATGGGCTCGGGGACGTAGACGTCCTGGTGCTGGTTGCCGGCGAAGAAGCGCAGGAGCGCGATTTCCGCGGAGACGGTGAAGGAGAACTCGGCGGAGAACCATTCCCAGCCTTGCGGGCCGAGAAGTGCCAGCTGTTGCACGATCGGCTCCAGCAGGCGGCTGGCTTCGGCGGCGAGGGTTTCGTCGTTGTCCGGCGGCGGGGTGTCCACGATTTCGAAGCTCTGGATGGCGGGAGGGCCGTCGCCTTGGGCGTCTTCGAACGCCTGGCGGAACTCTTCCATGAACCGGTCGGCCATCGCGCCAGCCTAGGGGTCAGACGGTCGCCGCCACCAGAGCTAGGGCAACGACGACCGCCTGGGCATTCACTGCCCTCGCGCGGCCAGGATTTCGGCCAGGGCTTCGCGGATCTTCGCCTCCGCCGGCTCCTTCGTGATGCCCAGCCCGGCGAGCACCTCATAGCCGGCGCCTTCGCCCTGCTCCAGGATCGCCAGCAGGATGTGCTCGGTGCCGATGTAGTTGTGGCCGAGGCGCAGGCCTTCGCGCAGGGTCAGCTCGAGCGTCTTCTTACCGGCCGCGGTGAACGGCATGGGGTCCGGCACCGGGTCGACGGGCTCGGGCAACCGCGCCTGCGCCGCTTCCTTCACGGCGTCGAGGCTCGCACCCTGGAACACCATGATCCCGGCGGCCAGCGCGGCCGGTTCGGTGAGCAGCCCGAGCACCAGGTGCACGGTGTCGATGCCCGGGCTCTTGGCGTCCTTGGCCGCCTGCTGCGCCGCCACGACGACGTGCCGCGCGCGATCGGTGTAGCGGCCGTAGAGGCGCTCGATCATCCCGCCCGGATCACCTCCCGGGTCCACCTTCGGCACGAACCTCTTCTGAGCCGCCTGCTTCGAGACACCCATGCTCGTGCCGATGTCCGTCCACGAAGCGCCGGACCGCCGCGCCTGGTCCACGAAGTGCCCGATGAGGTGATCGGCGAGCTCCCCGAGGTGCTCCCCCATGTACACGGCATCCGACAGCTGCGCGAGGGCGTCCTTGTCGTTGTTCGCCTTGATGGCGCTGATGAGGTCGTCGAGCTTTACTGGGTAGGTCATGGCGTCAACTGTAGGTTGACGATCTCCCATCGTCAACCCTGGGTTGACGATGTCCGTCAGACGGCCGAGACCGGGATCTGCAACTCGGTCACCCAGCCCGTCTCGTCGCCGTCGGTGTGCAGGTAGACCTCGCGCGCGTGGCCCGGTTCGGCGCGGTAGCCGTTGTCGTCGATCCAGCGCGCGAGGGCCTGGTACGACTCGGCGATGGTGGCCATCGTGCCGCGGTGGACGAGCGTCGCGGCGCGGGCGAGGCTCGGCAGCTCCACCTCGTCCAGCCCGGTGCCCTCCGGCGACCCGACGTAGGGCGCGCAGGCCTGCACGTGCACCCGATCGTCGGCCGGCTCGTACCAAGCGATGGCCGGCCCGGCGAACTTCAAGCCCGCACGCTCCATCCGTTCCGCGAGACTCGCGCACAGCCCGCCGACGACGGGCCCGATGTCGTCGTACTCGAACGACTCGGCAATCCCGCCGACCGCAACAACGCGAGCACCCTCGACCGGCTTGACCACAACGTCCACTTCGGACATGGTGTCCTCCACTTCGATCAACCGGAGCCTCGCCTCGACGCGCGCCAGCCGCGCCGTCTCCGCCGCGACCCGCTCCGCCAGCTCCCCGCGGCGCAACCTGAGCATCCCGCGCAGCTGCTCCGCGCTGGGCCGCTCGTCGAGCACCTCGGCGACCTGCTTGAGCCCGATGCCGAGATCACTCAACGCCAGGATGCGGTTGAGCCGCGCGAGCTGGTCCGCCGCGTAGTAGCGGTACCCACTGTGCGGATCCACCCGCGCCGGCCTCAGCAGCCCGAGCGCGTCGTAGTGCCGCAACATCCGCACGGACACGCGGCCGACCTTGGCGAACTCTCCGATGCTGAACATGACACCACCTACGTTCGGGTCTCACACGGTGTCAGAGTCAAGCGCGCTTGGCGGGTGGTTCGCAATCGGTGCGACTTGGGGGCGCCGGCGGTCCTCTCGCGTCCGGAGCCCCGGCCCGAACGGTCCCCTCGCATGCAGAGCCCCGACCCGAACGGTCCCCTCGCGTCGTTCGCCAGCGCGCGACAGGTCCCTTCGCACCCCGGGGCAGGATAAATGGTCCCGCTGTGCCCGCACCGCCGCGCGAAACGTCCAGTCGCGCCTCAGCCGTGACACGAGCGGTCCAGTCGCGCAAACTCCACCGCACGAAAGGTCCACTCGTGGCATCGCGGCGGTCCGGCCGGTCCAGTCGCAGCGGCACTACACGGAGGTCCCTCCGCACCGTCGCGGCAGCGCGAAAGGTCCACTCGCACCAGCGCCGGCGCGCGAGCAGTCCACTCGCGACCTCAGCGTGGCGCGAAAGGTCCACTCGCCCGCCGGCGAGACTGAAGCGTCACGCCGCGAACGGCAACCCCACGTAGTTCTCCGCCACGCTCGTCGCCGCGGCGCGCGACGAAGCCGTGTAGCGAAGTTGCGAGAGCTGCAGCCGGCGGGCGAAAGCGTCGGCGCCCGGGTCGACGTGGAGCATGGTCGTCATGAACCAGGAGAAGTGTTCGGCGCGCCAGACGCGGCGGAGGCACGTGTCGGAGTAGGCATCGGCCAGGGAAGGGTCGCCCTTGAGCAGGGTGACCAGAGCGCGGGAGAGCACGCGGACGTCGGCGACGGCGAGGTTCATGCCCTTGGCGCCGGTCGGCGGCACGATGTGGGCGGCGTCGCCGGCGAGGAAGAGCCTGCCGTGGCGCATGGGTTCGGCGACGAAGCTGCGCATGGGCGTGATGCCCTTGTCGAGGATCGGGCCTTCGCGCAGGGTGAACTCGCCGTCGACCGCCAGGCGCACGGACAGCTCGGACCAAATGCGGTCGTCGGACCAGGCCGCGAGGTCCTCGTGAGGGTCGACCTGCAGGTAGAGGCGCGTGATTTCCGGCGAGCGCATGCTGTGCAAGGCGAAGCCACGTGGGTGATGCGTATAAATCAGCTCCTCGTGCGAAGGCGGCGTCTGCGCCAGAACACCCAGCCACGCGAAGGGGTATTCGCGCTCGAAGAACTGCAACACACCGTCCGGAATGGACGGACGAGACACGCCGTGGAAACCGTCGCAGCCGACGATGGCGTCGCATTCGAGAACCTGCGAAGCACCAGCGGAATCCACATACCGGACCACTGGCCGAGGTGTGTCCACATCAGACACGGCGACGTCCGAAACCTCGAACTCCAATGGCAAAGCCTGACGCTCATGCGCGTCCACGAGGTCCTTGACGATCTCCTGCTGCCCGTACACCGTGATCGACCGACCGGTGAGCTCGGTCAGCGCGATGCGGTGGTCCTGGCCGTCGAACCGCAGCGAAAAACCCTCGTGCGGCAGGCCTTCCCGGGCCAGCCGGTCGCCGAGCCCGATCTCCGTCAACAGCTCGACCGTCGGTTGTTCGCAGACCCCCGCGCGCACGCGTTGCCGCACGTACTCGCGGTCGCGCGCCTCCAGTACGACGGCGTCCACGCCTTCGGAGTGGAGCAGGTACGAAAGCAGCAGACCGGCCGGGCCGGCGCCGATCACAGCGACCTGGGTGCGCAACGGGGGTACCTCCGAACGAATAAACGTCAAGCCGCGGAACGCGACTTCACATGGGCTTTCAAATCGAACGAGCTGGCTTCGAGGTCGGCGTACGACGGGCGCAGCTCCGCCGTGAACAGCCGGCGCGCGGCGATGTGGTCGGGCGGGCGGTTCACGGACTCGACGGCGATCAGCACACCGTCGCGGAAGGACAGCACCGAAAACCGTCCCTCGGCCCGCTCGCCGGTCACCACGGTCTGGTCGGCGTTCGCGAGGATGCCGACGATCTGCAGCTTCGCGCCCGTCTGGTCGGTCCAGAACCACGGCAGGCTCTCATACGGCGCGGCGTCGCCGGTGATCGCGGCGGCGACGCATCGCGCCTGGTCAACGGCGTTCTGCACCGACTCCAGCCGCGTCGCCGCGCCCGCGTGGACGCACGGGAAGTTGGCGCAGTCGCCGATCGCGAAGATCTTCGGGTCCTCGGTGCGCAGGTGCTCGTCGACGACCACACCGTTGGTCACCGTCAGCCCGGCCTGCGAAGCGAGCGTCGTCTCGGGCACCACACCCACGGCGACCACCACCAGGTCGGCCGGCAGCCGCGAGCCGTCGGCCAGCTCCACGGACTCGACGTGGCCGGTGCCGTGCAGAGCCGTAACGCCTGTTCCGAGCAGCACAGTGTGCCCAGCCTTTTCGTGCAGCTCCTTGAAAAACGACGACACCTCGGGCGACGCCACGCGCGCCAGCAGCCGGTCCTGCGCCTCGACGACCGTCACCGGCCGGCCGGCGTGCGAAGCGAACTCGAGGCCGATGAAGCCGCCGCCGATGACCACGACGTTCGAAGCCCCTTCCAGGGAAGCCCGCAGCCGATCCGCGTCATCCCGCGTCCGCAGCATCAGCACGCCGTCGAGATTCGCGCCGGGCACCGGCAGCACCCGGTTCCGCGCGCCGGTGGCGAGCACGAGGTGGTCGTAGGAAAGCTTCTCGCCCGACTCGAGAACCACCCGCGAAACAGCCCGATCCACCGAAGCCACCCGCCCCGGCATGAGCTCGATGCCCTTCTCCGCGAAGAAGTCCTCCGGCCGCAGCCGCAGCTGCTCGTCGCCCGCCGTGCCCTTGAGGTAGGCCTTCGACAGCGGCGGCCGCTGGTACGGCACGCCCGGCTCGTCGCCGACCAGGACCACCCGACCGGTAAAGCCCTTGTCCCGCAACGAAGCCGCGGCCTGGAAACCGCTCTGGCCGCCGCCGGCGACGAGGACGGTCTCGGGCGAGGATCCTGTGGTCATAACTGCTCCTCCGGCAAGCGCAGGACCAGACCGTCGAGGTCCTCGGTCACCGGTAGCTGGCAGGACAGCCTGCTGGTGGCCGCCCTCGGGCTGGCCGTGCAGTCCAACATCTCCTCTTCATCTGAGCACAAGGGCCCAAGATCGTCGAGGCGCGCCGGGTCGACGTAGACGTGACAGGTCGCACACATGGCGTTACCGCCGCACTCGGCCACGATCCCGTCCACACCGTGGTCGATCGCCACCTGCATCAGGGAGTGACCGACGATGGCGTCGACGGTGCGGGAGGTCCCGTCGGGCTGTACGTAGGTGACCTTCGGCATCCCGCTCACCGGACCCGCACCGGTAGCGACGCGAGGCCGCGCAGCGTGTTGGAGAGCTGGAGCCGCGGCTCGCCGGCGAGCTCGATCGTCGTGACGCGCCGGGCCAGCTCTGCGAGCAGCACCTCGCCTTCGAGCCGCGCGAACATCTGGCCGACGCACGCGTGGACACCCGAGCCGAACCCGACGTGCCCGGCCGCGCGCCGCGTGATGTCGAACGTGTCCGCGTCGGGCCAGCGCCGCGGGTCGCGGTTGGCGGCCGCCAGGAAGAGCAGCACCTTCTCCCCCGCCGGGATCCGCTCGCCGCCGATCTCGACGTCGCGCGTGGTGGTGCGGAAGAACGTCTGCACCGGCGACGTGAACCGCACGACCTCTTCGAACGCCGCGCGCGAGCGTTCTGGCTTCTCGCGCAGGGCGGCCCACTGGTCGGGATACGACGCGAAGCACAGCACGGCGTTGCCCAGCGCGTGGACGGTCGTGTCGACGCCGGCGCTCAAGAAGGAGCGCACGAGCAGTGCGCGCTCTTCTTCGGTGAATTCTGAAGCGGCTTCGTGGATCCTCGCACCGAGCCCGCCCGGCGCGAGGTTCTCGGCGCGGCAGTGCTCGGCAATCCACTCGCGGGCCACCGCGCCGCGCTCCATGGCCTCGGTGAAGAGGTGGTTGCGGGGGCCGAAGCCGTTGAACACCAGGGCGCCGTACGGCAGGAGGTGCTCACGGCCTTCGGCGGGCAGGCCGACGGCGTCGGGGAACACCTTGAGCGGGAAGGCCTCCGCGAAGTCGGCAACAGCGTCGAACTCGCCGCGCTCGACCAGCGCGGCCACGAGCTTCTCCGCTTCACGCGCGAAGGTGTCCCGGTAGGTCTTCACGACCTTCGGTGTGAGCACGCTCGTCACGGTGTGGCGGGCCCGGTCGTGCTCCGGCGCGTCGGCCTCGAGCAGCAGGCTCGGCGGACGCCACGGCGTCTCCTTGCGGAAGTCGCTGAGCCCCACGCCGGCCGACGAGCAGAACGTCTCGGGATCGTTCAACGCCTGCGTGACCTCTTCGATACGGGCCATCGCCCACACGTCGTAGCGGCCGAGGCGCACGACGGGACCGGCGTCGCGCAGCCGGCGGTGCAGCGGCACGGGGTCGGCGAGGACTTCGTCGGAGAACGGGTCGTCGTCGAGGGTGATCACCGGGCCTCCTCACGTCGTCGGGATGGCCCTCAGGGTGCTGCGTCGGCGCCCTTCACCACACCCCAGCTTCCACTGGATGGAAGGTTCAATGCGTCTCGCGGTGTGCGTCTTCGGAAAGCCGCAGCGTGGCGCCGAGCGTCCGTGAAATACCGCGCGCCGCCGCCCGCACGGCCGGCACCAGCGTCAGCGGGTCCGTCCCCTCGGCCGGCACGACCACGGAAATCGACGCGACCACCGTGTCCGACGCGCCGTGCACCGCCGCCGCGACGGAGAGGGCGGGCAGCTCGATCTGGCCGTCACTCACCGCGTAGCCGTTGCGGCGGACGTCGGCGAGCACGCGGCGCAGCTGCTCGGGCGAGTGGATGGTTTTGCCGGTGTAGCGCTTGAGCGGCAGCCCGAGCACCTGCTCCTGCACCTCGGCCGGCGCGTGCGCGAGCAGCACCAGCCCCACCCCCGTCGCGTGCAACGGCAGCCGCCCGCCCACGCGCGAGATCACGTTCACCGCCCGGCGCCCGGAAAGGCGTTCGAGGTACACGACCTCGGCCCCGTCGAGCACGGCGAGCTGCACGTTCTGGTGCGTGGCCTCGTAGAGGTCCTCGAGGAACGGCATCGCGCTCTCCCGCAGCTGCGCCCCGTGCGGCGCGAGCGACGCCACCTCCCACAGCCACAGCCCCACGCGGAAGTGCCCCTGCTCGTCGCGCTGCAACGCCCCGCGCCGCACGAGCTCGCCCGCCAGCCGGTGCGTCGTCGACAACGGCAGCCCGGCCCGCCGGCTCAGCTCGGACAGCGTCAGCACCGGTCGCTCGGACGTGAACGCGCCCAGCACGTCCAACACCCGCTCCACGACCGACGGTGGCCGCTGCGCGTTGTGCCGCATGGGTATCAGTCAAGCACCCCTCGGCGGTGGGTGCCGCAGGTGAGCAGCGGGCGCGAGCGGCACGGCGCGCGCCCGGCCCGTCACACGCCCTCGGCCGTGGGTGCTACGGCGCCGACAGCAGATCCGGATCCTTCCTCGCCCCCAGGTGGTTGAACAGCAGGTTCAGCAGGAACGCCAGGATCGACGCCAGCGTGATCGGGCTGCCGCAGATGGTCTGGAGCCAGGCGGGGAAGTGCTGGAAGAAGATGGACGTGCCGAAGCGGTCGGTGGCGAAGGCGGGCAGGAGGCCGACGCCGAGGGCCACCGCGACGATGAACGTGTTGTGGTTGCCCGAGAACTCCACCTTCTTGAGGTTCTGCACGCCCACCGCGGCCACCATCGCGAACATGACCACCGCGACGCCGCCGACGACCGGCTCGGGGATCGCGGCGATGGCGGCGCCGACCTTCGGGACCAGTCCCATCACCACGAGCAGGCCGCCCGTCACGGCGACGACCCAGCGGCTGCGCACGCGTGTCATCTGGACGAGGCCGACGTTCTGGGCGAACGCGGTGTCGGGGAAGGAGTTCATGAAGCCGCCGAGGATCGCCGACAGGCCGTCGGTGGCGAGGCCGCGGGCGACGTCCGCGCCGGTGGCCGGGCGGCCCGTGATCTCGCCGACGGCGATCATGTCAGCGGTGGACTCGGTGAACGTCACCAGCATGACCACGCACATCGACAGCACGGCGGCGATCGGGAAGGTCGGCGCGCCGAAGTGCAGCGGGGACGCGAGCCCGAACCAGCTCGCCTGCCCCACGCCGCCGAACTGCGTCAGGCCAAGGGGAATCGCCACGATGAGGCCGACGGCGAGCGCCACCAGCGGCGCGATCTGCGCGACGAATCCGCGCAGCACCCGCGTGAGGAGCACGATCAGCGCCACCACGCCGAGGGCGATGGCGAGGTGCGACGGGGTGGCGTAGTCGGGTGCCTCCGTGTCGTGGCCGGCGATCATCGCGGCGCCCGGGCCGAGCAGCGAGACGCCGATGACCAGCAGCAACGTGCCCGAGACCAGCGGCGGGAAGAACCGGATCATCTTCGCGAACGGCCGCGCCAGCAGGAGCCCGAACACACCCGAGGCGATCATCGAGCCGTACACCGCGGTGAGGCCGTACTGCGAGGCGATCAGGATCATCGGGTTGACCACGGTGAACGTCGCGCCCGCGACCACCGGCAGCCGCACGCCGATGAGCTTGCCGATGCCGATGGACTGGACCAACGTGGCGATACCGGCCACGAAGAGGTCTGCGTTGACCAGCAACGCGATCGTCGCCGCGTCGAGCTTCAGGGCGCTGCCGACGATCAGCGGCACGGCGACCGACCCCGTGTACATGATCGCCATGTGCTGCAGGCCGAGCAGGAGCAGCCGCCCGGCGGGCAGGCCTTGGTCGACCGGGTGTTTGGTCATGGGGGCAGCCCTTTCACGCGGATCCGATCGCGCATCTTCTCACGACGCATACCGCCGGTTTGTGTGTGACGATGCGAGGATGACTCCGCGTCCCCCCTTCCGCGCCGATCACGTCGGGAGCCTGCTGCGGCCGCCGGTTCTGCGCGATGCCCGCCGCCGGCACACCGCGGGTGAGATCACCGCCGAACAGCTGAAGGCCGTCGAAGACGACGCGATCCGCGACGTGATCAAGATGCAGAAGGTCGCCGGCCTGTCCTCGGCCACCGACGGCGAGTTCCGCCGCGCGTCGTGGCACATGGACTTCATCTACTCGATCGGCGGCATCTCGCAGAGCGACGAGCGTCTGCACGTGAAGTTCCACAACCTCGCGGGCGACCTCGAGTTCAGCCCGCCCGGCCTGCAGGTCGACGGCCGCGTTCGGCTGGACCAGCCGATCTTCGCCGAGCACTTCGAATTCCTGAAGTCCCACGTGGACTCCGGCATCACGCCGAAGCTCACGATCCCGTCGCCGAGCATGATCTACTACCGCGGCGGCCGGGCGGCGGTGAGCGAGACCGTGTACCCGGATCTGGAGGAGTTCTTCGCCGACCTGGCCACGGCGTACGCGGCGCAGCTGACGGCGATGGGCGAGCTCGGCTGCACGTACCTGCAGCTCGACGACACCAGCCTCGCGTACCTGAACGATCCGGCGCAGCGTGAGCTCGTCGCGCGCATGGGCGGCGACCCGGACACCCTGCACCTGCGCAACATCCAGCAGATCAACGCGGCGCTGCGCGGCCGGACCGAGGGCATGAGCGTGACGACCCACCTGTGCCGCGGCAACTTCCGCTCGTCGTGGGCGGCTTCGGGCAGCTACGAGTTCGTGGCCGAGGCCCTCTTCGGCGAGCTCGGCGTCGACGGCTTCTTCCTTGAATTCGACGACGAACGCTCCGGCGGCTTCGAACCGCTGCGCTTCGTGCCGCCGGGCAAGCGCGTGGTGCTCGGGTTGGTGACCACGAAACGCCCCGAGCTGGAAGACGCGGACGATCTGGTGCGCCGCATCGAGGAAGCCTCGCGGTTCGTCGACATCGACCAGCTCTGCCTTTCGCCGCAGTGCGGCTTTTCCTCCACGGAGGAGGGCAACGAGCTCACCGCGGACGACCAGCTGCGCAAGCTCGAGCTCATCGTCTCGACCGCAGAACGAGTGTGGGGCCGGTGATCACCTGCGTGGTCGACTACGTCATCGATCCCGCGAAGCTCACCGAGTTCGAACGCTTCGCGCAGGCGTGGATGCGCCTGGTCACCCGCGAGGGCGGCGTGCACCACGGCTACTTCCTGCCCGCAGAGGGCGCGAGTGACGAGGCCAGGGCGTTGTTCAGCTTCGAAAGCCTTGCCGCGTACGAGCAGTACCGCGCGCTATTCGGCGTCGACCCGGACTTCATCGCGGCCGACCGCATCCGCGACGAGTCGGGCTGCGTCGTGCGGTACCGCCGCAGCTTCATGCGCCCGCTGATGCCGGACGACGACAGGTGACCCACGAGCGGCGCCGGATTCCGGGCACCGCAACACTTCCCGCGCCACGGGGTTTCGAAGTCGGACGCGTCGGAGCAGCCGGACTCAAATGCAGAGGATACCCAGCACGCACGGCCGGTTGGGCTTCGTCGTGGTCGAGGGGGGCGGAGGCGGCGGCTGGTTGTCCGACGAGGCACCACCCGAGCCGGGCTGAGTGGCGGTGGGTGAGGTCGGCGAGTCGGAGCCGCTGGTCGTGGTGCCGGAGTCGCTGCTCGACGTCGTGCCGGGCTCTCCGCCGCCGCGCGGGTTGAGCGGGTCGATGATGGACGTGATCTTCGGGGCGCTGGGCTCGGTGGTCTCGTCGTCACTCGACGAGCCGGAGTCCGAGTCCTGACCCTCGCCGGACCCCGCGATCGTGGCCGGTGGCGGGCTCGACTCCGAGACGCCACCCGCACCGTCGGTGCGGTCGGGCATCTCGATGACCTTCATCTCGGTGAGGCGCGTGGCCTCGTCGTTCGCCGTAGTGCCGAACGACACCAGGATCGCCGCGGCGCCACACCCGACGACCACGGCCACCATCACCGCGACCATGCGCCAGCGCGAGCGCGAAGGCGGTGGCAGACGTTCGCCCCAACCTTCGCGCACGAGTAGTTCGGCGACCGAAACCTCTTCGTCCACCAGCGGGCCTTTCACCAGGAGTGGGCCATTCATACCGCACCAGGCCACCGAACGGGTGAATAATGACAGAAAGTTCTACGCAGTGTGCGTCACTCTAGCGGGTGAGAATCACAGCGCTTTCACAGCTGCCCTTAGCGAAACTCCCAGGATGCCCGGAGAGCCTGGAGTAATGCTGCTGCGAGCCCGACAGCCGGTCACCCTCCGAGACTGGTGGACCCACCGGCTCGTGGGCGAGGCCGCGCCTGCCCGGGTGACGCTGACCTGGCGAGCGGTGGCCCGCAGCTTTGCGCGGGCGCTGCCGACCCCGCGGTCCACACCGTTCACGTTCGGTTACCTCATCGTCCTGCTCGGCACCACGCTCGTGCTGCGCTTCGCCGACCCGGTCGTCACGGCGAAGCTGCTGCAGCTCTCCAGCACCGACGCCCACAACCTCTGGCGCCGCCCCCTCGTCTCCCTCCTCAGCAGCGCGCTGTGGCTCGAAGACGGCGGCTGGCTCGCCTACGCGATCATCTTCACCATTGCCCTCGCCCCGCTCGAACGCCGATTCGGGCCGGGCCGCACGGCGATCGTGTTCTTCAGCGGCCACGTGCTGGCCACGCTCGCCACGGAAGTGCCCGTGATGCTGCTGATCAGCGGCGGTGTGCTGCCGACGACCGCGAGCCGCTGGCTCGACATCGGCGTGAGCTACGGCTTCTTCACCACGGCGGGCGCGCTCGCCTTCCTGCTGCGCGGCCGGCCGCGGGTCGTCGCGCTGGTGGTGATGGAGCTGTTCATCGCGGCAGTCTGGGTGTTCGATTCGCCCGGCAGCCTCGATTCCGTCGTCACCGTGCTCGGCCACGCGTGCGCGGCGCACTTCGGCCTCTTCTACTGGGGTCCGCGGCTTCGCAACTCCGCGAACCGGCGTCTGCCGGGCGCGACACCGACGGAATTCGCGAAGCCGGGCCCCGACGGCACGTGATATACGAAGGTTCCCCGGCGCATATACACGACAGATCCCTTGGTGGTGTAATCGACGGGCCACACGCCGACACAGGGGGACCGGACGCACTATGGAGCCCGACGCCCTAGCCAAGGCGCAGCTCGCGGAGCTGGCCGAACGCTACCGGCGGCTCGTGGAGCTCAGCGCCGACGCCACCTGCGTGCACGAACTCGGCGTGATCACCTACGCCAACCCCGCGGCGCTCGATCTCTTCGGCGCACAGTCGACTGCCGAGGTCGTGGGCCGGCCGGTCACCGACTTCGTGGTGGCCGAACGCGATCGCGGCGAGAACCCCGGGGGCGAACCGGTCGAAACGGTCGTGAAACGGGTGGACGGCAGCACGTTCGCCGTCGAGACGGTGTCGCTGCGCACCGGTGACGAGGCCGCGTCGGCGATCCAGGTCGTGATTCGCGACGTCGCCGGGCGCCGGGCCGCCGCAGCGCAGGCCGCTCTGGTGTCGCAGGTGAGCGACGCGATCGTCGCGGTGACCGCGGACGGCATCGTCACGAGCTGGAACCCCGCGGCCGAGACCGTGTACGGGTGGACTGCGGCGGAGGCCCTCGGCCGTCCGGCGCGCGAGGTGCTCGGCGCCGATCCCGATCCCGCGGCGATCCAGCTCGCGGGAGGCGTGGTGCAGCAGACGCACCACCATCGCGAAGGGGCTCCGCTCTCGATCCGCGTTTCCGCAGCTGAGATGAATGACGGCCACGTGCTCGTATGCGCTGACGAGACGGCCCGCCGCCGAGCGGAGCAGCACTACCGCACGGTGGTCGCCGCGCTCGACGAAGGCGTGCTGGTCGTGGGTCCGAAAGGCCTGATCGAGTCGGTCAACCCCGCGGCGAGCCGCATCCTCGGTGTGCCGGCCGACAAGCTGATCGGCGTGCCGTGCTCGTCACTCGTGCTCTTCGACGAGTCCGGGCACCGGCTGCCCGAGGACGAGCTGCCGTCGATCTCCACGCGCCGCACCGGGATCACGCAGAATGGCCTAGTCCTGCGCTTGCGCCGCGCCGACGGCCGTGATGTGTGGGTGGCGCTGACGTCGCGACTGCTCAACCCGGACGACCCCGCCGGCGTCTCCGTGGTCACGTCGTTCACCGACATCACCGAGCGCCGCGCGATCAGCGCCCGCCTGGCGCACGACGCGACCCACGACCCGTTGACACGCTTGGCGAACCGCACGCTCGTGCTCGACCGGCTCGATCGCCGCGACCGCGTCAGCCCGACCACGGTGTTGTTCCTCGACCTCGACAAGTTCAAGATCATCAACGATTCCCTCGGCCACTCCGTCGGCGACCAGGTGCTGCGAATCGTCGGCGAACGCCTGCGCCGCGCCACCGCCGCGGTCGACGTGGTGGGTCGCTTCGGCGGTGACGAGTTCGTGGTCGTCACGGCCGGGGCCACGGCCGATGCCGAGGTGCGCTCGCTCGCGGCGCACCTGCGTTCAGTGCTGGCGGAGCCCATTTCCGTGCACGGTCGCGAGCTCCACGTGGACGCGAGCATCGGCATCGTCCTCGTCGCGGCGGGCGACCAGCGCAGCGCCGAAGACCTGCTGCGCGACGCGGATGTCGCGATGTACCATGCGAAAGCCCTCGGCCGCGGCCGGTACGAGTTCTTCGACGTCGCGCTGCGCGAACGCATGCAACGACGGCTGCGCATGGAGCAGGACCTGCGCGACGCCGTCCACAGTGGACAGCTGTGGCCCGCGTACCAGCCCGTGGTCGACCTCCACACCGGCGAAATGGTGGGCGTGGAGGCGTTGCTGCGCTGGACCCATCCCGGCCACGGCGCGATCTCGCCCGCGGAGTTCATCCCGCTGGCCGAAGAAAGCGAGCTGATCAACGAGATCGGCAAGTTCGTGCTGCGCGACACCACGCGTGAAGTGGCTGCCTTGCGTTCGTCCCACGGTCTGGACCTGTCGCTGAAGGTGAACCTTTCCGTGCGTCAGCTGGAAGACCCGCAGCTGGTGCCGGCCGTGCGCGACGCCCTGGCGACGACGGGTCTTCCGCCGTCCGCGCTGTGCCTTGAGGTGACGGAGAGCGCGCTGATGCGCGACGAGGTCGCCGCCGCGGAAGTGCTGGCAGCACTGCGTTCCCTCGGCGTACTCCTCGCGATCGACGACTTCGGCACCGGCTATTCTTCGCTGGCCCAGTTGCGCCGCCTGACGCTCGACACGCTGAAGATCGACCGCTCGTTCATCACCGGCATCGCCGACTCCCGCGACGCCGCGGCGATCGTCGCGAGCATCATCGCGATGGCGCACGCGGTCGGCTTGACCGTGGTGGCCGAGGGCGTGGAGACGGCCGAGGAGCTGGCGCTGCTGCGTCAGCTCGGCTGCGACCAGGCCCAGGGCTACCACCTGGGCCGGCCGGTCCCTGCCGCGGAGCTGTTCGCTCAGTAGATCTTTTGTCGGTATTCCACTCCCCGGTCATGCCGACCGGGGTGCTACCTCCACCGCGGCGCAGGTCAAGCCTCGTGCACGACCGGCCGCACCTCCACCGCGGTGTGCTTCGCCTCCGGAACCTGCGCGGCGAGCTCGATCGCTCGCTCCTTCGTGGGGACGTCGACGACGTAGTAGCCGCAGAAGAACGTCTCGCTGCCGTGGATGAGGCCGGTCTCGTGGATTGCCTTGCCGTCGCGCACCTTGACGATCACGCTCTCGGCGGGTGCGGCCAGCGCCTTGGTCTCGACGAACTCGGCGGCGTTGTTCTTCATGAAGGCGCCGTGGCCGTCGTACACGTCCTGCTTGGCGCTGTCGGGGAGGGCGTCCCAGAGGGCGGGGGTCATGTTGATGGTGAGGAGGTACTTCATGGTGGCTCCTTGGGTCTCGGCGTTTGCCCTGTTCGCCGAGTGGTCGGAGCCGGCGCGGCAGTCCGGACACGGCTGCCCGAAGTTTTTCGCGGGTTCAGCCGAAGTGGGCCTTCAGCCGATTCACCACGGCCCCGAGCAGGCCCGCGGTCACCCCGACCGTGTTCGGGCCGAGCGAGACGTTCGAGACGTCGGAGATGCTGAGGTGGATGGCCAGGTTGTCGAACACGGCCTTGGCTTGGCCGTCTTGGATGGTCGCGTGATCCCACGGCCCGGCAACCTTGTCGGCCCAGGGCGCGCCGAACCGGTGGCCGGCCTCGGCGAGGGCGTCTTCGCCGTTGAACCGCTGGATGTCGAGGTGGAGGGTGCGGGTGTTCGAGCGCTCGACCTCGTAGCCGTCCTGGCGGGCGTAGATGACGTCACACGCGGTGGATTCGTAATCGACGTCGGTCACTGCCATGCTCTCATCGGGCCACGAGCCCTCGTGGTGCAGACCAACCGTCACGGGCGCGACGACGTCACCTTCGAGCACCACGCACGGATCGATCGTCTCCTCGAACCGGTGCCGCCCGCCTCCGCAAGCGGCGCACAAGAGCACCAGGCCCACGACGAGCAGCCTCGACCACCGCGCCATCCCCCCACCCCCCACGAGCGGCCGCCATCCCGGCAGCTCCCCGACACGATCGTAGCCACGACCCGCCTTCAGGCCCGGCTGATCACCACGTACCGCTCATCCTCGATGCCGGCACCCCACAACGCCGGGTCGTCGAGTTTCGTGACGTGCGCCTCTCGCCGGTGGGCCAGCACCAGTGCCCGGCACTGCGTCGCCGTCAGCCCGGCCCCGGTGGACCAATGCCCCTCGATGAGCACCAGCCGCCCGCCGGGCCGCAGCAGCCGCGTCCAGCGCTCCACCGCGGCCGCGGGATCGGGCATGGCCCACAGCACATGCCGAACGAGGACCACGTCGTACGCGTGTGGTTCGCACGGCGGGTCAGCCGCGTCGCCGTGGCGGAAGTCGACCTGGGCCTCTGCCGCCGCGGCCTTGCGCTCAGCGAGCGCGAGCATCCGGCGGGACAGATCCACCCCGCACACCTCGAAGCCCGCCTCGGCCAACAGAACGGCGAGACTTCCCGTGCCACAACCGAGATCGACCACGGACGCCGGCGCCTTCGGCAGCAACGACAGCAGCAGCTCCCGCCACGCCGCCCGTACAACGGGGTCGCGCAACCCGTGATCGGGCTGCTCGTCGAACGCGTCGGCGTGCACGTCCCAAACGTCTTCTGTCATCCTGCGAAGTCTTCACGCACAGCGGATAAAGCCCGTGCACAGGTCACTGCGAGTGATCACAAGTGGATCTCCGAGAGCGGGATTTCCGGGAAAGTCCGGCAGGATTCGGTGCATGCGTTTGTCTCGAAGATTCATCGCCGCCGCCTTCGTAGCGGCGGCTGCGGCGGGCTGTTCGAACGGTGGGAGCGGAGTGGTGGCAGCGCCGTCCTCCAGCAGTCCGGCGCCCAGCAAGAGCACCAGCCCTCCCCCGGCGCCGTTCGTGCCCGCGGCGTCGCCGGCCAAGGTGACTGCGGCGTGTCCGTTTCTGGATCCGGCGGAGATCGCGAAGGCGTTCAG
Source organism: Amycolatopsis sp. NPDC051372 (assembly GCF_040682095.1). Classification (NCBI taxonomy): domain Bacteria; kingdom Bacillati; phylum Actinomycetota; class Actinomycetes; order Pseudonocardiales; family Pseudonocardiaceae; genus Amycolatopsis; species Amycolatopsis sp. NPDC051372. The sequence goes on from NZ_JBFBAF010000003.1 coordinate 194,380, forward strand.
CGACCCGAACACTTACGACAGCAGCGAACAAATCCCGTCAGTTCAGGGCGGGCTGACCGTCTACACCTGCAAGTACCACCGCGCCGACGACCCCGGTTCCCCTCTGGGAACCCTCGAAGTCGCCGAGACGCCGACAATGGTCGCGGAGAAGACACTGCTGCAAGCCGCCGAACAGGAATGCGCCGACAAGGCGCAGCCGATCGGTGAAGCCGCGATCTACTGCCTCAGCAAGGGCAACGGCACCGACATCGCGGTCGTCGAGCCGAGCCACGGCGTGACCCGTATCGCCCACCTCTCCTTGGCCGCTCCCCGCAACGACGGGTTCCGCGCCGGCTACACCACGCTGGCGAAAACCCTCGCCGACCGGTTGTGATCACTTCAGCGCCCGGGCCCAGCTGACACAGAGGCGCGTACTTCGCCCCGCATCCCTGCGGGGCGAAGTACCGCGGGGCTCGCTCATCGCGCACGAGCAAACCCAAGGTTGCCAGGTGAACGCAGACGACCACGATCTCGAACGTGAGTGGGCGCTGTTCACGCACTTCATCGACCCGCACGGGTACGCCGCCATCAGAATCCCGGGAGCTTTGCTCGACGACTGGGTGCGGCAGGCGACCGACGCGAGCGAAAGCCTGTACCGAAGAGACGGCGATTTCTGGCGCTCACCCGAGTGATCGAGCTCTGAAGACCCAGATAGGTCGCAGTCTGCCGCCAAGGCCACGATCAACCCCGGAAACGAGAAAACCGCCCCGACCTAAGTCGAGGCGGTTCTGGGCTGTGGCCAGGGCCGGGGTCGAACCGGCGACCTTCCGCTTTTCAGGCGGACGCTCGTACCAACTGAGCTACCTGGCCGGGAACGCCGGCTAGGTAGCCGAACGATCTTGCGACCCTGACGGGACTCGAACCCGCGACCTTCGCCGTGACAGGGCGACGCGCTAACCAACTGCGCCACAGGGCCTTACTGGTACTGCGTTTACTGCGTACTCCCAACGGGATTCGAACCCGCGTTGCCGCCTTGAAAGGGCGGAGTCCTAGGCCACTGAACGATGGGAGCCCAGCCGGTTTCGGCGAACCGACCAGCTGCGCTCTCAGGTTCCCCCGGGAGCGATTACAAGCATAGGGCACGCCCCCACCGCTTTACACCGGGGGGTGACTAACTCTCCGGCAAGCTCATGACCTGCAACAACAGTGATCCTACGCGTCGGCGAGGCGGCCGAGCCGAACGTCGGCCCCGCCGGGGGTCGATCAAGCCCTCGGCGGCCGCGAAGCAGGCGAAGCGATCAACCCCGGGCCCTCGGGTGCCGAAGAGCCGGCGTCTCGAGAACCGTCAACAAGTCACACGACAGCCCACGCCGAGCCACCGAGTCACTCCGAGCAACCCCGACCCCAACCGACGACGGACCTCAGCGCTGAACCGGCGCCTGTCCACCCTCGTCGAGATCGAGGCCGAGCATCTCCAACAGCTGGGAGCAGTCCTCGACCCCCAGTGCGCCGTTGGCGACGGCAAGGCGGGCTCGCCGCACTTGATCGTCGGAGACGCGTTGGCCGTCGGTGGCCCCGCGTTGCGTCGGCACGCCGCCGCCGGTCAGCGACGTGCTTCCGCCATCGGCACCTTCGTACCGAAGGAGGAACTGTCGAACTTCCACAGACCCGCTCATGGCCCCTCCGCCCGGTTCTGAACAACTGGCCGCGAGGCTAGCCAGAGCGAAGCGCCACAGGCAGCCCCCCGGAGAGTGAACCTGGGAACACTCTCCGCACAACCCTGCGCAATCGCCGAACACATTCACAAGATCGTGAATGTGAACCGGAGTGTGGATTTCTCACAGGTTCCACTCGCCCAAGCCCGGAACTCGTGCAACAATCGATGGTGCTGACACACCCCCGGTCAGCGCCTGTGGAGATCCCCTCCGACCCCCGCGTTCCTCCCCCTGGCGCGGGGGTCTCTCCATTTCCGCACTTTTGTGTGACGACCTGCTGAAACTCGCCTTGCGCGAGGCGTGAACAGCACATCCACAGACGGTCATTGAACAGCGTTTACCACTGGGCTGATCAGGTGATCGAATAGGCTCAATGAGCGACTGAATTGCTTGTGTCGTGTCTCACAGTCGATTGTTTGCCGAGACCCAACCGTTATCGTGTCCGGGTGCCTCTTCCCTCACTCGGCCGCCTCGGCAGCCGTACGAACCTCAAGGCCGTCTCGTCCGGACGGCACCGCAACGCCGCCAAGTCGGCGGGCGAAGAAGTCGTCGAGGACAAGGAGCTCACCAGCTACCTCGCGGCTCTCGCTCCGGACTCCGACCCCGAAAGCACCGGGACCGGCAAGCGCTTCGGCGAAGCGCAGGTCTACCAGCTGCGCATGAACCTCATCGCGAGCCAGCAGCTCAAGGACATCGCCAACGAGCGCGACATTTCCCCTCAGGCGCTGGCGATGGAGTGGATCCTGGAACGCCTCTCCTGGGAGGGCCAGGCCGCGTCGGCGCAGGAACGCCGGCACTCCGACGCCATGACCGACGAGTTCAGCTTCCCCCAGGGCTCCTTCGACGAACCGCTTCTCCCCCGCTGATCGAAGCGCAACGAACGCAGGCGAGAAAGCCCCCGGTGCACCAGTGCCGGGGGCTTTTCCATGATCGGAAGTCACGCTGCGTCAGTGAAACCACGCTGTGTCAACAAAACGGTGTCACACAACAACTTGTCACGAAAAAAGGAACTCCCGGCGAGTGACTCACCGGGAGTTCCTTACTCAGGCCTGAGCAAACGCGTTGGGCTTGTCTCAGATCGGGCGGACCTTCTGGGCCTGCGGGCCCTTCTGGCCCTGGCCAACCTCGAACTCCACTCGCTGGTTCTCCTCGAGGGTGCGGAAGCCGCGCCCGTCGATCTCCGAGTAGTGCACGAACACGTCACCCTCACCGCCGTCCTGAGCGATGAAGCCGAAGCCCTTCTCCGCGTTGAACCACTTCACAGTGCCTTGCGCCACCGCTGTACTCCTCGTAACAGATCCGCTTCGAATGCCACCGAAGCGGCACCCCAGGCCGTCCCGGGCGGTTCCAACGAGTCGAGCGAAGAGCTGTCGGGCCCCACGGCTCGCGTCAGAAGTTCCGCGAGTGTGAAGCCACGAACACGCAAAACGACGGCCTGCTCAGCAGCCTACCGAGATCTGGCCAAATCTGAAGCCCGTGATCTCGCAGATCGGTTCACAGACTCGCACGTCACCGGAACGTCGTATTGCCGCCTACGGAGCGCGGTCGGTCCATCCGGTTAGGCTGACCGCGCACGGCCGCGCCGGACATCACCGTGCACGTCTTGAAGTCGCCTGGGCCCCGTACGTGAGCTTCGCGAGGGTTGGTGTGACATTGGTCACTACCCCATCGATCAACGTTCGGGCTCTTCGGGACGTCTGGGTGGTTGGGGTTGTCCAGGGGAGATTGGGGATCGGTGTGACTATCCGACACTTCGCGCGCCGTAGAGCGGGCATCGCGGTTCTGGGGGTCGTCGCCGCGCTCACGCTCGGTGCGTGCAGTAGCGATCCGACCACCGTGAGCGCCAGCGGCAACACGGGCGGGGGCCCGACGAAGGCCGCGCCGGTCGCCAAGCCGGCCACCCTCACGCTCGCACCCGCGGCGAACGCCAAGGACGTGGCGCCGGGTGACCCGGTGAAGGTGACCGTCACGGACGGCACGCTCGACTCCGTCACGCTGACGAACCCGGACGGCAAGCAGGTGCAGGGCCAGCCGTCGGCGGACAAGAAGAGCTGGGCCACCACCGAGGACCTCGGCTACAGCAAGACGTACACGTGGTCCGGCCAGGCGACCGGCAGTGACGGCAAGCCGGTGCAGATCAGCGGCGCCTTCACCACCGTGAAGCCGCGCCGGCAGATGGCCGGCAGCCTGAACGTCGGCGACGGCCAGACGTACGGCATCGCGATGCCGATCGCGCTGACGTTCCCGAGCGCCGTGAAGGACAAGGCGGCCGTGGAGAAGGCGCTGTCGGTGGAGACCACGCCGAAAACCGAGGGCTCGTGGGCCTGGCTCAACGGCGACACCTCCGTGCACTGGCGGCCGAAGGAGTACTTCGCGCCGGGCACCGAGGTGAAGGTCAACGCGAACATCTACGGCGTGTCCATGGGCAGCGGCACGTACGGGCGCCAGGACCTCTCCGCGAGCTTCAAGATCGGGCGCTCGCAGATCGTCAAGGGCAACACCACGCAGCACCGCATGCAGGTCATCCGCGACGGCAAGCAGGTGATGGACTTCCCGGTCAGCTACGGCCTCGACTCCGACCCGGGCCGCGTCACCCACAGCGGCGTGCACGTGGTGATGTCGAAGCACGCCACCTACTCGATGAGCAACCCGCGCTACGGCTACACCGACGTGAACGTCCCGTGGGCCGTCCGCATCTCCAACAACGGCGAGTTCATCCACGGCCTCGCGGGCTCCATCTGGGCGCAGGGCAAGAAGAACATCTCCCACGGCTGCCTCAACCTGTCCCCGGCGAACGCGAAGATCTACTACGACAGCGTGCTGCCGGGCGACCCGGTGGAGATCACGGGCAGCACCCAGACGCTCACGTCGAAGGACGGCGACTACAGCGACTGGACTTATGACTGGGCTTCGTGGAGCAAGTTGTCCGCGGTGTGAGTTCGAGTCGTGCGGTGAACGGCCGGGGGTTGGTGCCTCCGGCCGTTTGTCGTTGATGGGGGTTGTCTGGTGGGGCGCAAGCGTTTGCGGTCTGGCCGGGGTGGGCGGGTCAGGCCCGGTTCGCAGGTCGGCGCCGGGCACTCGGCTGCGAGTCACAGCGAAGCGGGGGTGGACCTCTGGCAGAGCCTTGTAACCCAGCGAGGCGCCCGGTCCTGCTGCCGGCCCCGGGGCGGGTCGCATTTGGTTCGACCACGATGGCCAGCGAGGCAGCGGGTGTCGGCGGCCAAGTCGCATTGGTTGTGCTCCGGCCGAGCCTCACGGCAGAGGCACGGCGCCAATCCACGAAGCCGCGACCCCCTCCGAGACCCGCAGCCAGGCCGCGCGTGGTTCGACCACGGTGGCCAGCGGGGTAGTAGGTGTCGGAGGACAGCTCACATGGGTTGTGCTCCGGCCGAGCCTCACGGCGCAGGCACGGCGCCAATCCACGAAGCCGCGCCTCTGCGAAACTCGCGGCCACGCCGCGTGGGTTCGACCACCGCGCCCGGCGGGACAGCGCGCAGCGGCCGCCAGCTGGCACGGTTTGCGCTCCGGGTCGAGCCGCATGGCGGAGGCGCGGCGGCGATCCGCGAAGCCGCGACCCCCTCCGAGACTCGCAGCCAGGCCGTGCGTGGTTCGACCACGGTGGCCAGCGGGATAGTGGGTGTCGGCGGCCAGCTCGCAACGGATTGTGCTCCGGTCGAGCCTCACGGCAGAGGCACGGCGCCAATCCACGAAGCCGCCCCCTCGGAGGCTCGCGGCCAGGCTGCGTTTGGTTCGACCATGGGGCCCGGCGAAACAGCGCAGCGGCGGCCAACTCACATGGGTTCCGCTCCGGGCCGAGTCTCATGGCGCAGGCACGGCGCCGATCCGCGAAGCCGCGCCCCTTCGAGACTCGCGGTCAGGCCGCGCCGGCTGGGCTCCGGGGCGGGCCGCGGTCGACCCCGGCGACCGGCGGAACATGTGTCGGCGGGCAGCGTGGGCGTCAGGCTTGGTGGGGCGTCGGTGAGGGCAGGGCGTTGGCGGGGTGGACGTGGGATGGGCCCGAACGCCGGCGTGGGATGCGGGAAAAACTTGGCGAACTCGATGCAACCCGGTGCGACACCGGCGGCATGACTAGGGGCAGAAGAGGCGCCGCCGACCGGGGTGCTCGTGAGTCTGAGGAGCTGTTTTGCGTATTCGTTTCGCGTTGAGTGTCGGTGCGTTGCTGCTGGTCGGGGGTGCCGTGACGGGTGGGGCGGTGGCGTTCGCGCAGCCGGCGCCGCCGAGCGCCGCGACGCAGCCGACGGTGCCGGCCCAGGAGCCGCCGTCGGCTACGACGCGGCCGACCTTGCCGGCGCAGCGTCCGACCGAGGTGGCGCCTCCGACCGCAGTGCCGACGCGGATGCCGGCGCAGGCTCCGGGTGTGCGGGCGCCGAGCGGCGTGCGCGTGCCGACGGCGATCCCCGCGGGGCCGACCGGCGACCTGAACCTGCCGGACATCTGGGGCTGATCGCGCAGGTGATCTCCCGCTCCCGTCCGGTGTCCGGGCCGAGCTCGCCGTGGGACGGCGAGTTCGCCCAGTACTTCGGCGAGCGCGCGCACAGCCTGCGCGCCACGGCATACCTGCTGTGCGGCGACTGGCATCGCGCCGAGGACCTCACGCAGGCCGCGCTGCTGAAGCTGTACCTCGCGTGGCCGCGCCTGTCGCGGCACGACAGCCTGGACGCGTACGCGCGCAAGATCGTGCTGCGCACGTTCCTCGCCGAGAACCGCCGCAGCCGCTGGAAGCGGGAGCGCCTGACCGACGCTCCACCCGACGTCCCAACCACGGACGCCGAAACCGAACACGACATGCTGGTGCGCCAGGCCCTCGCGGTTCTGGCGCCCCGTCAACGCGCCGTGCTGGTGCTGCGGTACTTCGAGGACCTGTCCGTCGACGAGACGGCCGCCGCCCTGGGCTGCAGCACCGGCACGGTGAAGAGCCAGGCCGCCCGCGGCTTGGCCACTTTGCGCAACCGGCTGGGGCCGCACTTCGTGGCTGTGGCTGTTCCTGGAGGGAGGTGACTGTTCCGGTGAACCGTGATTTTGGTGGTGTTGACGGCTTTGGGCGAAGGCCGGGGTCGGGAGGCTCTGACGGCTTTGGCGTGGGCCCGGGCTCGGGCGACTTCGGCTCGGGCTCGGGCGACTTCGGCTCGGGCTCGGGCGACTTCGGCTCGGGCTCGGGCGGGTCTGGCGGCTACGGCGGTGACTCGAAAGGCTCGGGCGGCTGTGGCTCGGGCGGCTCTGGCTCTGGCGGCTCTGGCTCTGACGGCTCTGGCTCTGACGGCTCTGGCTCGGGCGGCTCTGGCTCTGGCTCTGGCTCTGGCCGCGACTTCGACTCGAGCTTGGATCGCGACTTCGGCTCGGGCTCTGACCGCGACTTCGCCCTCGGCTCGGATCCCAACACCAGCTCCGACGCCGACCCGACCTCCAGCACCGACATCCGCGCCCTGTTCTCCACCCTCCCGGACGGCCCGCCTCTCACCCTCTCGGCCGCCGACATCATCAACGACGGCGCCCGCATCCGACGCCGCCGCAAACGCTTGGCCGTGGCCGGCACCTCCGTGGCCACCGCGGCGGTCCTCGTGGTGGCCGGCCTGGCCGTGAGCTTCGCCGCCGGCCACCACGGCCCGCCGACGCCCGTCCAGCCCGCCGGCCCCGGCTTGTCGACCATCGCGCCGACCCCTTCGCCGTCGAGCTCCCTGCCGACCACCGCACCCACCGCCGACACGACCGCTCCGCCCGGAAACCCGACGCCGACCCGCTCGGCGGTCCAGGCACCGGGCCAGCCGCCGGAGTCCCTTCCGTCTTTCCCCCGCACGCCGGTCCGTCTGCCCCCGTCGGCCACCACGATCCCCACGCACGCCAGCGCCCCACCGATCGCCACAACGCGCTGAGACACCGCCACCCCGCGCGAGTGGACCGCTGGACCTGGCCGATCCGCGCGACTGGCCCTTGGAACCGCGCCCGTCGCACGAGGGGACCCATCGAGCCACCACCGCTGCACGAGTCGACCACTCGCGCACAGCTCCCAGCGCCACGCACCCGCCGCGCGACCCGGCGCGAACGGACCAGCAGAGCCACAGCCACCGCGCGACCGGCCACTTCGTGCCGCGCCCGTCGCACGGAAGGACCCATCGAGCCCACCGCCGCCGCACGAGTAGGCCAGTTGTGCACCGCCGGCCGCACGAGGGGACCCATCGAGCCACCAACCGTTGCACGAGTGGACCAGTCGTGCACGACTCCCAGCGCCAACGGACCCGCCACACGGCACGGCACGAACGAACCTGTCGAGCCGACAACCACCACGCGACTGGACCTTTGGAACCGCGCCCGCCGCGCGAAGGGACCCATCGAGCCACCGCCGCTGCGCGAGTGGACCACTCGTGCACGACTCCCAGCGCCAACGGACCCGCCGCGCGGCACGGCACGAGCGGACCCGTCGAGCCGACAACCACCACACGATGGGCGCTTTCGAACCGCGCCGTCAGACGAACGGACCCATCGAGCCACTGCCGCTGCACGAGTGGACCACTCGCGCAGCGACTCCCCGCCCCAACGGACCCGCCATGTGGCACGGCACGAGCGGACCCGTCGAGCCGACAATCACCACGCGACTGGCCCGCTGGAACCGCGCCCGTCGCACGAAGGGACCCATCGAGCCACCGCCGCCACACGAGTGGATCAGTCGTGCAGGGCTCGCAGCGCCAACGGACGTGTCACGCGGCCCGGCGCGAACGTACCGGTCGAGCCACGACCACCACACGACTGGACCATTCGAACCGCGTTCGCGCGGCGACTGGACTGGTCGAACCACGTGAGCGCCGCGAGGGGACCGGTCGCGCCGTGCGGTGCGAGCGGACCGGTCTCGCCGAGCGGTGCGGTGCCGTGAGATGCGAGGGGACCCGTCGCGCCAGCAGGCGAGGCGGCGGGAGGCAAAAGCCGAGCCACCAGCGCCCCAAACTCTCACTCAGTGAGGCACCAATCCCCTGTTCAGACCACAGTTACCGCGCCACAACCAGGGTGGCCGACGTCACCCCAGCCAAGTGGGTTTTCGGCGAAATATCCGGGCGCCTTGTGGCGATGTTTCCTGTGGTGGTCGACGAAGGCCGCCGACATCCGTGCTCAGCCGGTCGAACAAGAGCGAGCCGGCCCGAGAACTCGAGGAGGAAGCAAAAATGGTGTTCGCCGCACTCATGATCGAAACCGTAGTAGCTGTTGTGGTCGCCGGTGGGTTGGCGACTTGGGCGCGCAAGCGTTTCGCTGCTCCTCGCCCGGTCGAGGTCGCCGAGGTTCGCTGAGCGGAGCAGCCCACGGGCTGTCCACAGTAGACACAGTAGACATAAAGCGGCCCGTCCCCCTGTACAAGGGGACGGGCCGCGAACCAATAGACCCGAACTCAGCGAGCAGCACCCGCCAGCTTGCCACCCGTGTCCGCGGTGTCGATCTGCTCGATCGGCACCTGCGAAGTCTCCGGGATCTTGAAGATCGGCACCAGCGCGATCACGGCGGCGATCATCAGGTAGTACGCCGGCCAGTCCTTGTTGCCCGTGCTCTGGATCAGGGCCGTCACGACGACACCACATGTACCACCGAACAGCGACGTCGAGATGTTGTAGCCGATCGCGAACGAGCCGTAGCGCACGCGGGTCGGGAACATCGCCGGGAAGGTCGAGCCGATCACGGCCAGCATCAGCACCAGCAGGAACGCGACGATGCCGAACCCGACGATCAGCCACAGGATGCTGCCCGACTGCATCAGCTTGATGCTCGGCCAGCTCAGCACCAGGAACCCGATCGCGGCGGTGATCAGCAACGGTTTTCGCCCGATGCGGTCGGACAAAGCGCCCAGCGGCAGGATGATCGCGGCCTGCACGATCTCCACGCCGATGATGATCAACGTGGACGTGTTGTCGTTGATCTTCAACGTATCCGTGAAGTACGTCGGCATGGTCGTGAGCAGCATGTAGTCCGCGATGTTCAGCAGCAGCACGATGCCGATGAGGTTGAGGATCATCCGCCAGTTGCGGGTGAAGGTCTCCTTCAGCGGCGCCTTCTTCGGCTTGTTGCCCGAAGCCTCGAGCCGTTTGAACTCCGGCGTGTCCTCGAGCCTCGAGCGCAGGTACAGACCGATGAGGCCCAGCGGCAGCGCGACGAAGAACGGGATCCGCCACGCCCACGCCTCGACCTGGTCGGCCGGCAAGGAAAGCGTGACCGCGAGCACGACGACGTTGCCCAGCACGTAGCCGCTCAGGGTCCCCAGTTCCAGGAACGATCCGAAGAAACCACGGCGTTTCGTCGGCGCGTACTCGGCGATGAACGTCGCCGCGCCGCCGTACTCACCGCCCGTGGAGAAGCCCTGGATCAAGCGCAGCAACAAGATCGCGATCGGTGCCGCGATGCCCATGCTGTACGGGCCCGCGTACGTCGGCAGCACGCCGACCAGGAAAGTACAGCCCGACATCAGCAGAATGGTGATCGCGAGGACCTTCTGCCGCCCCAGTTTGTCGCCCAACGGGCCGAAGAACGCCCCGCCGAACGGCCGCACGATGAACCCGACGGCCACCAGCGCGAGCGACTTCAGCACCGCGTTGCCCTCGCCGGGGAAGAAGACCGTGCCGATGCTCGTGGCGATGGCGCCCGAGGTGAAGACGCCGTAGTCGTACCACTCGGTGGCGTTACCCATCGCCGACGCGAGGACCGCCCGTTTGACGGTTCTCGGGTCCACGTCCGGTGTTTTCGCCGTTGCCTCGCTCATCCCCGCGACGACCTCCTCGTACGCGACCCAGTAGCTCCGATGCAGCTCATTTCCCGAGTGTTGCCCCGCTGGGATTAATCGGCAGTGTGAGTCGCGAAAGTTCTACCGTACGGAATTTTCCGACTACTGTGCGCTTAGGAAAACGCGCGCCGCAGGTCAGGCCGCGTACCGCGAACGGCTACTCGCGGGTTAACGTCAGCGCATGAGTCGTGTTTCTGGACCGTGGCCGCCGGTGTCCGTGGAGCCACCCGCCGTGCACCCGAAGGCCCCCGCTCCCGGCACCGAGCTCGGCGTGCATTTCGACGAGTGTTTCGGCTGCGGCGACGAGGTGGACGCGGGCCTGCGCCTGCGTTCGGCCGTCGGCGAGGGGCACACGATGCTCTCGAAGTTTACCGTCACGCCCGCTCACCAGGGCGCGCCCGGCCTCGCGCACGGCGGGCTGCTGGCGTGCGCGTTCGACGAGGCGCTGGGCAGCGCGGTCGGCAACCTGCTGCGGCGCCCGGCCGTGACCGGCAAGCTCGAGACGGACTTCCGCCGGCCCGTGCCCGTCGGCTCGACGCTGCATATCGAGACCCGTTTGGACGGCACGGCTGGGCGCAAGATCTACGTTTCCGCTGATGGTCACCTCGACGCGCCCGACGGGCCGGTCGCCGTGACCGCGCGCGCCCTGTTCGTGGCGGTCGGGTTCGAGCACTTCACCACGCACGGTGACCCGGCAGCGTTGCAGAAGCTGGCCGACGCGCGCGAGAAGCAGCGGCGCGCGCAGGACGGTCATGAGTGGGAGATCAATCCCTGACCTCGGGTTTCGCGTACAGGATCTCGCGGGCCTGCTCCGCGGCGCGGGCGATGCTCTCGCCGACGAAATCGACACTGCAGGGTTGGTGCTGGGGATGGCGGGGGCTGGAGTGGAGCCGGACGGTTGGGTCGGCTCTGCTCCTTTGCCCTTTGCCCTTGGGCCCGGCCTGGACAGGCCCCCGCCCTCCCGAGGGGGGCGTCCCCGAGTCCATTCTATCGGCCCCCACCGACAAAAAGCCTGGTGAGAGCCGGTTTAGGGGTAGTTGTCCACAACCCGGACGAGTGAATGAAGTCAGCGTAGGGCGAGCGAATGCCGAGGTCGGGTGGGTCTGCGATGGGGGGCTGAAACCGACCTGGCCGGCGGGCTGTCGCAGGCCGAGTAGCCGACAGACGCCTACGCGGCGGGAACCGAACCTGCGTAGCGCAGCCCAGCGCGAACTCAACTCACGCCCAGGTGGCCGGGACCCCAAGCGCGCAGCTCAACGCGAACGCGACTCACGCCCAAGTGGCCTGAACCCCAAGCGCGCAGCCCAGCCCAAACTCAGCGCACACCCAAGCGGCCTGAACCCCAAGCGCGCAGCCCAGCGCAGGATCACGTGTTTTGGACCCGAAGCGCGCAGCGCAGCTCAGCACAACTCAGCGCAGGCCCACACGGCCTGGACCCGAACCCGCAAGCACGCAGCCGAAACCCACACCGCGATCCCGAGAACGACCTACGTGAACGTCCGCGGACGGATCGAGTTGGCTCGGTCCACCAGCGCTACCCGGTCCTCCGTAGTCCCCGCCAAGCGAGCCAAAGTGCGGTAACACCGCTCCAAACCGAACCGCACATCGCGCTCCTCCAGGGCGTACCCGAGGACTTTCGAGGTCTCGGCCGGGGAAGGCGCGGAGGGCGTGCGAAGCCAGTCGTACGCGGCTTCGAGGACTTCGGCGGACAGGCGGGTTCGGCGTTCGGCGTCGAGGTTGAGGCGTTCGAGGCGCAGGGAGGCGTCGAGGAGGTCCTGTTCGGAGATGCGGGACTGCTCCGTGGCGGCGCTGGATTGGGTTTTGATCTTGATGGCGGCGACCTGGGCGTCGATGTAGTGCGTGGAGGTGGCGGGGACCATCTCCAAGACCTCGACGGCGCCGGCTCGGGCGCCCTGGGCCAGGTAGACGCGGGCGAGGCCGAAGGCGGCGCTCACGTAGGTGCGGTCGGTGCGCCAGACCAGTTCGTAGTAGCGCGCGGCGCCGAAGTAGTCGCCGACGCCCTCAGCGCTGACAGCCAAAGCGAGTTTGGGCGCGATTTCGCCGGGGAGGTCGTCGTACACGGCTTCGAAGGCGACGTGGGCGACGCGCGGGCGGGCGCCGGCCAGCTCGATCAGGCCGCGGTACCAGTCGATGCGCCAGTCGTGCGGGAAACCGTTGCGAATGGCCAGGTACTGGGCCGCCTGGAGCTGGCGCTGGGCTTCGACGAACTCGCCCAGCTCGATGCGCGCGCGGACGATGCGCAGGCGCACCTCGATGGACTCGCGCGGCGCGCCGGCGAGGGCTTCGATGGCTTCGCGCGGGTCGAGCGCGGTGGTGGTCGCCAGGACGCCGGCCGCGGGGTCGTCCGTGTCGACCTGCGGGATCGGCAGGCCGGCGACGACCTCGGCGGGCTCGGGCAGCGGCACGGTCGTGCCGGCTTCGGGGACGACGAGGTGCACGCCGAACGTCCGGCTCTCCGGCCCGAAGACCGTCGACGCGGCGGGCCGCGGTTTGCCCGTACCGAGCGCCATGATCTCGCGCAGCACGCCCGTGAGCTGGTCGGCCATGTCCTCGGCGGCGAGGAAGCGGCGGTCCGGGTCGACGTGCGTCGCGCGCTTGAGGAAGCGGTAATACGAACCGAAAAGCGCGAACAGCGGCACGGCGTCAGGGCCGGGCAGCGTCGACTTGAACTTCGTGGTGTAGCCCTGGAACTCGAAGCTCAGCACGGCGAGCGTGCGGCCGACGGTGTAGAGGTCGCTCGAAATCGACGCACCCTGCGTCGCCAGCTCGGGCGCGCTGTAGCCGGTGGTGAAGAACAGCGGGCTCTCGTAGTCGTCGAGCCGCCGGACGGCACCCAGGTCGATCAGCTTGAGCTGCTCGTGGGTCTGGATGACGTTGTCGGGCTTGAGGTCGCAGTAGAGCAGGCCCTGACTGTGGAGGTAGCCGAGGGCCGGGAGGATCTCGAGGCCGTACGCGATGACCTGCCCGATCGGCAACGGCTCGGGCCGCTTGCTCTCCCGGTGGTGCTGCAGGGCGAGCTGGCGCAGCGACTGGCCGCCGACGTACTCCATCACGATGTAGCCGACGGACGTGCCGGTCTGCGCGTCCGGGTGCTGCACGAAGTTGTGGATCTTGACGATGTTCGGGTGCTCGACCTCGGCGAGGAACCGCATCTCGTTGGCGGCGGCGGCCATGGCGGTCGCGTCGCCCGTGTCGATCAGGCCCTTGAGGACGACCCACCGGTCGGAGACGTTGTGGTCCTGCGCGAGGTAGATCCAGCCGAGGCCGCCGTACGCGAGGGCGCCGAGCACCTCGTACTGGCCACCGACGAGCTCGTGGGGCTGCAGCTTCGGCAGAAACGAGAAGGACGTGCCGCAGTTGTCGCACTTGCCTTCGGGGGTGGCAGGTTTGCCGTCCTTGGCGCGGCCGACTTTCGAGCCGCAGTTGCCGCAGAAGCGCTTTTCCTCGGAGACGACGGGGTTCGCGAGCACGGCCGTCGCGGGGTCGCGGTACGGCACGGGCGGGACGTCGATGAGGCCGGCGCCGAGGCGGCCGCGACGGGAGCGTCGGCTGGAGGTGCGGGAGCCGGTGCGCCGGGAGGTGCCGGGGAACGAGCCGGTGCCGCTGCCCTGGGAGCCGCTGCCGGTGCCGGTTCCTTCGCTGCGGGTGCCCGTGCCGTGGCCTTCGCTGCGGCTCGCGGCGACGACGCTGTCCGTGCCCGGGTCCGGCAGGGATTCCTGCGGCTGGAGGCGCGGCGACGGCGGCATGATGCTCTGCGTACCGGGGCTCGGGTTCGCGAGGACGCTGGTGGGCATCGGCGCGGCGGGGTCGACGGGGGCGACCGGCTGCTGGGACTGCGGGAGGATGACCGGAGCCAGGTCGCCCGGGGGGCGGGTGGGGTCTTCTGGCTTGGCTTCGGCGTTTTCCGCGCGGGCCGGGTCTTGTAGCTGCGCGGGGTCTCGTTGCTGTGCCGGGTCTTGTTGCTGTGCCGGGTCGTCGGTTGCGGTCGGTTCGGCTACGCGGTTGGCCTGCTCGGAGGGCTGGCGGCCGGTGAAGGTGGTCTGGTTCGGGTCGGTGGCTTCGCTGCCGCGGTTTCCGGGCTGGGTCTCGGAAGACTGCTGGGCGGAGCCGGCCTGGTTCGGGGTGTCGGACTCGGGGGCGCGAGTTCCGGGCTGGACTTGCTTCCAGGGAATCGCGGTGGAGTCGGGGGTGCGGCTGGGCTGCGCGGAAGTGCCTGGGTTCGGGCCAAGCTCGGCCGGGCGGCCGGGCTGCGCGGAGGTGCCCGGGGTTTGGACGCCGGTCGCGCTCGGGTCAGCGGCGCGGTTCGGCTGCGCGGAAGTGCCCTGGTTCGGGGTGCCGGTCGCACCTGGGTCGGCCGGGCGGCCGGGCTGGGGCGAGGTGCCGGGGTTCGAGCCGGGCTCGGCGACGCGGTTGGGCTGCTCGGGGGCCGGGCGGCCGGGGGCGTACTGGGAGCCGGGGTAGGGCTGGCCCTGGGTGCCGGGCCGGGCGGGGTGGCGTTGCTGGCCCGTGTGGGACGGGGGCGGGTAGCCCGGAGTCTGCGGGTACGCGCGGGATGGGGACTGCGGGTGAGGCGGGTAGGGCTGGCCTTGTGACGGGGGCTGCTGGCCGTAGGGAGGCTGGGGGTAGCCGTGTTGGCCCTGCTGGCCTGGACCCTGCTGGCCGGGAGCGCCCTGCGGCTGGCCCTGCATCTGCTGGCCTGAACCAGGTTGACCCTGGCCGCCCTGAGGCGGCTGGCCCGGACCAGCTTGGTACGGCTGGCCCGGGTACTGCGGCTGCTGCGCACCTTGCGCCGGAGTCTGCTGACGGTAGACCGGGGTGTTGATCACGGTCGGCGACTCGGGGTCCGGCCGAGCGGCCGGGTCGAGGCGCCCGGGCACCGACGGCTCCGGCGTGTCCCAGCGGACCGGCGGCGGCGGAGTCCACGAGGGCGTCTCGGCGCCCGCGTTCTCGTCCGGCGCGGCGTGCCGAGGACGGCGCGGCTCCTCCGACACAACTACCTCCCGAGATCCCCGCGGAAAAAGTCCCTCATTGATCCTAGTCGGGCACCACGACGCGGGGGTCCAGACGCCTCAGGTCCGCCCGAAGGGACCTGCCGCGCGCCGGCGCTTGGCCGACGGAACCGGCTGCGGAGCTGGGAACCGGCGCGACTGGACGATTCGCGCACGGATTCGGGACCGCCGGTCCACTCGCGCGCGCCGCCGCGAACGGTCGAGTCGCGCGGCCGCCGCGGTGCGAGAGGTCCAGTCGCACGGCCGAACCGGTGCAAGCGGTCCCCTCGCACACCGGCATTGGTGTGAGAGGGCCAGTCGCGAGGCTAGAGCGGCCGAGCGGTCCCCTCGCACTGCCGAACCGATGCGAGAGGTCCAGTCGCGCAGCGGCGGTGGTCCGAACGGTCCCCTCGCCAGGCTAGAGCGGCGCGAGCAGTCCCCTCGCACGACCGAACCGATGCAAGCGGTCCCCTCACGCACCGACACCGATGCGAGAGGGCCAGTCGCACGGCCGAACCGGTGCAAGCGGTCCCCTCGCGCACCGGCTGATGCGAGAGGGCCAGTCGTGCGGCCGCCGCGGTGCGAGAGGGCCAGTCGCGCAGCGGCGGCGGTCCGAACGGTCCCCTCGCGAGGCTAGAGCGGCACGAGCAGTCCCATCGCGAGGTGAGAGCGGCACGAGAGGTCCAGTCGCGCGGGCACGAGAGCGGCGCGAGAGGTCCAGTCGTGCGGGGTGCGCGGCGCCAAGGGGCCGTTCGGGCGAGGGGCCGTGGCGGAGGGGTGCGCGAAGCGCATCGGGCTACTTGTACGTCGGCGAAGGGGGCGTGGCCGGGCCGAGGCGGGCGCCGACCCATTTCTGGTAGCTGGAGGACCACGTGCCGTCGGTGCGGGTGGTTTCGAGGACCGAGTTGACGTAGCGGACGAGGTCCGGTTGGTCCTTGGGGATGCCGATGCCGTAGTTCTCGGTGGTCATGGGCGCGCCGGCGACCTTGACGGTGGGGTCTTGGGCGGCCATGCCCGCGAGGATGGTGTCGTCGGTGGAGACGGCGTCGACCTGGTGTTGCTGGAGCATGATGAGGCAGTCGGACCAGTTGTCGACCGAAACGGCTGTGGGGTGGGCCGGGTCGGTGGCGATTTTGGCCAACGAAGTCGACTGTTTGGTGGCGCAGACGCGTTTGCCCTTCAAATCAGACAGGGATTCGGCGTTGGAGGCTTTGGGGACCAGGATCTTCTGGCCGGCGACGTAGTACACCGACGAGAAGGCCACGTCCTTCAGGCGCGCACACGTGATCGAGTAGGTGCGGACGACGATGTCGACCTGGTGGTCCTTCAGCACCTGCTCACGTTGCGACGACGCGATCGCCCGGAACTGCACGTGGCCCTCGGCCGAGCCGAAGATCGCGGCGGCGATCTGGTTGACCATGTCGATGTCGAAGCCCTCGAGGTTGCCCGACTTCGGATTCCGGAAGCCGAACAGGTACGTGGTCTGGTCGACGCCCGCGATGAGCTTGCCGCGGGCCTTGATCTTCGCGACCGAAGGCGAGCTGACCGAAGCGCCGGCGGGAGAAAGGCTGGCCGTCGGGTCGCAGCTGGAGTCGGACGAGCCACCGGCGGAGGCGTCGGGGCCGCCGACGTCCGCGGGCATCGGCCAGGCCGCGTCACTCACCGGGGCCGGGTCGATCGGCTGGGGTGCCGAGCCGCACGCGGTGGCCAATACCGCGACCACCGCCAGTGCGGCCGCCCGGAACAAGTGACGCGACCGAATCACCGGGACTCCCTCAATCTCCGCCGTCCGCAGGTCACGATGCCCGCAGTCGCCGATCTCCATCTCACGCCGTCAGCCCACGCCGAACCCCGCCGAGCGCACGACACGGCAGCCGCCGGCCGTGCGGAGGACGTCGGGGAGGGAGCCGGGGTCACCGGTACTCCCTCAGGCGTTCGCGGACGCCGACCGTCACGCCGCCGGCGGCGAGCACCGCGAGGAAGCCCACGCCGGGGGCCAACGCCGTCAACGCGTTGTCGCCGGCCTGGGTGTCGTCCAGGAATTCCTGGCGGCAGACTTCGATGGCGTCCTGGAGGTTGGCGTCGAGGCGGGCGAAGGCGGCCGCGGCGCTGCCCTGGCTGACGGAAGTCGCGAAGTCGACGGCCTGCTGGTACTGGCCGGAGTCGTCGAGTTTGCGGACTTCCAGGTGGGCCAGGGACCACTCGCGGGCGGCTTCTTCGGCAGCCTCGATCTTCTGCTGGCCGGGGGTGCCGGCGGCGAGGTCACGGGCCTGGCCCAGCAGGCCGCCCGCGCCGTCGGCGCCGACCAGCTTCTCGGCGAGCTTGATGAACTGCTGTTCGTACGTGCCGCCGTCGCCGCGGGCGACCAGGGTCAACGTCTCGTCGGCGCGGGCCTGCAGGGCGGCGATGCGCGCGCGGGCGAGCACGTCGACCTGCGAGCTGCCGTCGGTCTTGCCCGCGCCGACCAGGCTGCCCTGCACGATGAGCGCCACGGCGCCCCACAGCATCGACAGCACGATGCACGCCGTCGCCACCAGCAGGCCGATGTTGACCACGCGGTTGGTCTTGCGCGTGAGGTACACCTGCGTGACGACCAGCGCAGCCACCAGCGCGAGCAACAGCGCGACGGCCGCCCACGGAAAACCGGTGCTGTCGTCCTGCTCGGCGGAGAGCTTGTCGGTGTCCGCGCGGTACAGCGCTTCCGCCGCGGGCAGGATCGTCGTCCGCATCAGCTGCGAAGCCTCGCGAAGGTACGAAGCACCCGAAGGGAAGCCCTGACGGTTGTTCGCGCGCGCCGTCTCGACGATCCCGGTGTACACGGGGATCTTCTGGTTCAGGATGTCCACCTGGTGAGCGGCGTCACCCACATCGGCGGTGTCCGACGCGGCCTTCGCCAGCGCCGAACCCGCCTCCGCGATGTCCTGCTCGTACTTCTTGCGAAGCTCCGGCGGCTCGGTGCCCACCGATAGGAACGTGGTCGCCGCCGTCGCGTCCGCGTCGGACAGCGAGCGGAACACCTGCTGCGCCGCCGATGCCAGCGGTTCGCGGTAGCTGATCAGTCCACCGATGGTGTCGTCTTTGTCCTGTGCCGACAGCGTGCCCACAAGCCCCGCCACCAGCGACAGCAACACCAAGCCCACGGCGATCACCGAAAGACGGCCCGGCGTCGTCGCCGCCGATCTCACGATCGCGCGCACCGCCTGGCCCGGCAGCTCCAGCAAGCCCGCGATGCCGCTGCGGCCTTCCGGTTCCTCAGGCGGGGGCGCGGAAGCACCCGTACCGCCAGCGCCCGCAGACGTCTCCGGCCGCGTCACCGTGCTGGTCATCCCCGATCCTCCCCGTACGCCACCCGCAGAAGGTAGCCGGTCGCGGAGAGCCGGGCGAACCTCACCCGGAAGGTGTCACCAGCACGTGATCTCGATCAGCGCCCGGCAGGGGCGGCTGCAGAGGCGAGGAACGCGGTCCAGGCTTCAGCCGAAACGGTGAGGTGACCCGCGCCACGGTCCTTCGTGTCTCGCACCCCGATCTCGACCGACGGGGTGGCAATCACCTCAACGCAGTTCGCCTGGGTGGAGCTGTGGGAGCTCTTGTTCCACGCGCCGACCTCCACACAGTTGGACTCGGAGGTGCTGTACGAGCTCTTGTGCCAGGCACCAACCTCGACACAGTTGGCCTCGGTGGAGCTGTAGGAACTCTTCCGCCAAGCGGCCTGGACGGGATCGGTGGCGATCATGGTTCGGGCTCCTCGGTCGCGTTGAGATTGCCGATCAATCTGGCAATCAGACTAGCGGAGTCCGCCGGTGACAAGGCGCAGCGAAGTAGGCCACGCCAGGCATGCTGAACGCGAGCCATGGAGGCTTCGTCCTCCAGAAAGCTGCTGGCTCCGCGAGTTTCCGCGTAGGCGAGAGTGGGCTGCGCGGCGAAGTCGAGCAGGACCAAGGGCCCTTCCAGCCCGGGGTGGCCGCCGACCGAGAACGGCACGACTTGGATGGTGACATTCGAGCGATTCGCCATCAGCTGCAAGTGTTGCAGCTGCCCGCGCATCACTTCTGGACCACCAACCAATCGCCGCAACACACCCTCTTCGATCAGCAGGTGCACGACAGGACCGTTCAACCGGCCGAGCACAAGCTGGCGGCTCACCCGCGCAGCGATCAGCTTCTCGACATCGAGCTCCTCCAACCGCCGATCGATGCTCTGCATCAAGGCGCGCGTGTACTCGGGAGTCTGCGCGAGGCCTGGAATCAAGAGTGGCTCGTAGTTTTTGATTCCAGCTGCTTCGTCCTCGAAGCGGATCAGCTGCTTCCAATTGGGTGGCAACTTGCCGTGGATCTCGTGCCAGTTCCGCTCTTCCCCTTCGCGCAGCAGGGTCAGCAGCTCCTGGCGTTTCTCCGTTGGAGCGTGCAGGAACCCGAGGATCGCGGAGACGTCGTCGACGTAGAGGCCGCGGTCGCCGGTCTCCATGCGGCTGATCTTGCTCTCCGAGAAGCCGAGGCCCTCGGAAACCTCTCGGCACGTGAGGTTCGCCTTGATCCGCAAGGCCCGCAGCTCGGCGGAGACCCGGCGCTGCCGCACCGAAGTTCGCTTGGTCATGGTGCACACCATCGCCGCTTGCCACGCGGGCAAGAAAGATCACTCACACCAATGGTGGTTGCGCGTACGCGGGGCAACCCGCGCGTGCCGTTGCTTCGCAAGGCAAAACTAGCCCGCAGCGTCAACCAGCGATGGCCGAACCGTGCACGACGACTTCGAGGTTGTCGGCGAAGCGATAGGGGCGGCCGACGATGATCCCGCCGACGATCCGCCGCAGCCGGGAAACCTCGGCGCGGACGGTGACCGTGCGCGTCGCGTCGCCGAACAACACCGAGGACAATTGTGAAGCGCTGCAGCCGTTTCGGTGGGCGGCGAGGGCGTACAGCAGCTGCGCGTGACGCGGGGAGACGCGGTGGGTCCATTCGCCCGCGGAGCCGTAAACCGTGAGCAGCGGTTCGCCAGGGATGCGCAGGTCCAGGGAAACCCGAGTCGGTGGAGCAGCTTCGGAGTCGGTCAAGCGAATGAGCCAGCCGCCGGGCAGTGGTTCGACCACGCAGTGGCCGTGGGCGGGCAGCCACAGCGGGCCGGGGCCGACGGACGCGGGCAACGGCAGGCGGCCGGCGGGCGCGAGGCCGGTGGCGGCAGAGATCGCGGAGGGAGTGGTGGTGGCGATCCAGCCGTGCTGATCGGTGACCAGCACGCGGCCGGAAACCTTGGCCAGCAAAGGAACCGCGATGCCGCGCAGCCGTTCGAGGTCGGTCAGGTGCGTGGTGCGCAGCTGGGATTCGGCGAGGCGGCCGACGGCGTCGACGAGGGCGAGGGTGGTGGCGTGGACCGTCGAGGCGGGGCCGGAGAGGTCGACGACGCCGAGGAGCCGGCCGTCGCGGGGGTCGTGCAGCGGGGCGGCGGCACAGGTCCAGTCGTGCTGGGCGCGGACGTAGTGCTCGGCGGAGTAGACCTGCACCGGGCGCCGAGCCACGAGCGCCGTGCCGATGGCGTTGGTGCCGACGGCTTCCTCCTGCCAGTCGACGCCCTCGACGAACCCGAGGCGGTCGGCACGGCGGCGGACGTGGACCGAGCCGTCGCGCCAGAGGACGTGGCCGGCGGCGTCGACGATCACCATGATGTGCGCGGCCTGCTCGGCCAGGCTGAGCTGGCCGCCGCGCAGTATCGGCAGCAGCGGGGTGAGGCCGCTTTCGCGGCGGCGTTCTTCGAGCTCGGCGGCGTCGAGGATCGGCGAGGACGCGCCGCGGTCCGGGTCGATGCCGAGCCGCCGCACGCGGGACCAGGACTCGCTGATCACCGAGCGCGGAGCGCTGGGCAACGCTTCGCCCGCGATGGCGGCTTCGTGGACGCGGGCGAGAGCGCGCGCGTGCCGCCGGGGGTCAACCCCGACCGGCAACGCTGCCTCGAGGTGCTGCTGGCCCAACAACCACCCGCTCCTAGTCCGACTCCCCCACCGTGGCGTTCGGTGCTCCATCCATGCCCCCGCCACCACCCTCAACGGAGACGCTGCGCGCCCACGCCCCATTCCACGCAACGAATGCCGCGTGGGGGTGCTCCTCACCCGGCCTCCGGCGCCAGTGTGCCGGTGGCCGGGCCGTGATCGGAAGGGGCGGTGACTTCACCGACAGAGTCGAGCAAGGGTCGAGCAGTGGTCGAGGAAGGGTCGAGCAAGGCCGTAACGGTGTCGGTCAAGGCCGTGCCGAGCTCTCCGTCGCCCCGGCAACCACCTCGACCACCACCTCGACAACGGCCGACGGTTTCTCCAAGTGGACCAGGTGGCCGGCGCCGTCGACGGAGTGGACGTCCGGGAGGCCGGCCGCGTTTTCGGGTGGGAGGACGGCGTCTTCGCTGCCCCAGACCACGGTGAACGGGCCTTCGTACTGGGCCAGGAGCGGGGCGATGTGCAGGGCCGGGGTGTCGTCGTCTTCGAGCAGGGTGCCGAGGAGTTTCTCCAGGACTCGGTCGACGCCGTCGAGGCGTTTGTACTTGAGGAGGTCGTCGGCGAGGCGGCGCGTGACCAGGTCCGGGTCGGCGAAGAGGGCGCTGAGGTGGGGCTTCAGCTCTCTCCTCGACGTGGCCGTGGCGAAGGCGCGAAGGTAACCGGCGTTGATGCGGTCGCCGAAGCCGGCCGGGGCCACCAGCGTGAGCGAAGAGACCTTCGCGGGTTGCGCCGCGGCGGCGGCCACGACAACGGCGCCGCCGAGCGAGTGGCCGACGAGGTGCGCCTTGGTGACGTTGAGTGTTTCGAGGAAACCGAGGACGGCGTTGGCGAGGGTGGTGAGGGAGCCGTCGCCGACGTCCTTGGTGGACTCGCCGTGACCGGGGAGGTCGAGGGCGTGGACGGTACGGCCGTCGGCGAGCGGCTCCTGGACGAAGAGCCAGGAATTCTTGTCGCCGCCGTAGCCGTGGACGAGCACCACCACTTCGCCATCAGAACCGCCGGCGTCACCGAGCGTGGCGTAGCTGAGGGTGCGGCCGTCGACCTCGACGGTGCCGGTGACCGGTCCCGCCGCCTCCTCGACCACGCCTTCGGCCAGCTCCCGCAACGCGGTTTCGGCGGCTTCGTCGACCTCGGCGTCGGCGACGGAGGTGGGCGCGACCAGGGCGATCGTCGCGCCGACGGGCACGTCCTCCCCCGCCGGCGCGATCACCCGGCGCAGCACGCCGGAGCCCGGAGACTCCAGCGTGCCGGTGATCTTGTCGGTGTCGATGTCGACAAGGTCGTCACCCTCGGTGATTTCTTCGCCTTCGGCGGCGAGCCAGTCGGTGATGCGGCCCGTTTTCATCGACAGACCCCACTTGGGCATGGTCACGCGCTGGATCTCGGCCATCACCGAGTCCAGCCCACCACGGCTTTCGCCGCGTTGACCACCTGCTGGGGGCCCGGGATGTAGAGGTCTTCGAGCGCATCGGAGAAGGGCACGGGCGTGTGCGGCGGCGTGACCATCTCGATGGGTGCGCGCAGGGATGCGAACCCTTCGCGGGCGACGAGCGCGGAGATGTCGGTGGCGAGGTTGCAGCGCGGGGAAGCCTCGTCGACGATCACGAGCCGGCCGGTGTTCTCGACGCTTTCGAGGATCGTCTCGGTGTCGAGCGGACTGGTCGTGCGCGGGTCGATCACCTCGGCCTCGACCCCGGTCGAGGCCAGCTCGCGCGCGGCTTCCTCGGCGACGCCGACCATGCGGCCGATGGCGACGATGGTGACGTCCTCGCCGTCGCGGACGACGTTCGCTTCGCCGAAGGGAATGGTGTAGCTGTCTTCGGGGACTTCGCCGGAGGTGTCGTAGAGGGCCTTGTGCTCGCAGAAGATCACGGGGTCGTCGTCGCGAATGGACTGGATGAGCAGGCCCTTGGCCTCGTACGGGCTGGAGGGCACCACGACCTTGAGGCCCGGGATGTGCGTGAAGATCGGGTACAGGCACTGGGAATGCT
Source organism: Amycolatopsis sp. NPDC051372 (assembly GCF_040682095.1). NCBI lineage: Bacteria > Bacillati > Actinomycetota > Actinomycetes > Pseudonocardiales > Pseudonocardiaceae > Amycolatopsis > Amycolatopsis sp. NPDC051372. The sequence goes on from NZ_JBFBAF010000003.1 coordinate 217,827, forward strand.
GGGCGGCGGCCCGCAGACCCGCTCCGTACATCGTGCGGATCACCACGGGCGTGCGCGCGTTGCCGCCGAACATGTAGCGGAACTTGGCCGCCTGGTTGAAGATCTGGTCGAAGCAGACGCCCATGAAGTCGATGAACATCAGCTCGGCCACGGGCCGCTGGCCGGCCGTCGCGGCGCCGATGGCCGCGCCGATGAAGGCCGATTCGGAGATCGGTGTATCGAGCACCCGGCCGGGGAAACGGTGGAAAAGTCCTTTGGTGACACCGAGAACGCCGCCCCACGCGTCGTCCTCGCCGGGGCTGCCCGCGCCGCCGGCGTTGTCCTCGCCCATCACGATCACCGACTCGTCGCGCTGCATCTCCTGCGCGAGGGCCTCGTTGATCGCTTCGCGGTAGCTGATCGTGCGTGCCATGACTCGCGCTCCCTTCAGTACGAGACGTAGACGTCGGTCTCCAGGTCGGCTCGGGTGGGTTTGGGTGCGGCTTTGGCTTCCGCCACGGCTTCTTCGACAAGTTTCGCGACTTCGGTGTCGACCTTGTCGAGGCTTTCCTCGGACAGCTCGCCACTTTCGACCACGCGCGTGCGGAAGCGCTTGAGGCAGTCGAGGTTTTCGCGGGCGTGAGCGACCTCGTCGGCGCGGTAGGCCTGCTGGTCGCCCTCGAAGTGGCCGAAATAGCGCGTGAACTTCATTTCCAGGAGCGTGGGACCGCCGCCGGCGCGGGCGCGGTCGATGGCCTCACCGGCGGCTTCGGTCACGGCGAAGAAGTCGTAGCCGTCGACGATCACGCCCGGCATGCCGAAGCCGGCGGCACGGTCGGCGATGTTGTCCGAAGCAACGGACCAGGTACTGGAGGTGGCTTCGGCGTAGCCGTTGTTCTCGGCGACGAAGACCGCGGGCAGGTTCCAGACGGAAGCGAGGTTGAGGGCTTCGAGCGTGGTGCCCTGGTTGCTGGCGCCGTCGCCGAAGAAGGCGACGCCGACGCCACCGGTGCCCTGCTGCTTCGCGGCGAGCGCGGTGCCGCAGATGAGCGGCGGGCCGCCGCCGACGATGCCGTTGGCGCCGAGCATGCCCTTCGACAGGTCGGCGATGTGCATCGAGCCGCCCTTGCCGTGGCAAGATCCTGTGGTGCGGCCGTAGATCTCGGCCATCATGGCCTTCACGTCCACGCCCTTGGCGATGCAGTGGCCATGGCCGCGGTGGGTGCTGGCGATGGTGTCGCGGCGGTCGAGGTGGCTGCAGACGCCGGTGGCCGAGGCCTCCTCGCCCGCGTAGAGGTGGACGAAGCCGGGGATGTCGCCGGTGGCGAACTCCTCGTGCACGCGTTCCTCGAACGCGCGGATCGTGCGCATGGTGCGATAGGCCTCCAGCAAGGTCTCCGTCATCGTCGACGCTCCTTTCCCTTCGTAGGCGCACCGCCTTCGGTGGATGTGGTGCGCAACAACCCTCGTTGGGCCGCTTCGGCCATCACCGCGCGCACGTCGACGCACCACGGCCCGTCGGACCGGAGCTCGACGTACGCGCTCTCCCCTGGCTTGAGCTCGAGCTCGCGTTCACCGTCGACGGCGATCACGCCACCGCCCGCGGCGAGGTCCACGCGCATGCCCTGCTGGAGCACGCCCCAGCCGCGCACGCCGACGGCTTTCACCAGGCCGGGGGCGATGGGCGCGTGGACCACGTGCGGGGTGACGCCGACGGGCCCGAGCTTGAGGGCGACACCGTCGGCGCTGGAGCGCGGGCTCGGGCAGAGCTGGCCCGCGATGCTGGAGAGGCCGATGCCGTCGGGCTCGGCGAAGGTGCAGTAGAGCTCGGTCAGCGACGCCGGATCCCACAGCGCCTTCGCGCCGACGTGCTTGCTCAGGGTCACCGCGACGTCCACCAGGGCGATCTCGCGCCGCGCCTTGGTGACGACTTCGAGCTTGCTCACGCGGTGGGTGACCAGGTCGGGGTCGATCTGACCGCTCGCGATGAAGCCGGCGGCGAGACCAGCGACGGTCGCTTCGCGCATCTGCGGGAAGGCGTTGTTGGTGCCGGTCGACAGCGCCAGCAGCGGCACCTCGCCGCACGCCTTCGCGGCGACGCGGGCCGTGCCGTCGCCGCCGAGACAGACGATCACGCCGGCCCCCGCATCGACCATCCGGCGCACGGCGTTGATCGTGTCCTGCGCGGTGCCCGTGAGCGGGTCTTTGTCGCAGAACTCGACACCCGCCAGCGGCTCGCGGCCCAGCCGTCGGTGCACAGCCGCGGAAATGCCGCCGAGGTCGGTGGAAACGAGCGTTCTCTCGACGCCCGTGATGGCGAACGCGGCCAGCACGCGCTGGACCATATTGGCCTTCTCGGCCGTCGGGAACACAGACGCCTGCGCCACCAGCCGCCGGATGTCCCGCCCCGACGCCGGGTTGGCGACGATGCCCGCCACACCTGGGCCCACCACAGATCTCCTTGTCCTGCTTGTGCCGGTTCAGCAGACCGTGTAAAGCCGGATTGGGGAAGGGTTGCGGAGGGTTGCAGCTCGATTGCTCACCCGGACGGCCCAGTCCCTCGGCCGGGGGAATCACCCACCCGAGGCAGGCACGAAGGGGCACACCATGCGGCACGACGTGCGCCGATCCGGTGACGAGCCCCGGCGAACGGGTCGATCGTGTCAGACCGGCGGGTAAATCCCTTCCCCGGAAAGCGGTGCGCGACGTTCGCCCGCAGGTCATCCCCGAGTGGGCGGCGCAGGCCGAGGAGTCCGGCTTTTCCTCGTTGGGCACCGTCGGCCGGATCGCCTACCCCGGCGTGATGGACACGGTGGCGCTGGCCGCGGCGGCCGGCGCGACCAAGTCGATCGGGCTCGTGAGTGGTGTCCTGCTGGCGACGGTGTGGCCGGCGCCGTTGTTTGCCACGGAGCTCGCGGACATCGACGGTGTGTCCGGTGGCCGACTGTCGGTCGGCTTCGGAATCGGCGTGCGCCCGGACGACTTCGTCGTGGACGGGCTCGGCTCCAAGGGCCTCGGGGCGCGCATCGATCGCGACCTCGAGACGTACCGTTCGATGTGGACGGGGCAGCCCGTCGGCGGCGGCGACAACCCGGGCGTGCCGGCCGGGACCCGTGAGGTGCCGATACTCTTCGGCGGCATGGCGCCGGCGTCGATCAGGCGCATGGCGAAGTGGGGCCAGGGCTACATCGGCGGCTCGGCCCCGGCGCAGTTCGTGGCCGGCCACTTCGAGCAGGCGCGCGCCGCGTGGAAGGACTCCGGCCGCGCCGGTGACCCCTACCTGGTGGCGCTCGCGTACTTCGCGCTCGGCGACATCGACAAGGGCCGCGCCAACGTAGGTGACTACTACGCCGGCGCGGGCGAATTCACCGACCTCGCCGTGTCCGGCGTGTGCGGGACGCCCGAGAAGCTGAAGGCGACCATGGCGTCGTTCGCGGACCTCGGGTGGACGAGCTGATCTTCAACCCGGGCACCGACGACGTCGACGACATCAAGCGGCTCGCGGACGCAGTGCTCTCATCCGCGGGTTCTGACCCGCTAGACGAGTGCCGCGGTGCCTTCGTAGGTGTAACCCGCTTCTTCGACGGCACCGCGGACGGCGTCCTCGGTGAGCTCTTCGGCGCTGCGCACGACGACGCGGCCGGTTTCGACGTCGACCTCGACGCTTTCGACGCCCGGAAGTTCGGTGATTTCCTCGGTGACCGACTGTGCACAGTGGCCGCAGGACATCCCGGAGACGGTGTAGCCGTTCTCGATCATGGCGCGCAGCCTACGAGGTCCACCTCGGACACGATCGGGTGATAGCGGGGTGACCTGGAGGCACGGAAGTCGTTGTCCGGCAAGGGAAACCAGATCGTGAGACAGCCCGCGAAAGAACACGACAGCGTTGCCACGCGCCAGGCTCGCAACGACAGCGCTGGTAACGAAAGAGGGCCGCCACCCGTAGCGCGGGTGGCGGCCCCTTCACGAAGGTCTAGGTCAGATGACGGTGACCGACGTGGCCTGCGGGCCCTTCTGGCCCTGGCCGATCTCGAACTCCACGCGAGCGTTCTCTTCGAGGCTCTTGAAGCCGTTACCCTGGATCTCGCTGTAGTGAACGAAGACGTCGCCGCCACCGTTGTCGGGGGTGATGAAGCCGAACCCCTTCTCGGAGTTGAACCACTTCACAGTGCCCTGAGTCATTAAATATCTCCATACATAACACCAAACGGGAAGCCACATCAGCACCCCGAGTCAAACCCGGGCGGTTTGCTTCCTCGAGTGAGGAGACACTACGCCCGCTGATATCTGCGAGCGTAACTCACAAAAATCGAGACCATCGAAAGTAAAGCACAGCTTGTGGCACGTGGACAACCCGAGCCACCCGGACTCACCCTGGTGAACAGGCGTGAGCCAGGCCGGGTGAGCTATTCGCCACTCGCCGGACGCAGACCGCCGCCGAACGGCGAACGCCAGCCGGTGTCCTGGTCACCGACCACGACGGCCACGTCGTGGGCCTCCGCGACGGCGCTGAACAGCACCGGCACGACACCCGAGGTCTCGCGGACCTGCTCCGTCGCCGTGCGCGCCCCGGCGGCACGCGCCGCCGCGGTGCGGGCAGACGAACCACGCGAAACCGTGGTCTTTTCGTCGGCCATGTTGAAGCTCCCCTCGTTCCCACCCGCCTCCCAGCGGGCGATGCCGTGATGATGTCACCCGGCACCGACAGAAACCGGCCGTTCCCGTCCGGACCAGACCACTGAATCGGTAACCCTCGCACTGTGGAAGCGTGCGCGGCGCGTCCCGATGTGACTCTGCATGTGACTGCCGGATCCCGGTTCTCCCGCGAACCCCTGGGAACACCGTCAGGCTACCGGAGCCACCCCCCTGCGGCCACTGAACTTTCCCGGCGTTTCCCGTGGCGCGCCGGAGAAAAATCACTGCCCGGGTGATTGCGGGCGAACCGCGCTCAGCAAGGTGCTCAGGCGGACGTCGGGCGTTACGACATCCGGGTCCGTCCTCACATCGATCACACACGGACGCTGGCGCACCAACGCACTCGCGACGATCGCCTCGAGCTCTTCGCGATCGTCCACCGTGTACCCGGCGGCGCCGAGCCCGCGGGCCCACGACGCGAAGTCCGTGAGCGGGATGGTGACACCCGAGAGCCGGCCGTGCGCGCGGGCCTGGTGCATGGCCAATGCCCCGTGGACGCCGTTCTGAAACACGACCACCATCACGGGCGCGCGATAGCGGACGGCGGTCTCGATCTCCTGGCCCGTCATGAGCGTGCCGGCGTCGCCGACCATCGCGACGACGGCGCGGCGCGGTTCGGCGAGCTTGGCCGCGATGGCGGCGGGCACGGCGTAGCCCATGGCCGCGTTGCTCGGGCCGAGCTGGCTGCGCGGCGCGGTGAAGCACCAGTAGCGGTGCATGAACTGCGCGAAGTTGCCCGCGTCACTGGTCACGATGGTGTCCTCGGGCGCGAGCTTGCGCAGGGCGCGGATCACATCGACGGGGTGCACACGTGTGTTGCCGCTCGTGTCGGGCGGGGTCATGAAGGTGTGCACGGCGGCGTTGGCGGCCGACGCGCGGCGCGTGCGCGGGGTCGCGATCGAGCGCAGCTCGCGCAGGAACGGTTCGACCTCGGAGTCGACGCGGAAGGTGAGGCCGCGGCGGCGCTGCTCGTCGATGCCGGTGCCGACCAGCACGAGCGTCTGCTGCGACGTCGGGTAGCGGTAACCCTGGGTGGTCACCTCGTCGAGCTGGGTGCCGAGGGCGAGCACGAGGTCGGCGCGTTCGAGGGCGTCGAGCTGGCGCGCGGGGATGCCGAGGCCGAGGTGGCCGGCGTAGCGCGCGTGCGTCTCGGGGAAGGCGTCCTGGCGGCGGAAGGCGTTGTAGACGGGCAGGGCGAGCTCGTCGGCGACGGCGATCAGCTCGTCTCGCGCCGAGCGCGCGCGGCCGCCGACGATGACCACCGGGTAGCGGGCCTCGTCGACGAGCCCGGCGACGGCTTCGGCCGAACGGCCCAGCGTCCCGGTGATCGGCGGGCGCACCTTGGCCACCGGCTTGGCCGAGTCGTACGGGACTCCCCACGCGTCGCTGGGCACGCCGAGCACAACCGGTCCCGGACGGCCTTCGCGACAGCGCGTGAGCGCTTCGGCAAGCAGGCCCGGCACCGCGTCGGGGTCTTCGGCGCGTACGCACCACTTCGCGATGGACTCGAACATGGCCGTGAGGTCGGAGGTCGGCAGCTCACCGGTGATCGCGCGGTCGAGCGCCGGCGTCTCGAGGAGGACGACCATCGGCGTCTCGTCCTGGTAGGCCGTTTGCACGCCGATGGCGAGGTTCGCGGCGCCCGGACCACGGCTCGCGAGCAGCACGGCGGGGCGCTCGGTGAGCTTGCCCTCGGCTTCGGCCATGAACGCGGCGCCCGAATCGTGGCGCGCGGAGACGAGAGTCACTTCGCGCTCGCGCTGCAACGCGTCGAGCAGCTCCAGGAACGCTTCGCCGACGACCGCGTACACCCGGCGGACCTGGGCCTCGGTCAGGATGCGCACGGCCGTCTGGGCGACGGTCGCTCCTACTTGGTATCTAATGAGGAGAGCTTAGGGCGGCACGGTTCACCGCAGTCAAGTGATCTTCGGGGAATGACCGCGAAAATGGGACGAATGTCCGCTTTGACCGCCAGCTGGCAGGAAGCGAGGACCCAGGCCTTGACGTCCACCGAGCATGAAACCGTTTTCACCTACGGCGCGCCCGCGTTGAAGTACGGCACGGGATCCAGCGACGAGATCGGTTACGACCTCACGCAGTACGGCGTTCGCCGGGTACTCGTGGTCACGGATCCGACCGTCGCCGCGACGGGATGGCCGGCGCGGATCGCCTCGGGGATCGAGTCGTACGGGATCGCGACGGAAGTCTTCGACGGCGTCCACGTGGAGCCGACGGACGTGAGCATGCAGAAGGCCGTGGACTTCGCGCGCGGGACCGGGCCGTACGACGCGTTCGTGGCCGTGGGTGGCGGGTCGAGCATCGACACCGCGAAGGCGGCGAACCTGCTGACGTCCAACGAGGGCTCGCTGATGGACTACGTCAACGCGCCGGTGGGCGGCGGGCGGGCGCCGGCGAACCCGTTGAAGCCGCTCGTGGCCGTGCCGACCACGACGGGGACCGGGTCGGAGAGCACGACGGTGTGTGTGCTCGATGTGTTGTCACTGCGGGTGAAGAGTGGGATCAGCCACCTGCGGCTGCGGCCGACGCTGGCGGTGGTGGACCCGCGGCTGACGGTGACGCAGCCGGCCGGGGTGACGGCCGCGTCCGGGATGGACATCCTCTGTCACGCGGCGGAGAGCTACACGGCGAAGCCGTACACGTCGTTCGACCGGAAGAAGCCCGAGCAGCGGGTGCCGTACTGCGGGTCCAACCCGTTGGCGGACATGTTCGCGGAGAAGTCGTTGTCATTGCTGTCGTGGGCGTTGCCCAGGGCGGTGGGCGACGGTTCGGACCTGGAGGCACGCGAGGCGATGGCGCTGGCCGCGACGTTCGCGGGGCTGGGGTTCGGCAACGCCGGGGTGCACATCCCGCACGCGAACGCGTACCCGATCGCGGGGCAGGTGCGGGAGTTCCACCCGGACGGTTACCCGGGCGACGAGGCGATGGTGCCGCACGGGATGGCGGTGTCGCTGACGGCGCCCGAGGCGTTCCGGTTCACGTTCTCCGCCGCGCCGGAGCGGCACCTGCGGGTGGCACGGCTGCTGGCGCCGGACTTCGAGTGGGCCGGGGACTTCGAGGACCACCTGCCGGCGGTGCTGGTGAACCTGATGCGGGAGATCGGGATTCCCGCGGGAATCGGCGCGGTGGGGTACGCGGAGTCCGATGTGGACTCGTTGGTCTCCGGCACGGTGAAGCAGCAGCGGTTGCTGGCGACGGCGCCGCGGGAGGCTTCCGAGGAAGACTTGGCCGGGATCCTGCGGGCTTCGGTGCACCTGTGGTGAGTTACCCGTTCTGGCAGACGGTTCCGTTGCGGTGGAAGGACAACGACATCTACGGCCACGTGAACAACGTGGTGCACTACTCGTTGATGGACACGGTGATCAACACGTGGCTGATCGATCGCGGCGGGCTGGACATCGAAGCCGGCGAGGTGATCGGGCTGTGCGTGGAATCGCGGTGCCAGTACCACGCTTCGGTGTCGTTCCCGGGGTCGTTGCGGGTGGGGCTGCGGGTGGCGCACCTCGGGCGGTCGAGCGTGCGGTACGAGATCGGGATGTACACCGCCGCCGAGGTGCTGGTGGCGGAGGGGCAGTTCGTGCACGTGTTCGTGGACCGGGAGTCGCGGCGGCCGGTCGAGGTGACCGGGAAGCTACGGGAAGCGCTGGCCGAACTGGTCACGGCCGATTGATTTCAGCCAGTGGAAACCCTCCTGGTGACCGCGTGGTCCAGCCGGTAGGTTTCCCGTCTCCCGAAGCGGCTCGACCAAGGTGGCGACTGTGCGATTCGACGAGGAAAAGCTGAACCCCGCCAAGGCGGCCGTCGTGGTGGTGGACGTGCAGAACGACTACTGCCATCCCGACGGCGCGTGCGCCCGGCGTGGCGAGGACGTGAGCGCGGCCAAGGAGATGGTCCCCCGACTGCAAGCGCTGCTGGCCGGCGCGCGAGCGCACGACGTGCCGGTCGTGTTCGTGCAGACGGCACACGAGAAAGCGACCGACTCGGCGGCGTTGACCGCGCGGTCCGGTGGCCGCTCCGGCGTGGTCTGCCGGGCGGGGTCGTGGGGCGCGGAGTCGTTCGAGGTGGCGCCGCTGCCAGGGGAACCCGTCGTGCTGAAGCACCGGTACAGCGGGTTCGTGAACACCCGGCTGGATTCGGTGCTGCGCACGCTGAGGGCCGAGACGCTGGTGATGGCCGGCGTGAGCACGAACGTGTGCGTGGAATCGACCGCGCGGCACGGTTACATGCTCGATTACCACATCGCGTTCATGGGCGACTGCTGCGCGGCTTTCACGCAGGCCGAGCACGACGCCGCACTGGTGAACATCGACGAGTACTTCGGTGCGGTGATGGACGTCGATCAGCTGCTCGGCACGTGGGATTCGATCGCGCCGAGGGGCTGAGCGCGGGCTGGATCGGCACTTCCCGAGGCGGTAATCCCGCTGACCGGAAAAACTCTAGAGAGTGACGCCGGCCCCCCGATCACTACGCGCAGACACCGAACGACGTTCGGCTGGTAATCCATCTGGATCAGTGGTCTGCTCCAATGGCCTTAATTTTCCCCGCACACGCAACGTCCGTCGATAACGTGGTTACTCCACCGCCCGAGCGAGGGAGCTCCATGACCACGGCACGTCACGCGCCGGACATCCTTTCCGCCGAATTCGCAGCCGACCCGTATTCCGCGTACGACATCATGTTGGAAGACGAGCCCATCGTCTGGCATGAAGGCATGCAGAGCTACATCGTTTCCCGCTACGACGACGTCGCCAGAGCGTTTCGGGAGCCGGTGTTCACCACGGACAACTACAGCTGGCAGCTGGAACCCGCGCACGGGCGCACGATCCTGCAGATGAGCGGGCGCGAGCACTCGATCCGGCGGGCGCTGGTGGTGCCGGCGTTCCGCGGCAACGAACTGGAGCAGAAGTTCCGGCCCGTGATCGAGCGTAACTCGCAGCAGCTGATCGACGGCTTCCGCGGCCGCGGCGAAGCCGACCTGGTGCAGGACTACGCGCGCCACTTCCCGATCAATGTGATCGTGGACATGCTTGGTCTGGACCAGAGCGACCACGAGCGGTTCCAGCGCTGGTACACCGCGATCATCGGCTTCCTCGGTAACCTCAGCCAGGACCCGGACGTGGCCGCGGCCGGCGTGCGCACGCGCGAGGAGCTGGCGGAGTACCTGATCCCGATCATCCGGGCCCGCCGCGAAAACCTCGGCGACGACCTGCTTTCCACGCTGTGCTCGGCCGAGGTCGACGGCACGCGGATGAGCGACGAGGACATCAAGGCGTTCTGCAGCCTCCTGCTCGCCGCCGGTGGGGAGACCACCGACAAGGCGATCGCCAGTGTGTTCAAGAACCTGCTGGAAAACCCGGCGCAGCTCGAAGCCGTGCAAGCCGACCACGGGCTGATCCCGAAGGCGTTCGCAGAGACGCTGCGCTACACGCCGCCGGTGCACATGATCATGCGCCAGCCCGCCGAGGACATCGAGATCGCGGGCGAGCGCGTGCCGGCCGGCAGCACCGTGACATGCCTGATCGGTGCGGCCAACCGCGACCCGCGTCGGTTCGAGAACCCGAACGAGTTCGACATCTTCCGCACGGACCTGCCGACGGAGACCGCGTTCTCGGCGGCCGCGAACCACCTGTCGTTCGCGCTGGGCCGCCACTTCTGCGTCGGCGCGCTGCTGGCGAAGACGGAGATCGAGGTCGGCGTGGCTCAGCTGCTCGACGCGATGCCGAACGTGCGGCTCGCCGACAACGCGGACACCCACGAAGCGGGGGTGTTCACGCGTGGGCCGTCGGCGTTGCCGGTGCGGTTCAGCGCCAACTGATCAGCCCCAGCTGGCGGCGTGGCTCGCGACGTAAGTCGGCGTGAACGTGACGGGCAGCGACTCCAGCCCGCGCATCCACATCGACCGCTGCCACTTCAAGGCCTCGTCCGGTACCGAAAGCGACAGGTCGGGCAGCCGGTCGAGCAGCACCTCGACGGTCGTGCGGGCGATGACCTCCGCGACCTCGGGCGCGGGGTGCGGGCAGCCGTGCTCGCCGTGGCCGAACGACATGTGCGCGTGGTTCCCGACGGCGCCGCCGGCGAGGTCGGGGCGCACGTGCGGGTCGGCGTTCGCGGCGGCGAGGCCGAGCACGAGCAGGTCGCCGGTGCGGATGCGGCGGCCGCCGAGCTGCGTGTCTCGCGTGGCGAAGCGGCCGATGAAGTTCTGGGTGGGCGTGTCGTGCCAGAGGACCTCGTTGAGGGCCTCGCCGACACTGCCGCGGCCGCCCGAGAGCGTCATCGCGAAGCGGTCGTCGGTGAGCATCAGCCGGATGGTGTTGCCGATCCAGTTGGCCGTCGGCTGCTGCGCGGCGGCCGTGACCACCAGCAGGTCCTGCACGATCTCGGCGTCGGTGAGCCCCGCGGGGTTGTGGGCCATGTGCGAAGGAACGTCGTGGCCGGGCTGGCGGTGCTTGAGCGCCAGCAGCCGGCCCATGGCCTCCTGCACGCGCCCGTACGCCGGGATCGCGTCGGGGCCGACGTCGAGAGAGATCGCGACGTCGCGCACCAGCGCCGGCGTCTCGGCCTCGGGCATGCCGTACATCTTCGCGATGGCCAGCAAGGGAATATGCATCGCGAACTGCGTGATGAGGTCGGCCTCGCCGGTGCCGGCGAACGTGTCGATCAGCCGATCGGCGATCTGCTCGCAGTGCGCACGCAGGTCGAACTGGTCCACTGCGGACAGTGCGTCGCCGATCGCGCCGGCGCGGCGGCGGTGTTCCAAAGCCTCGGTGAACATCACCGACGGGTTGTGCGCCACGTAGGGCAGCAGCGGCCAGTCGGCCGGCACGTTCTCCCACTGGTTCCAGCGGCGCGTGTCGCGGGCGAACAGCTGGGAATCGCTGGTGACCTGGTGCAGCTCGCGGTAGCCGCAGACCAGCCACGCGGGGACGTCGCCGTCGAGCAACACCGGGGCGACACCGCCGTACTCCTGGCGGATCCGGCCGTAGAGGGTGGCCGGATCCTCCTGGAACTGCGCGCCGTAGAGCTTGACGAAGTCCTCTGTGGACACTTCAGGCCGGTGTTCGGTCACGGCTGGTTCTCCCGGGCGGTGGACAACGAGTAGAGGTGGTCGACGAGCGAGATCAGCACCTGCTTCGACGAGTCGCGGCGGCGCGCGTCGCAGTCGATCAGGGGCACGTCGGGTGAGAGGTCGAGCGCGTCGCGGACCTGGCCGAGATCATGGGCCGGCGGCTCGAAGTTGTTGCGCGCCACGATGAACGGCGTGCCGTGATGCTCGAGCCGGTCGATCGCGTACCACGAGTCGGCCAGGCGCCGGGTGTCGACGAGGACCACCGCGCCGAGCGTGCCGGAGAACAGCCGGTCCCACAGGAACCAGAAACGCTCCTGGCCGGGCGCGCCGAACAAGTACAGCACCATGCGCTCGTCAAGGCTGATGCGGCCGAAGTCGAACGCGACCGTGGTCGTGGTTTTCCCTTGCAGGCCCTGGTCGATGCCGACGCCGGCCTGCGTCATCGTCTCCTCGGTGCTCAGCGGCCGGATCTCGCTGACCGACCGGACCATCGTGGTCTTGCCGACGCCGAAGCCCCCGACGATCACGATCTTCAGCCCGTCGGCTGCCGTGGCGGCCAGCGGAGCGCGATTGGTGCGTTCAGAGATTGCGGAGTCCAACGAGCACCTTCTTGAGGAATTCGGAGTCGGGGATGGACGCGCGCTGCAGCGCCGAAGAGGGGTGACGGGCCGAGACCTTGCCGCTGTCGAGCAGATCCGTGACCAGGATCTTCACGACGCTCACCGGCAGCGAGAGCTCCGAGGAGAGCTCGACGACCGACGTCGGGTGCAGGGCGATCCGCAGAATCCTCACGTGCTCGGACTGCATCCCGGCCGACGGCGCCGACTCGGCGACGATGATCGTGACGAGGTCGAGCTCGAGGTCTTCCGTGCGGCTGCGCCCGCCGGTGAGCGTGTAGAGGCGGTCGGGGTCCTCTTCCTCGACAGCGCGGCGGATCATGCCGTCGGACCGGCCTGCGCGTAGCGCGGAGCGGCGGTCAGGAACGAGCCGATCTGCTCGACCAGCTCGTCCATGTTGTGGCCGATCAGGCCGACGTCGGCGTCTTCGGCCGCGATCACCGCGAGGTGCGCGCCGATGCCGGCCTCGACGATGAACAGGATGCCGCCGTGGAACTCGGTCATCGAGTTGCGAATGCCGCCGCTGCCGTCACCGAACTCGGCCGACGCGCCGTGCGAGAGCGCCTGCACGCCGGCGGCGATCGCGGCCAGCTGGTCGGCCTTGTCGGCGGTGAGGCCGGCGGTGTGGCAGAGCTTGAGGCCGTCCTTCGACAGCACCAGCGCGTGGACGGCTCCCGGCGTGTTGCCGACGAGGTTCTCCAGGAGCCATTCGAGGTTCGAGTTCTGGGTCATCGAGGATCCGGGGGCGGAAAACGCGCGCCCCCTCACTCCAATCTGGGGGTTCCGGTGCGGCAGGGACTCAGTCGTTGTCATCGGCGTCCGCCTGCGACTCGGCCGGACTGGTGGCGACCCTGCGGGTGCGGCTCTGCTGGAAGGCCCCGAACCGGGCGCCGCTGTCGCCGTGGCTGCGGTTGGTGGGCCGCGGGCCGGGGCTCGGCGCCAGCTGGCGCGACGCGGCGAGCGTCTGCCCGCGCGGGCGCTTCGGCAGGCCGCCCGACTCGCTGAGCACCGGTTCCAGCGTGCCGCGTGTGGACTCGCGTTCTTCGGCGCGCACGGCGCTGACCACCGCTTCGCGGCGCGGCTGGGCGTCGGAGAGGGGGTCCGTGAACGGGTCGGTGCGCGGCTGCGTGATCAGGTGGTTGGGGATGCGCAGGACCACGCCGGTGCCGCCGCGCGAGGACGGGCGGAAGAACACGTGCAGCTGGTGCTTGCGGGCGAGCTGGCCGACGACGGCGAGGCCGAGGCGCGTGCCGGAGATCGTGGTGAGGTCGAGCTTTTCGTTCTGCGCCACGGCGATCTCGGCTCGCGTGAGCGCCTGCGGCTTCATGCCGAGGCCACCGTCTTCGATGGTGATCACGGCGCCGTTGTGGAGGTCTTCGACGTAGACGTGGACCTCTTCCGACGGCGCGGAGAACTTGGTGGCGTTGTCCATCAGCTCGGCCAGCGCGTGCATCACGTCTTCGGCGGCGTACCCGGCGATGGCGCTGCCGCTGGTGGAGTGGATGCGCACCCGCGTGTACGCGCCGATGCGGCCCATGGCGCCGCGCAAGATGCTCTCCATGCGGATCGGCTTCGCCCAGCGGCGGCCCGAGCGCGCGCCCGTGAGCACCGCGATGGAGTCGGCGAGGCGGCCGGCCTGGGCGGTGCTGTGGTCGACCTTGAGGACCTCGCCGAGCATGTCCTCGGGGCAGTGGTTCTCCATCTCGCGCAGGTCGGCGAGGATGCTGGTGGACAGCGCCTGCACGCGGCCGGCGGCGTTCGCGCACGCGGCCGTGGCGGCGGCGCGGCGGCGCTCACCCTGGGCGACCTCGTCGATGAACAGGCGCATGATCCGGTTCTGGAACGGGTCTTCCGGCAGCTGCGTGGAGTTGTAGATGTCGGCGGCGCTCGTGCCGTCGCGCAGACGGTTGACCACGGCCGGAAGGGTCTGGTCGACCATCATGGAGAGCTCGAGGTTGACGGCCGTCATCTGGCGGGCCTCGACCTGCGCCCGGTGCTCGGCGTGGCGGGCACGCTCCTCGGCGCCGGTGAGCGCCGACGACCCGCGCGTGGCGAGGTAGACGGCGACGACGAGGGCGACCCAGGTGACGGCCGCGACGACCGCGACGAGCACCCGGCTCTGCTCGGGCACCTCCAACGTCACCCACGCCCACAGCGCACCGGCGACGACCGCCGTCACCGGGACCGCGACCGCGGCCGGGACGGCGCGCCCGCGCTGCTGCGCGTGGCGGGCGGGCAGTTGTTCCGACATGGCTTCAAGTCCTCGCGTCCGGTTGGTGGCAGGCCGTGCGCCGGGTTGGTGGTCTCGCTCGTTGATCTGGCTCGTTGTTCGGGCTCTTCGCTGGTTCACGGCTTTCGGCGAAGCGCGGTTTTCGCTTCCCGCCGGTGGCGCCGCTCCCCCATGTCTGGATGGCGGGACCCGGATATTAGCGCCATCACATCCGGGCTGCGAGCACCAGTGCCCTGGCGGGGTGCTAATAGGGCTCCGCGCCAGGGGTTTGACGAGGGATTTCCGGCGGATCGCCACTCTTCGCGTTTCCCGATGTGACGCTGCGTGTGATCACGGCGCGCCGCGGGGACCTTTCGCGCGGGCGGGCGTTGCGCGCGGCAATTCCCCCGAACAGAGCAGTGCGTTCAGCAACTCAGCCCTAGGGGGCTCGCGGCGGGGTGACCGATTGTTTGGCGTAGTCACTCGACGGGGAGGGAAATTGTTTGGTTTTGCGGTCGCGATTATGAATTCTGTTCGAGGAGTGGGGAAATGCGTCCGGTGGCGCGCGGATGGGCCTCAGCGGGCGGCGAGTACCGGTTCTTCGAGGCGCACCGAGGCCGGTTGCGTGACGACCAGCAGCCAGGTGAGGAAGCCGAGGGCGAGCAGGAGGTAGGAGTCGCCGACGACGTGCTGCCAGGGCGTCCACGCGAGTTCGCGCATGTCGCTGTTCGGCAGGAAGGTGTGAGGCGCGGCGATGAACACGAGCGCGCCGGCGGCGAGGGCCGCGCCTTGGCGGGTGGTACGGACACGGGTGGCCAGGATGACCAGCGCGGGGGCGAGCCAAACCCAGTGGTGCGACCAGGAAATCGGTGACAAGACGAGGACGGCCGTCACGTTGACCACGAAGGCGAGCGGCGGGTCCACTCGGCGCATCACGACCACGGCGGCCGCGATGACGAAGGCGGAGATGCCCAGCCACAGCACGTG
Source organism: Amycolatopsis sp. NPDC051372 (assembly GCF_040682095.1). NCBI lineage: Bacteria > Bacillati > Actinomycetota > Actinomycetes > Pseudonocardiales > Pseudonocardiaceae > Amycolatopsis > Amycolatopsis sp. NPDC051372. Next base: position 233,398 of record NZ_JBFBAF010000003.1, read on the forward strand.
GTACGGCAGCGGCGGCAGGTTGAGGCGGTGGAGCGTGCCTTCGATGGTCTGGTTGGTGGCGTAGGGCGAGCCGCTGAGGCCGGCCGCGCCGGTGAGGCCGCCGCCGAAGAAGTACTTCGCGGAGGCGGCAGGGGCGACGAGGAAACCGAGGCCGGTGGCCGCGGCGCCGGCGATCAGGGCGTTGCGGGCGGAGCGGAAGTCCTTGGTGAGCAAGAAAAACAGCAGGAAGCCCGCCGGGGTGACCTTGATGGCGGCCGCGATGCCGACGCCGATGCCGCGGGGCCAGCGCGGGTGGAGCATGAGGATGTCGACGGCGACGAGGGCCATGACCACGAGGTTGATCTGTCCGAAGGAGAGCGTGGAGCGCACGGGCTCGAAGGCCAGCGCGGCGACGGTGAGCGCGGTGGAGGGGAGCGCGGCCCGCCAGGTCGGCTTCAGGCGGCGGACGGTCGCGTAGAGGGTGACCCAGAGGGCGGCGAGGGAGACGAGGTCCATCAGCACGGCCGAGACGGCGAGCGGTGGGAGCGTCATGACCGCGAAGACGACGGCCGCGAACGGTGGGTAGATGAAGGGCAAGGGGAAACCGGAGGTGGTGGCGGGCAACTGGCCGTAGAGGTCGCCGCCGTTTAGGACGGCGTCGGCGCCGAAGCGGTAGACCTGCAGGTCGACGGGTCCGAAGCTGCCGACGATGGCGAGCACTCCTCCGACGATCACCGTCGCGGCCGCGGCGAAGAGCAGTTTTCGCTTGGTCGGTTGTTCTTGCAGCATGTCCCCAGCCACCTCGTGCTCCGGTGTGCTTGATCCGGAGTCCGAGCCTGCTGGGAACGGCGTTTTTGTTGATCACCTGAACGGCCGGGGCGGGCTGGCCGTTCGGCTGGGGTTCGGGGGCGAGGTTCGGCCGAATGGCCGAGGTGGGGTCAGCCGCGGCGGCGGGGTTTGCCGCGTTTGGCGGGATGTTGGGGTTTCTTGGGGCTCTTGGTTTTAGGTTGGGCCTTGGCTTTCGGCTTCGGTTCCGGCGCCTTGCCGCGGGTGCTGTTGACCGTGCGGCCGCGGACGATGCCGATGAACTGTTCCATCAGGTCGGTGGTCTCGTCTTCGAGCCAGGACAGCGCGACCTGGGATTCCGGAACGTCCGCGAGAGGCCGGTAGGTGAGGTCGCGGCGGTGGTGCAACCGAGCGAGCGACTGCGGCACCACGAGCAGCCCGACGCCGGCGGCGACGAGCTCGATCGCGTCGGCGGTCGTGTCCGGCCGGTGTTCGGCGAGTTTGCCGGGCGGGTGGGGCCAGCCGAGGGTGTCGTCGTGGGGGTGGAGGAAGAGCTCGTCGGCGAGGTCCGGGAGCGTGACCTCGTCGGCGGCCGCGACGACGTGGTCCTTCGGCACGACGACCACGGTGGTCTCGATGTAGAGCGGGATCGCGTGCAGCCCGGTGCGGTCGATGGGCAGGCGGAGCAGCGCGGCGTCGACTTCGCGCTCGTGGATCTTCGCGGTGGCTTCGCGCGGGTCGATCGTGCTGAGGACCAGCGGCACTCGCGGCAGGCGCTCTTGCCAGGTGCGGACCCACTTGCCGGGCGTCACGCCCGGGACGTAGCCGAGCGTGAACGAGGGCGGTGCGTCCGGGCCGGTCACGCAGGCCAGGTTACCGACGGTGGTTACCCTGGGCCCCATGACCTCGCGCAAGACCCCTCAGACGATGAAGCCCGCCACCGCCGCGAAGAAGCTCGGCGTGTACCTGGAGGCGACCCCCTCGTCGTTCCAGGAGGGCGCCGTGTCGCGCGACGAGCTCAACACCCTGCAGACCGACCCGCCCGAATGGCTCCGCGACCTGCGGCGCAACGGCCCCCACCCGCGTCCGGTGGTGGCGGCGAAGCTGGGGATCTCCATCGGCGGCCTGTCGCGGGCGGGCTTGACCGAGCCGCTGACGACGGCGGAGATCGAGGAGATCAAGGCCGCGGGGCCGGAGTGGCTGGAGCGAGAGCGGGCCACGCAGGCCGAGGTGCGCCGGGAGGCTGCGAAGGTGAAGGGGTCGGAAGGCTGATCCTGGGCCTGATCGATCTCGGGGCTTCTGCCGGCTGATCCAATTTTCTTGGTTGACTCGCAGGTCAGAGGATTGTTCCCTTATATTCCTTGACAAGAATATTCTGGTCGGGGAATACTTCTCCTCATGAACGAGATCGCAGCGGCGCTGGGTGACGGGGCGCGGTGGCGCATCGTCGAGTTGCTGGCGGGGCGGCCGAGGTCCGTGGGGGAGCTTGCGGAGCTCGCGGGGCTGCGCCAGCCGCAGACGACGAAGCACCTGCAGGCGCTCGCGAAGGTCGGGGTGGTGTCCGTGACGCCGCTCGGGCAGAGGCGGGTGTACGCGATCGACGCCGTGCCGTTGAGAGCGTTCGCGGATCGGCTGGAGATCATCCTCGACAAGGTCGAGGCGCACGCCGGCGACCGGGACGTGCTGGAGCGGTACCAGGCGGCCGTCGAGACCGAGACGGCAGCCGCGGATCGGGAAGGATGGGCGGACGGGCGGGAGTTCTCGTTCGAGCGCCTGGTGCCCGCGCCGCCGGACGTGGTGTGGCGGTACTGGGTGGAGCCGGAGAAGCTGGCCGACTGGTGGGCGCCGCCGGCGTTCTCGGTGGTGGAGGTCGTGCTCGACCCGCACCCGCACGGCGAGGCGGTGGTCGAGTTCCGCGACGCCGAGGCCAGCTACCGGTCCGAGGGCCACGTGCAGGCAGCCACCGAGAACGAGCGGCTCGTGTTCGACCTGGCCGTGCTGGGCGAAGCGTCGTTCACGACCGAGTACGACCTGGAACTCGACGAAGTCGCCGAAGGCACCCACCTGAGGCTCGGGCTGCGCATCACCGACACGACCGTCGAGGCGGCGCCGCACATCGCCGGCATCGCGACCGGCTGGGGCCAGGTCCTCGACAACCTCATGGACACCATCAAGATCGACACCACCAAGGGGGCACAGAAATGACCCGCACGGTTTCCGCCAACATCAGCATCACCCTCGACGGCCGCTACCGCGGCCCGGGCGGCCCCGGCGACCTCGCCGCGATCGTCCCGTACGCCATGACGGAGGTCGCCCGCAACCACCTCGCCCGACTCCACGACGGTGCCACCACGGCCGTCCTCGGCCGCGTCAACGCCGAAGGCTTCCTGGGCTTCTGGCCGACCGTCATCGACAACGAGGACGCCGACCCCCGCGACCGCGGCTACGCGAAGTGGCTGGTGGACACGGAAAAGGTCGTCCTGTCGACCACGCTCACCGAGGCGCCGTGGACCCACGCGCGCATCGCCAACGCCCCCGCGGCCGACGTGATCACCGACCTGAAGGCCAGCGGCGAGGGCGACATTCTGGTCAACAACAGCACCACCGTGATCAAGGCGCTGCTGCAAGCCGACCTCCTGGACCGCCTCTACCTCATGATCACCCCCGAAATCGCGGGCGGCGGCGAGCGCCTCTTCGACGACGGCCTGCCCGCCACGAAGTGGCAGCTGTCCCTGCACGAAACCGGCGACCTCGGCGAGATGGCGATGGTCTACGACCGGGCCCGGTGAGCCCTTGTCCATTGTGGAATCCCCGGCCGGGTCCGGCCCCATCGGCGAGGTGACGAGGATCAAGGCCCACCCTGCTGGTGACACGGCGGGCGCCCGCTAAACTGAGCCCGCGGGCCGCTAGCTCAGTTGGTAGAGCAGGAGACTTTTAATCTTCGGGTCCAGGGTTCGAGCCCCTGGCGGCCCACCACTTTCCGCAGGTCAGAGCCCTGAAACAGGGGACTGGTGATCACCGGGCAAGCCCGCGCAGCCCGGGCGACCGGCTCAGTGCCGCCGCGAGTCGGCAGTGTCACCTGGAGCGGAAGGCGTTGATCTGCTGCCAGACGGTGTCGTGTGGCGCGTCCTGATCGCCGAGGTCGCCAAGTGCCTCGACCGCCTCGATCGCCGCTGCCGCGCGGCGACGTTGGTCGGGGTGCTGCTGCCAGTAAGCCTGCGGGACTTTCAGCACAGCGGTGAGCAGGTCGCCGGGATAGAAGTCACCTTCGGCCAGTGGGTTCTGCTCGAGGTGGGTCAGCGCAACAGGCACCAGTACATCGATGCTCTCCCGCTGGAGCAGCAGCACGCGGAGGTCTTCGGCGTCCATGGCACCCACCGGCTTGGTGCGCAACTCGTAGACCGTCTTGATCAATCGCGTCGCGTCGGCTGGCGGGCTGCCCCAGCGGAGGCCTTCGATCTGCTCGAGGGTGAGCGATTCGTCAACATCAGAACTGGAGCCCATAGCTCCTCGTGTCGGCTGCGACTCGTTGCGGTTGTACTTGAGGCGGCTATCCGCGTAATACCGGCTGCTCACGATAGTCGAGCAAACGGCTTGTCTCACGACAGCATTCGTCGGCTCGTCGCCGGCAAAGGCGAGTGGATACGCTCCGACGCCTCGACCGCCGAGATCGAGGGTGGAACGCCGCGAGTTCTGCCGACGACGGCTCCCAGTGTTTCGGATGGATCGTCGCTGTTGACCGGTGATGTTTGGGCGCGGAGGCTGGATCTTCCGTATTTTGCAGAAACGCAACACCTTGCACCCGACCGCGATTTCGTGGAACAAGAGCCCGTGAACCGGCAAGTCGACCGGGGATAGTCGCTGATTGTCAAGCCTGGCAGCGCCAATGGCCGGCGCGGTAAGATCATTCGGTGCCGAGCGTCGCGAAACAGAAAATGGGTGGGCTGTTCCGGCATCGCGATTTCCGGCATTTTTGGCTGGCCGACGCGATCAGCCAAGTCGGCACCAGGGTGAGTGGCACGGCGATCTCGCTGCTGGTCGTGATCACGCTGCACGCCTCGACGTTCGAGGTTTCGGTGTTGCGGACGCTTCAGACGTTGGCGTACTTGCTCATCGGGCTGCAGGCGGGGGCGTGGTGTGACCGGGTGCGGAACCGGCCGGTGCTGGTGGGTGCTGATCTCGGGCGGGCGGTGACGCTGGGGTCGATTCCGGTGGCCGCGGTGTTCGGGGCGCTGACGATCTGGCAGGTGTACGCGGCGGTTTTCGTGGCGGGCGTGTTGACGGTGTTCTTCGATGTGGCGCACCAGTCGTTTCTGCCGAGGCTGGTGCCGAAAGCGGATCTGATCGAGGGAAACGCGAAGCTGAAGTTCAGCACGTCCGCGGCCGCGTTGGTGGGGCCCGGGTTGGGTGGGCTGCTCGTGCAGTGGCTGGCGGCACCGGTCGCCGTGTTGGTCGACGCAGTCAGTTACCTGTGGTCGGCGGCGTGGTTGAGGACCGTGCGGGTGCGGGAGGTCATCGCCCCTGAGCATCGGGAGGCGACGCTGCGGGCGCAGATCCGGGAGGGGCTGCGGCTGGTGCTGCGCCATCCGGTGTTGCGGGCGATCGCGCTGAACAACATGGTGTCGGCGTTGTTTTCGAGCGCGTACTTGGCTGTTCCTGGTGCGGGTGATCGGGTTGTCCGCGGGGGCGGTGGGGCTGTTGGGGAGCCTCGGTCTGGTGGGGGCGTTGCTGGGGTCAGTGCTGGCCAGGCGGCTGAGCAGCAAGGTTGGCGCGGCTCGGCTTCTCGTGACGGTCGCGGTGGTGGAGGGACTGGCGTACCTGCTGGTGCCCCTGACCGGGCCCGGGTGGCAGCTGGCGTGGTACGTGGTGGCGGGCCTGTTCACGAGCACGTGCGTGATCATCGTGATCGTCTTGCAGGTCAGCTTCCAGCAGACGCTCTGCCCGGATCACCTGCTCGGCCGGATGAACGCCACGATGAACTTCCTCTACTGGGGCGCCACGCCCGTCGGCAGCCTGCTCGCCGGCGTGCTCGCGACCGGCATCGGGTTGCGACCGATGCTGTGGGTGGCGGGCGCAGGGATGCTGCTCGCTGCGGTGCCGCTCCTCGCGTCGCCGCTGCGGAGGATGGTCGACCTGCCCGCGGGTGAGGACCAGCCCGTGAGCCGGTGAGTGATGGCCTCCACGCGATCAGGCAGGGCCGCCTCCAACGATCCAGCTCAGACGCCGGTGCTGTTGAAGCGCTCGCGGAAGGCCGTGGGGGTCACGCCGAACTCGCGGGCGAAGGCGCGGCGCAGCGACGCCGGCGAGCCGAAGCCGACCTGGCGCGCGATGGTGGCGATGGCGTCGTCGCAGGATTCGAGGCGGGATTTGGCGGCTTCGACGCGGACCTGTTCGACGTAGTGGGCCGGGGTGGTGTCGAGCTCGTCGCGAAAGAGACGGTTGAGGTGGCGGACGCTGAGGCCGGCCGTGCGGGCCATGCCGGCCAGCGAGTGGGGCGCCGCGGGGTTGGCGGTGATGGTGTCGAGGAGTTTGCGCAACGGCTCGTGCCGCGGGTGGGTGGTGCTCGTGCGGACGCTGAACTGCGACTGCCCACCAGGGCGCTGCATGAACACGACCATGTCCTTCGCCGCGGCGCGCGCGACGTCGGCGCCGAACTGGCACTCCACCAAGGCGAGCGTCAGGTCGATGCCGGCGCTGACGCCCGCCGACGTCACCACCTTGCCGTCCCAGACGAAAAGCGCGTCGGGCTCGACCGTCGTCGTCGGGAAGCGCGTGGCGAGCTCGCCGGTGAAGCGCCAGTGCGTGGTGGCGCGGCGGCCGTCGAGCAGGCCCGCGGCGCCCAGGAGGAAGGCGCCGGCGCAGATGGACGCGACGCAGCCCGCCCGGGCCGCGAGGTCGCGCACCGCGTCGACCATGGGCGGCTCGAGGACGGTCGACGCCCAGTCCGCGCCACCGGCGACGAGGAGGACGTCGCAGGAGCCGGTGACGTCGGCGATGCGGCCGTCGACCGCGAGGGCGGTGCCGTTGGAAGTCGCCGCGGGGCGGCCGTCGGGTGAGACGACGGTGATGTCGTAGCGCGCGCCGAAGTCGTTGGCGGTGGTGAGAACTTCCAGCGGCCCGGTGAGGTCGAGCAGCCGGACGCCGTCGTAGGCCAGCACCACGACCCGACGCGCACCGTTCGACGGGCTCACCCGCCACCTCCGTTCAGGGTCGGTTTCGATGCTAGCCGCGGCTTCGGCAGGAAGACGGCCGCGACCAGCGTCGTGAAGGCCATCACGCCGGCGGTGACGGCGAAGCTCAGCGCGTAGCCACCGGCGGCGGCGTGGGCGCTGTCGGCCCCGGCCGAAAGCAGCGACCGGGTGTGCGCGTCACCGACGGCGACAAGCGTGGCCAGGCCCAGTGCCATGCCGATCTGCTGCGAGGTGTTGTTGATGCCGCTGGCCGTACCCGCGTCGGCGCCCGTGGTGCCGTCGACGCTGGCGATCATCCCCGAGATCACCGCGAAGCCGGCGCCGAGCGGGAAGAGCAGCATGCCGATGAGGACGTCACGCACGCTGGAACCGCCGACGTCCACGCCCGCGAACATCACGAACGCGGCGGTGAGCAGGAGCAAGCCGAGCACCATGACGGCGCGCTGCCCGATGCGCGGGATGAGGCGGGCCGTGAGCCAGCCGGTGAGCATGAACAGCGGGCCGATCGGCAGGAACGACAACCCGGAGTACAGGGCGTTCAGGCCGGCGACCTGTTGCACGTACAGCGCCATCGTGAAGAACAGCACCCCCATGGCCGCGCTGAACGTCAGCAGCACGAGGTTGCCGATCGCGCGGCGGCGCGACAGCAGGAAACCCAGTGGCACCAACGGGTTGCTCGCCTTGGACTGCCACCAGCCGAACGCCAGGACCAGCACGACACCCACCACCGCGGCCCACCGGCCGGCCGCGGCGAGGAGGCCGTAGACGATCAGTGTCAGACCCACGGTCGCGAGGACGGCGCCCGCGATGTCGGGGCGGCCGCGACGCGGGCTCCGGCTTTCGGACACCAACGCGGGCGCGCACACGAACGCGACCACCGCGATCGGCAGGTTCACGAAAAACACCCAGCGCCACGACAAGTACGTGACCAGCACGCCGCCCAGCACCGCGCCGAGCGCGGCGCCCAAACCGCGCAACACGCCCCACGTCGACAGGGCGCGGGCGCGTTCGGCGGGTTCGGTGAACAGCACCGTGACCAGCGACAACGCGGCGGGCGCCACCAGCGCGCCGCCCACGCCCTGCAGCACGCGGCTGATGACGAGCATCGCGGGCGTCACCGCCACGCCGCCGATCGCCGACGCCACCGCGAACAACGCGAGCCCGGCCAGGAACACGCGGCGCCGCCCGAGCGCGTCGGCGATCCGCCCGCCCAGTAGAATGAGGCCGCCGAACGGGAGCGTGTAGCCGTTGACCACCCAGGAAAGCCCGACGTGGGAGAAGGCGAGGTCGTGCTGGATCGGGGCGAGCGCGACGTTGACGACGGTGGTGTCCAGCAACAACATCAGTTGCGCCACGGCGAGGACGATCAGCCCCCACCACCGCCTCCGGGCGGCAGTGGCGGACGCCGTGCTGGGCAACGCTGAGGACATCGAAGGCACTCCCAAGACACTCCACGGGCCGGCGCTGATCGCCGGCCCGTGAGTTCCAACCGCCGCCGCTGCCCGGGCGATGGTCCAGAACGTGCCGTGCGACGGGCAGTTCCGGCCACCAACGCAAGACGCCGCGGCGAGCCCGGGACGAGGGCTCACCGCGGCGTCGAGGGAGCTCAGGCCTCGATCGGGCTGAGGACGAAGATCGGCATCTTGCGGGTGGTCTTGGTCTGGTAGTCGGCGTAGTCGGGCCACACCTCGACGGCGCGGTCGAACCAGCTGGCGTACTCGGCGTCGTGGACTTCGCGGGCCTCGTAGTCCTTCTTGACGGGGCCGTCCTGGAGCTCGACGTGGGAGTTCGCGACGACGTTGTAGTACCAGACCGGGTTCTTCGGCGCGCCGCCGAGCGAGGCGACCACGGCGTACTCGCCGTCGTGCTCGACGCGCATCAGCGGGGTCTTGCGGAGCTTCCCGGTCTTGGCGCCCACCGAGGTCAGCACGATGACGGGCTTGCCCTGGTTGTCCGTGCCGTCCTGGCCACCGGACTTCTCGATCAGCTCCGCCTGGTCACGGCTGAAGTCGAAGGGGCTCGGCTCGTATTCGCCGGTCAGCGGCATGTCCGCACCTTTCGTGTCGGCAACGGGCCTCGACCTGAGGCCCATAATCGGACTATACCCCGCTTCGACGAGCAGACGTGACGGCGGCAACACCCAAGGCGAAGATCAGCCGCAGACGCGTTCGACCAGGGTTTTCCAGCCGGCCGCGAGTTCCCGCGGCATCGTGGCGGGGGCGGCGCCGTCCGGAGCGCGCAAGTAGAGGAGAAGCGGGCCTTCGAGCGCGGCCGTCAGCTGCAGGGCCAGCGCGCGGATCCCCGGGACGTCGGGGCAGGCCTCGCGCAGCAGCACCTGCACGTGGAACAGCGACGGGCTCGCGGAAACCGGGATCGGCTGCGCCGGGTCGAGCGCCGCGCGGGCCAGCGCCGTGCGTTCGATGAGGAACTCCATGCGCGCGTGGCCGAAGGCAACGAGGCGTTCGACGGCCGGCGCGCCCGGGCCGAGCGGGGGCGGGCCGTTGAGGATCCGCTCCTGAAACGCCGTCTCCTCCACGTCGAGCAGCGCGAGGAAGATGCCCGCGCGCGTGCCGAAGCGGCGGAAGACGGTGCCCTTGCCCAGGCCGGCGCGCTCAGCGAGGCCGTCCATCGTGACCTTGTCGGCGCCGAGCTCGTCGACCATCGCGCGCGCGACCTCGATCAGGTGCGCACGGTTGCGGGCCGCGTCGGCGCGCTCCTCGCGCGGGCCGCCCAGGGGGATCGCAATGGGTTCCACGAGCGGCACGCTACCCGTCGCAGGCCACCGCAGGATGGCCGTCGCGAGATCCCACAGCGCATGCCCGGGCCGCGGCGCGAGAAGATCGCGTTACTGACCGGGGGCAGTTCCGACTACTTCGTGCGCTGCGAGCAGGACCCCAGACAGCAACCCCAAGTGACTCCGAGGAGCGGTTGCGCCTTCTGGCTACTTTGGACAGTCCGGTCGACCGCGTGGCGCCGCTTTCGCCGGCCGCCGCGGCGGAGTGACTCAGCGGTCGGACACCGTCGTCACGAAGCGCGTCGCGATGTCGCGGAGTTTGGTGTTGGTCGTCTGAGATTCGACGACGAGGCGCTGCATCGCTTCGTCCGCGTCGATGCGGTGGATGGCCATGAGCATGCCCTTGGCCTGCTCGATCACGGCGCGGGTCTGCATGGCGTGTTCGAGCTGCTCGGCGCGGGCGCGCGCGTCGCGGTAGCGGTGGTGCGTGCGCAGGCCGAAGGCGACCATCGTGACGTAGACCTTGAGCAGCTGGCCGTCCAGCTCGCGGAAGCCGTGGTCGCCGAAGCCGAAGAGGTTCAGCGCGCCGGAGAGCTCGTCGTCGACGCGCAGGGGGGCCGCGAGGTAGCTGCCGATGCCGAGCTCGGCGGCGACGTCGGTGAACTCTGGCCAGCGACGGTCCGCGGCGGGCAGCGAGAGACGCACGATCTCGCCGGTTTCGGCGGCCTGCAGGCAGGGGCCTTCGCCTGCGGCGTACTGCGCGGCGTCGACCTGTTCGGCGCGGGGATCGGTGGTCGCGGCCGTTTCGCCCTTTCCCGAGCGGATCACGGTCACGCTCGCCATGTCGGCGCCGGGAACAGCGCTCACGGCTTCGGCGCAAATCACCTCGAAGAGAACGGGTTCGAGCCGGTCGTCCTCGAGGGCCCGGGTGAGCCCGCGCATGGCCTCGGCGAGCTCGTCGAGCTCTTCCGACATTTTCGTCTCCTCATCCACTCCGCCTGTCTCCTGTCGTATGCGTGCGGGCGAGCTGGGTGGCGGATTGGGTTGCGTCGAACGCCTCAGGGGGAGAGGGCTGACAATCTCGGCCGGGTCAGTCCCAGCCCGGATCGCAGCGGCCGCGCGCTTCGGCGTCGACCGCTTCGCGCAGAGCCGACCGCAACTGCACGCGCGCGAGGACCCCTCGTACGGCGGTGTCGCACGGCGCCGTGCCGTCCTGGGCGGTCATGCCTCCAACCGTCCTCCTGAAACCGGCCGAGCGCCACCTCGGCAACGCGGTGAACTCGGCGGCGGTCTGCGGGTTGCGCCAAGACTGGGACCGAATCGCTCGAACATCCGCAGTACAGCCCCGTCGCGAACTGGGCGCGCGCGGTGTTCAACCGGGAGCTTCGCCTCTTCACCGACTGACGGGTGTCGGTCATCAGGGCGAACCTCCCGCGGACGCGGAGAGCACTTCCTCGGCTTCGTCGAGCCACGTCGTGAAGACCGTCTGCGCCGCGCGGGTCAGCGTTGGGCCGTGAGTGGCGGCGTCGGCGCGGAGAGTGCGGGGGTCGACGCCGGCGGTGGTGAGTTCGAAGGTGTGGCCGATGAGCCAAGGTTCGAGGCGCGTGTGGTCGGCTTCGAGGTGGAACTGGAGGGCGAGGGTGCCCGGAGCGGGGCTGAAAGCCTGGTGGGGAAACCCCGGGGTTTCGGCCAGGGTCGTCGAACCGGCGGGGATGGCGAACTGGTCGCCGTGCCAGTGGAGGACGGGGACACCGTCCAAAGGGGACAGCACCGAGTCGCGGCCCGCGGGTGTCAAGCCCAGCGGGGAGTAGCCGATTTCCTTCTTGCCGGTCGGCGTGACGTCGGCGCCGAGGGCGGCGGCGATGAGCTGGGCACCGAGGCAGATGCCCAGAGTGGGGCGGCCAGTCGAGAGCCGCGTGGCGAGCGAGGCGAGTTCGTCCGGCAGGAACGGGTACAACGCGGTGTCGTCGACGCCGATGGGGCCGCCGAGCACGACCACGACCTCCGGGGCGGACAGCACGTCCGGCGTGATCGGGTCGACGCCGGCTTCGAGGTAGTCGACGGTGTAGCCGCGGGCGAGCAGCAGCGGCGACTGTTGACGAGTCCCTCTGTTACCTGCCCGCCGAAGAAGCCCTCCGCCGGTTCAAGGATCGCACCCTCGCGCCCAGCGAGCTCATGGCCGCCGTGATCGACCGCTGCGAAGAGGTCAACCCGCACGTCAACGCCATCACCAACCGCTTCTACGACCAAGCCCGGCAGCAGGCGGCCGACGCCGACCAGCGCTACCGCGACGGAAGCGCGCGCCCGCTCGAAGGAATTCCCTTCGCCGTCAAGGAACTGCACCCCGTGAAGGGCGTGACGACTTCGTGGGGCTCCAAGATCTTCGAAGGCGTCGAGGCCGACCACACACTGCCGGCCATGCAGCGCATGTTCGACGCCGGCGCCATCATGCACATCCGCACCACCACGCCGGAGTTCGCCCACTGCGGCCACTGCCACAGCCCGCTCTACGGCATCACCCGCAACCCATGGAACCTCGACTTCAGCAGTGGCGGTTCGTCGGGCGGGTCGTCCGTCGCCGTCGCAACCGGCATGGCCGTGCTGGCCGGGGGTGACGACGGTGGTGGCTCGCTGCGCATGCCCGCGTCGTCGTGCGGGATCGTCGGGTACAAGGCGCCGTTCGGGCGCAACCCCTCGGCGCTGCTGGACACGATGTTCGAGGCCATCGTGCACGTCGGCGTGCTCGGCCGGACGGTCGGCGACGTGGCGCTCGCGCAGAACGTGGTCTCCGGCCAGCACCCGGACGACATCACGACGCTGCGCGAGCGCGTGACGATTCCCGCTGGTCCCGGCTCCGTGGACGGCCTGCGGATCGCGTACTCGCCGGACCTGGGTTACGTCGAGGTCGACACCGAGGTGGCGCGGCTGACCGAGGTCGCCGTCGCGAAGCTGGCCGACGCCGGCGCGATCGTCGAAGAGGTGGACCTCGGCTGGAACGAGAGCACCTACGACGCCTGGGTCACGCACTGGCAGGGACTGTTCGCGACCATCGCCGGGGAGCACATCTCGCAGTGGCAGTACAAAATGGACCCGTTCGTGCGCCACCTCATCCTGCAGGGCCGGCAGCTCGACCACGTGCGGGTGAAGAAGACCGAGCTCGTCCGCACGGAAATGTGGACGAAGCTGTCGGCCGTCTTCGCGAACTATGACCTGATGGCCTGCCCGACGCAGGCCGTGCCCGCGCTGGCGGCGAACCACCAGAACGACGACGAGTCCTTCACCGTCAACGGAAAACCGGTCGACGCGTACCTCGCGTGGGCGCTGACCTACCCGTTCAACCTGCTGGGCCAGCTCCCGGTGCTCACCGTGCCGTCGGGCATCAGCGAATCGGGCGTGCCGACGGGGCTGCAGATCGTCGGCAAGCCGTATCACGACGAGGCGGTGTTCTCTGCGGCCAAGGCGTTCGAGGCCGTCGCGCCGTGGGCGCAGCGGCACCCGAACCTTTAGGACACAGCGGTTTCGGGCACAGTGGTTTCGGACTGAGCGGTTTCGGACTGAGTGGTCTCGGACTCGGCTTTCTCGGATTCCGTGCTGTCAGGCGTCACAGTTTCGGGTGTTTCAGAGGGGAGCTCAACCGGGCTCCCCTCTTCGCCCGCCCGGCGCTTGCGCAGCCGCCGAACCACGAAAACAACAACGAGCACCAGCAAAACCAGCACGACCAGCAACGTCCACGGAACCGCCCAGCCACCGGCCGAGCCCGTCACCACGTCGCGCGGAGCGACGGAGCCGGACGCATCCGTGAGCAGCGGCGTGATCGACACGTCGGCGGCCACGCGCACCCCCGGAACCACACCGTGGACCGGTACCGAAACGTGCCACGTCTCCCCCGGCAGCAGCTGCGGCGAGTCCGGGATCGCGGCGGCCGGGATGGTCCAGGCGCCGAACAAGCTGGAAACCGAAGCGCTCTGCCGAGCGGCGGTGATCGCGTTACCCGTGTTGTGCAAGGTGTAGGACAGCGTGGCGTCACCCGTGCCGAACGGGTTCGCCGTGCCCGAGTAGTCGACATGCGCGTCCTCGACGGACAGCGCGGGCGTCAGGTCACCGCCCACCCGCAGGCGGATGCGGATGCCGAGCCGACGCTCGACGGTGCCCTGCTGCACCGACGTGACGATGCCGCCCAGGAAGTCGCCGGCTTTGGTGCCGGCGGGAACGGCGACGGTGAAGGGCACGTCGGCCGATTCGCCGGGCCCCAGCTTCAGGTGGTCGCTCGCCGCGCGCGCCCACGCGCCGACGCCGACCGACTTCTTGTCGCGAGCGAGGAGGTCGACCTGCCCGTCGGGCCGGGTGAACGCGTCCGCCGTGTACACGGCCAGCTCCAGCGGCGCCGTGCCGTTGTTGACGACCTTGAGGCCGTCGTGCACCTGCTCTCCCGCCTCGGCGGTGTAGCTGTAGTTGACGCGGTCGGCACCGAACTCGTTGTCCGCGGTGCTGACCGCCCAGGGCACAGTGCCCTGAGAAGCAGTGCCCTGAGAACCAGTGTCCTGGGCAGCAGTGTCCTGAGCAGCGGCGGGCATCGCCGTGGTGGCGGCGAACCCGGCGGCGAGCAGCACGGCGGCGAGCGCGCGGGTGAGCGTGGAACGCATGTGCAGTCCTCGGGCAGGTGGGCAGAACGGAAGGGGCGGCAGGGGCGGGTGCCGGCGAGCACCCGCCCCTGCCTGGTGGATCAGGCGAGTCAGCTCAACGCGGTGAGCGTGGAGCCGAGCTTGCCGAGGGTCTGGCTCAGCCAGCACGGACCGTCGTGGTCGTCGTGACCGTGACCGTCGTCGCCGTGGCCGCCGTTGCCGCTGCCACCGCCGTTGTGGCCGTCGTTGCCGTGGCCGTTGTCAGCCTTGGTGTGGATGACGACCTGGTCGACAAAGGAACCGACCTTGCCCGCGGGCGAAGCGCCCTCGTCCGGGCCGCACCACTTGACGTTGCCGCGCTCGACGGCCGCGTTCGGAGCGGCACAGGTACCGCTGCGGACTTGCTGAACCTCGAGCTTGTCGTCCCGCACCTGGACCTTCACGTACGTGCGCACGTGCTCCTGGTTCTCGACCGAGTTGGCCCAGTGGTTGTCCGGGTTCAGCGGGTCGGCGCCGTAGTTCGGGTCCTTCGTGGTGTCCGGGTCGGTGAGGTCGTAGTACTTCGACCCCGACGCGGAGTTCGCCGTCACGTAGACGACGCCGCCCGGGCCCTGCTGGACCTGCGTGGCGCCCGGCTGCTCGGCCGGGTTGGCCTTCTTGCCGTTCTTGATCACGTAGCTGCGCGAGTAGCTGTGGTCGTGACCCTGCAGAACCAGGTCGACACCCAGGTTGGAGAACGCCGTCGGGAAGTCCTGGCGGCGCAGCTGGTTGTCACCGTCGTTGGCGTGATCCGCCGGCGAGTAGATCGCGTGGTGGTACACGAGCACCGTGTACTTGGCCTCGCCGCCGTGCTTCTTGATCACGTCGGTGACGTAGGCGATGTGCGCCTCGTCCGCGTTGTTGGCGTAGGCGTTGCTGTTCAGGTCGATGAACAGCACACCCTTGTAGGTGTACCAGTAGTCGCCACCGGAGTTCGTGTTCTGCGAGCCGTTGTAGAACGGCGTCGAACGGTCGGTGTTCGGCGTCCAGAAGTGCTGCTCGTAGGCCTTGCCGCCGACGTCGTGGTTGCCGATGGTGGCGGCCCACGGGTACTGGCGCAGCTTGTCCGAGCCGAGGAACGCGTCCCAGTCCGCCTCGACGTTGGCGGACTCGACCTGGTCACCACCCGACACGAGGAGCTCGGCCTTCGGGTTGGCGGCCAGCGACACGTTCAGGGTGTCGGCCCAGCCGGCGCCGTCCTTCGCGACGTCACCCGACGAACCGATCTGCGGGTCACCGTAGAACAGGAAGTCGAAGTCACCCTTGAAGGACTGCGTCTTGAAGGAGTACGTCGGCGACCAGCCGTCACCGTTGCCGATGCGGTAGGAGTACGCCGTGTTCTGCTGCAGGCCGTCGAGCGTGGCGTGCGCGTTGAACCCGCCGTTGACCGCGTTGCTGCCGACGACCGCCGCGAACTCCTTGGCGTTGGTGGGGAACTTGCCGTGGTTGAGCCAGTTGGTCGGCACCAGTTCGACCGTCTGGTCGGCATTGGTCGCGGTATACCACGACAGCACGCGCTGCGATTCCTTGGCGCCGACACCGAGGACGATGGTGTTCGCCTTGGCCGGCGGGGTCGGCGTCCACGTCGCGGCAGTCGCCGAACCGTTGCCGAACGCCAGCATGAGGCTCACGCCCACCGTCGCGATGCCGAAGGCGAGGTTCCGCCCGGATCTGGAAGGTTTCATCGGATGTACTTTCCCTTTCGGGTAAATGGGTCGGGAAGACCGATTGATAGCGTTTCCGCCCATGGTGTGCGTTAGGTGAACTTCGCCGGAAGGGCGGGTGGCCCGCCCAGGAATTACGTGGTCAGCCCGCCGCGATGCGCTCGACGAACCACGTGAGACCCATCACGGAGACGCCCGCCGCGATGACCCCGGTCATCCATTGTGGAGCGAAGTTCGCGCGGCGGCGGATCAGCACGAGGAGCGGGAAAACGATCGCGATGATCGCCAGCTGCACCGTCTCGATGCCGACGTTGAACACGAGCAGCGACCACAGAAGTGTCCAAGACCACGCGGTGTCGATGCCCAGGGCCGAAGCGAACCCGAGGCCGTGGCAGAGGCCGAAGCAGAACACCACGGCGAGCCTGATCCACCCGGTGCGGTCGAGGCTGAAGTGGCCTTCGCCGGTGAGGTCGTCCTCGATGCCGTTGACCTTGCGCCGCCACAGCCGCCACAGCGGCCAGGCCGCGACCACCGCGATCGACAGGGCGATGAGGGGCTCGATGATCGCGGCCGGCACCGTCACCAGCCCCAGCGCGGCCAGCACGAACGTGACGGAGTGGGCCAGCGTGAACGTGGTCGCCGCCAGCACGATCTCGCGCAGGCGCCGGGAGCCGGCGATGAGCGCGAGCAGGAAGAGGATGTGGTCGAGACCAGTGAGCAGGTGTTCCGCGCCGAGCCGGAAGAACTCCCAGAACCGCTCGCCGAACGACTGCTGCGTGGAGAACGACGGCTGGTGCGCGTCGAGCGCGGCGCTGCCCGAGGTCAGGTCGAGGTCATAGGTGACGACCGTCTTGGTGTCGCGGACGTAACCCTCGGCATCAGGGAACAGCGCGCTGCGCACCTCGTGGGCATCGGCGCTGCCGCAGCGGTAGTCGAGGTCCAGCAGCGCGTAGGGGACGCCTTCCCGCTGCTCCATGCGGAAACCGCCGTCTTTCGTTGGCGCGCAGGGACTTTCCGTGGTCACGTGGAAGCGTTCCGTCACGTACTTGATCACGGCGGCCGAATGGTCTTCGAGCGCTTTCGCCTGCGCGGCGGAATCGTGTGCGTCGAACGCAGCAGTGCCCTGCTTGAACAGCGGGTCGTCGTGCTCCGCGTCAGCGACGGAGACGACCAGTAGGTCGTACTCGAGGCCGAGCTCCGCACGCACTTGTCCTGACCCAGGCGACGTGACGTCGGCGTAGACGACCGACGAGAACCCGTGCGCGGACGCGGTCGAGGTGCCGAGAATAACCGCCAGCGCGGCGAACGCGAAAACTGTTGCCAGGCGGGTGAAACGTCTGAGGGGGCGGGGCATGGACTTCCTCTTTCCGGTTGCTCGCCCGCACTTTGCTGGGCGCAAGCGAACAACCGGAGGAGCGCGGGCGAACAAGCAGCGACCGGATTCCGACGGAAGAATGCGACGCACCGGAAACCGGTGGCGATCAGGTAGGAAGGAGACCGATCCACGCACCACTGCCCTGAAAGGACGATCCGGCTTGCGTTCACGATTCGTGGTCGTCGGTGCACTCACGGCAGTGCTCCTGAGCGGGTGCGGCGCCACCGACGATTGGTCGGGACCACACCCCGCGCCCACCGCCGTCGGCGTGCTCGGCCAGGGGTTCACCAGCACGCCACCGACTCCGGAAGCGACGATCACCCCGCGGCCGGGTTCGTGGGACGCCGTGCACCCGGCGCCGGGCTACCGCGTGGTGCTCCTGACCGCCGGCGACGGCCCGCAGACGAAAACCCTGGTCGGCGCGGTCAAGGACTGGGCTGAGCAAGAGCAGGTGAGCCTCAAGGTCGTCACGGCCGACGATCCCGTCCGCCACACCGACAGCATCGTCGAGGCGATGGACCTCGCGCCGGACCTCGTCATCACGGCCGGCAGCGAACTCGTCGACGCGATCACCGTGGTCACCGCCAGCCACCTCGACCGGCAGTTCCTCGTGCTCGGCGCGGAAATCGCGGAACCGACCGCCAACGTCACCGCCGCCAACTGGCCGGGCGCCACCTTCCGCGGCGCCGGTCTCACCACCGCCACGGGCGACGACCCGGGGTCGTTCACCCCGGCCCGGGCGGCGGCGGCTGTGCGGGCGGGTGTGGCCAGCGTCCTGAGCGGACTGACGGGAATCGTCATCCGGCTGAAGTAGGTACAGCAAAGGGAGGGAAGCCGGGGCTTCCCTCCCTTGTGCACGGTCCCCTCCGGACGGTCACTTCCGGATCGTGAGCAGATCCGCCAGGTCGATGCGCTCGTAGAACTCGCGGTGGATGCGG
The DNA here is from genome assembly GCF_040682095.1 of Amycolatopsis sp. NPDC051372. Lineage (NCBI taxonomy): Bacteria > Bacillati > Actinomycetota > Actinomycetes > Pseudonocardiales > Pseudonocardiaceae > Amycolatopsis > Amycolatopsis sp. NPDC051372. Next base: position 251,726 of record NZ_JBFBAF010000003.1, read on the forward strand.
TCGGCGACCGCCGAGACCTCGGCCGAACCGTCGTCGGACGGGTCGATGATCACGCGGTAGGGCCGTTCGCCGCGGGGCAGGGCGACGATGCGGGCGATCTCGGCGGCTACCGAGGAGACGTCGGCGTCGGCCGGTTCCAGGGCGGCGAGCTTGCCCGAGACCTGCTCCATCAAGCCGGCGTACTTGGTCTCGTAGTCGGCGACCACGACGTCGTCGGCCGGGCGGCCCGAGTGCGCGAAGTGGTTGGTGCCCGAGGTGAACGCGCCGGGGACCACGATCGACGTCTCGATGCCCCACCGGGTCAGCTCGGTCGAGTAGCTGACGGCGAGGGCATCCATCCCGGCCTTGGCGGCGAAGTACGGCGCGAGGTACGGCGGGGTGCCGCCCTTGACGCTGGAGCTGGAGACCCACACGACCAGGCCCTCGCCGCGGCGGCGCATGCCGGGCAGCACGGCGCGGTTCACGCGCTGGGTGCTGAGCACGTTCACGTCGTAGAGCTGGGCGAGCTGTTCCGGCGTGAATGCCTCGGCCGGGCCGGTGACCATGTGGCCGGCGTTGTGGATCAGCACGTCGATCGTGCCCCTGTCGGCCTCGATCTGCGCGACAGCCGCGTCGATGGAGTCCTGCGAGTTCACGTCCAGCTCGATGGCACGCAGGTCGACATCGTGCTCCTTCGAGTAGTCAGCGACGGCCTGGACCTGCGGGGCGTTGCGACCGGTCGTCTCGCGCATGCCGGCGTAGACGGTGTGGCCCTGGTCGGACAGCGCGCGGGCGGTGAGGGCGCCGAAGCCGCTGGAAGCACCGGTGATGACGATGGTCTGGGACATGGGAGTTCTCCTTCGAAGCAGCAGGCGGGGACGGAGGGAGAGGCCGGCTCAGATGGCTCCGCCGTTGGTGTAGATGACCTGGCCGTTGACCCAGCGGGCCGGACCGGCGAGGAAGGCGACGGCTTCGGCCACGTCCTCGGGCACGGCGAGGCGCTCGAGCGGCGGAACCTTGGCGAGCCGGTCGATGACCTCCTGCGGCTTGCCTTCGAGGAACAGCGCGGTGGCGGTGGGACCGGGGGCCACGGCGTTCACGGTGATGTCGCGGCCGCGCAGCTCACGGGCCAGGATCAGGGTGATCGCGTCGACCGCACCCTTGGAAGCGGCGTAGGCGGTGTAGTCGGTGAGCGCCAGCTTGGTGACCGAGGTCGAGAAGTTGACCAGCGCGCCACCGGGGCGCAGGCGGCGGGCGGCCTGCTGGTCGACCACGAAGGTGCCGCGGATGTTGATGCGGTGCATGCGGTCGAGGTCGGCGAGCTTGAGCTCGGTGAGCGGCGACAGGAGCATGATGCCCGCGGTGTGCACGACCACGTCGACGCCGCCGTAACGCTGCTCCGCGGTGTCGAACAGGGCCGCGACCTGGAACTCGTCAGCCACGTCGGCCTGCGCCGTGCTGGCCACCCCGCCCGCGGCGGTGATCGCGGCGACGACCTCTTCGGCGCGCTCCGGGTTGCCCGAGTAGTGCACCAGTACCTTCATGCCGTCCTTGGCCAGGCGCTCGGCCACGACCCGGCCGATCCCGCCCGAACCGCCGGTGACGATGGCGACGCGGTCCTGGGTGTTCTTCGTGCTGGTCATCTCTGCCTCCGTATCGGTGTTCCGCTCTGTCGATATCGACGCTACAGCCTAACTCGTATCCGCGCTAGAGTATTCCCGTATCAACGATATGACCTGGGTAACACGGGTACGGATCGTCGTTACTTGCGCTATCCGGCCCGATGTGGCACAACGCACGCGGCGTTTCGTCCGGATCGGACCCGCCCGTTCCCTGCCGCACTCCTGCGCGCCGACGACGGGACATCTTGTTTTCACGGGGCGGTGCTGGGGTGACGTGCGCACATCCCCGTGCACCGGAACGAGGAGCTGTCTTGAAACGCAGTCGAAGAAGCAGCGCGGTGGTGGCCGCTCTGCTCGCGGGAAGCGTGGTCACCTTCGGGGCCACCGGAACAGCGGAGGCCTCGGCACCCAAGCCGTGGCTGCCGGCCACTCCCGCGAACTGGAGCCTCGTCGTCGACCGGACGAAGACGACGCCGGTGACCGTCACGCGCGGCGTGACCCAGTACTCCGAGACCTATGACACCGTCGGCGGCCGCCAGCACACCCAGGTGCTCGACGTGAACCTCGGTGACCCGAACGTACGCCTCGGCGTGGTCGAAGCCGGTGACGTGATCACCAACCCGGCCGACGAGACCGTCAGCTCGATGGCCGCCCGCACCCACGCGGTGGCCGGCGTCAACGGCGACTTCTTCGAGATCAACGCCAGCGGCCGCCCACTCGGCGGCGTGATCACGAACGGCAAGCTGCTCAAGAGCCCGCGCCCGAACTTCAACGCGCAGCTCGGTGTGCGCGCCGACGGCACGATGGTGCTCGGTCCGCAGACGTTCTCCGGTTCGGTCAAGGACGGTGCCGCGAGCACTCCCCTGACCTCTGTCAACGTTGTCAACGACGTCGCGTCCGGCGGCATCACCGAGATCACCCCCGACCTCGGCGGCGCGACAGCCCTCCCGGCAAGCACGCTCGTGCTCGGGCACGAGACGCAGGCGGGCACGTTCGTCGCCGACTCCGTGCAGACGGGCGTGACCGCGGCGCCGGCCCTGACGAAGGGCCAGCTCGGCCTCCTCGGCGGCGGCGCGGGCGGCACGTGGCTGGCGAGCACCGTCCACAGTGGAGACTCGGTCTCGGTGACGGCCGACACCGGCGGCCTCAAGCAGCTGCTGTCCGGCTCCACCATGCTGGTCAAGGACGGCGCGGTCTACAACGACCCCACCGGCAACCCGCCGGGCGGCGTCAACCCCGAGACCGTCGTCGGCGTGAGCAAGGACGGCAAGCACACGATCATCGCCACGCTCGACGGGCGCCTCGGCGCCAGCGCGGCGCTGGGCGTCACGCCCGCGCAGGTCGCGGGCTACATGGTGGCCCACGGCGCGTACAACGCCGTGCTCTTCGACGGCGGCGGCTCCACCGAGATGGCCGCCCGCAAGCCGGGTGACCCCGCTGTTTCGGTGATGAACAGCCCGTCGGACGGCCACGAGCGGCCCGTCGCCAACGGCCTGTTCCTCTACTCGACCGAGCAGGCCCCCGGCTTCGCGCGCACGATGGTCGTGAACGGCGGTAAGGGCGTCGACACGGTGCCCGGCGCGACCGTGCCGGTTCCCGCGTTCGGCCTCGACTCGCTCGGCAACCCCGCGCGCGAGAAGGCTTCCGTGCAGGTTGTGCCCTCGACGCTCGGTTCGTGGAAGGACGGCCAGTTCACCGCGGGCCACGCGGGCACCGGCGTGCTGATCGCCCGCGCGGGCATCGCGGTCTCCGTGCAGCCGCTGCGGGTCGTCGACCGGCTCGGGTCGCTGCAGATCTCCCCGACCGACCCGGACCTGAACAACGGTGGCACACAGACGTTCACCCTGTCCGGCTCGACGTCGACGGGCACCGCGGTCGCCATCCCCGCCGCCGCGGCTTCGTGGTCGGTGAGCGACGCGTCGCTCGGCAGCGTCGACAAGTCCGGTGTGTTCACAGCGGACGCGGTGAACTCGGGCCTGGAGAAGGTGACGGCGAAGGTCGGCGGCACCACGGCGACCGCGACCGTGGCCATCGGCAGCGTGTCGCAGGAGCTCAACGACTTCAGCGATCCGGCCGCGTGGAGCCTGCGCAACACCACAGGCCAGCCGGCCACGATGGTCGCCGCGCCGGGCGTGGTCCCGCCGGGATCGACGGCTTCGGCCTCGACACAGCTGACGTACACGATGCCCGCGGGCTCCGGCGTGAAGCAGCTCGTGCTGTCGCCGAAGTCCACGATCACGGCCGGCGCCAACACCAGCGGTCAGAACCCGACCGGCATCGGCGTGTGGGTGAAGGGCGACGGCACCGGCATCCAGCTGGCCGAGTCGTACATCGGCATCGACGGCGCCACCACCACGCTGTACCCGACCACGGTGACGTGGCAGGACTGGCGCCTGGCCATCGCGACGCTGCCGCCGGGCCTGAACTTCCCGCTGCGGATCAGCTTCGTCGACTTCCTCACGATCAACCCGAGCCAGACGACGTCGGGCACGCTGAACGTGAGCGGTCTGCAGGCGCTGTACTCGCCGCGCCCGCTGGTCACGCCGCCGTACCAGGCGATTCCGCAGAACCCGTCGTGGCTGAAGTTCTCGGAGAACGCCGCGGACTTCTCGCGTTCGGGCTCGACGATGCTGCTCGGCGACGACGCGCACATGGTGGCGAGCGACCCGGGTTCGGCGTCTTCGAACGTCATGGACACCATCAAGGGCCGGCTGCCGACGTTGCCTTCGCAGGCACGGCCGTCTTCGGTGCAGGCGCTGGGTGACATGTCGGACGACGGCGCGGTCGCCGACCTGCAGTACGCGCAGCAGAAGATCGCCGCGCTGGGCGTGCCGTACCACGACGTGGTGGGCAACCACGAGATCAGCCAGGGCGTGCTGCCGGAGAACGGCAACTTCGCCCAGGTTTTCGGCGCCACGCACTACCAGTACAAGGCCGGCGACGCGCAGGTGATCGTCACCGACAACGCGCACGGCAGCCTGCAGTCGTCGGACGCGTTCCAGTCACCCGCCGAGGCGCAGTACCCGTGGCTGGTCAAGCAGCTCACGGACGCCTCGTCGCAGACCGTGCTGGTGACCACGCACATGCCGGCGTACGACCCGCACCCGGTGGCCAACAGCCAGTTCAGCGACCGGTGGGAAGCCCGCATGTACGTGCGGCTGGTGCAGCGCTACCAGCAGACGCACCCGGACAAGCACGTGGTGATGCTCTACGGCCACGCCCGCGGGTTCGCCGACCAGGTCATCGACCCGCTGGGCAACCCGACGTCGCCGGCCGCCGGGGGCATCCCGCAGCTGACGATCGCGGACCTCGGCATGCCCGCGTACGCGCCTTCGGACGAGGGCGGCATCTACCACTTCGTGCTGCTGCACACCGCTCGTGGTGACGTGCAGTTCTCGGTGGAGCCGGTGCTGTCGTCGATCGCGGTGACGGTGCCCGCCGCTTCGCTACGGGTGGGTGTGTCCGCGGTGGCTACGGCCACGGGCGCCGAGGTCGGCGGGGACAACCTCCCCGCGGCCACGATGCCGATCGCCGATCCGGCTTCGCACGTGTGGTCGTCGAGCGACTCTCGTGTTGCTTCGGTGGACGCTGTGACTGGGAAGGTCACGGCGCGTCGACCGGGCACCATGACGATCTCGGTGACCAGCGGTGGCGTGACGGGTTCGGCGCAGCTGACCGTCACCCGCTGATTCCTCTTGCCGGGCGCGCTCCGTTTCCGGGGCGCGCCCGGCTTTTTCGTCGGTCAGGCGGCCAGTTCCTCGATCGAGACGCGGTCTGCGTAGAACGCGAGGTGGCCCTTGATCGGGGACACCGCGTCGTAGGGCTCCTCGTACGTCCAGACGGCGTTGTCGCCCACGGAGCCGGCCGGGGTCAGGGAGTAGTACGACGCGTTGCCCTTGTACGGGCAGTACGTGTGGTGCTCGGTGCGCGCGAGGGCGGCGAAGTCCACGTCCTCACGCGGGATGTACTGCACCGCCGGGTAGGTGGACTCGCGCAGCACCTGCGCCCGGGTCGTGTCGGCGATGACCGTGTCGCCCAGCTTCACGAGCACGCGGGCCGGGTTGACCTCGACCGTGATCGGGTGGTCGGGGCCGGGGATCTTCTGCTGCGTTGCCTGGGACATGGGTCTCCTCGTTCCGCTGCGGGTTCTCTTCGGTGACAACCACGAAGCGGCGCGGACCCTTCCCGGTCGCCTGGTCGAGCTTCGATTCCGTGGCCGGATCCAGCCTCGCTGAACTGGGCAGACGGCCGATCCTGCTGGCCTTCGCACAGGAGAGCGGCCTGATCCGCACGACGCCCGGTGGCACGCACCTGGTCGTCGAAGACCTGCAGCCGATCGACTTCGGCACCAGCGGCACCCTGCGCGACGAGGTCTTGACGCCCGGCTACCTATGGAAGTTCCAGCGGCGCGAGTGGGGCTACTGCGAAATGACGCTGACGGTCAACGCCGGCCGCGAAGCCGAACTCACCCTCACCAAGGCCGCCGCCGTGCGCGCCCTGTTCGCCGAGAACTCCAGCCGCCACCCGGCCACGCGCGAGGGCTGGCGGGAGATGCTCCACGAGCTGAAGACCCGCGTTCCGAAGACCCGCCACATCGGCGAGTGAGGTCACGGAAGCCGACGGGCGTCGCGGCCGACGCGAGCGGCATCGAACACGTGCGCAGACGCATGTTCGCTCGTTTCTGCGGCGGATCTCACCGCGGGTTCCGGTGGGGACGGAGACCCTGATCATCAGGGGATTTGTCCGGATGCCGGAACCGACGAAAGCAGCCGAGGGGATACCTGTTTTCCGCGGGATCGACGGCTACGTGCAGTTCTGCGTGGTGTTTCGAGGCAGCTCAGGCCGAGACGCGTTTGGGGGCCGTCCGCCACAGCCAGTACAGGCCGACCAGCGGCAGCACGAGCGGGATGAAGACGTAACCCTGGCCGTAGACCGACCACACCGTGGCGTCGGGGAAGGCCTGGCGGTCGAAGATGCTGAGGGTGCCGATCGTCAGCACCCCGAGGAACTCGACGCTGCACGCCACGAGCGCGACCCGCCACCAGCGTTCGCCGCCTTTGGCGAGGGCGAAGGTCGCGAGGAGGTAGACGACGGCGGCGAAGGCCGAGAGTACGTAGGCCAGCGGCGCTTCGTGGAACTTCGTGCCGATCTGGACGCCGGCGCGCGAGGTCGCGGCCAGCGCGAAGATCGCGTACACCGCGACCAGCACCCGGCCCGGGCCCGTGGCCGTCTTACGCGCTTGCTCCACTCCACACCTCGTTCAGTCGCAGCACCATCACCGGGATGGCCAGGCAGGCGATGCCGAGCACGACCGTGCTCGACCGGCTCCGCTCGGCCAGCGCCCACGCCGCGCCGACCGGCAGCACGACCAGGCAGCCGATCAGGTAGGCCAGGAACGTGGCGAGACTGCCGGGCTTCTCACCACTCGCGAGCAGCACGATGCCGACCACGAGCTGGGCGACGAGCAGCACCTCGACCACGCCGAGCGCGACGAGCAGCGGGGTGTCCGGCAGGCGCTTGCGCGCGGCCTGCGCGAAGCTCCACAGCGCGACCAGCAGTGCGCACACCGCCACCGCCACCGCGAAACCGAGAATCACCCGTTCCTCCTTCTGCCGCGCTCGCCACAACGTACCCGCTGGCGTTTCCGGGGCTGTTCGCCGAGGGCCGCCGACGTGGCCGGCGCCACGACCGTCGGTCTCCTGTGGACTGAGCCGTCCCGCAGCTCCACGCGACCGTCGATATCGGCCGCCGGAATCCGTTGATGGCATTCTGCCAATTTCGCGGTACAGTTTATGCCGCACTTCGCCGGACCTGCATGAACAATGCGAGCCGCCGGGTGTTACACCACGACCGAGTGGTGGAGTAATCCGTGAAATCACACAGGGTCCCCGGTATCGGACTCCGGCGGCACTTCTGTCTACCCTGATCAGCCCAGCCGAACCCCCGGGTTGGCGGATTGGCCTGTGCACCTCCGGCGTGCGGGAATATTCCTCGTCAGGGAGTGCGGAAGTACGCGGAGGGTGCGGTTTCATGGACATGCGGTATGAAGCGTTCTGCTTCGCGGATCCGCTGTTCTTCGACGAACAACGCGAAACCGGAGCGGCCGCCGACGACTTCGCCGCCGGGCTGCCGGCGCCGGGACCGATGTGGACGGTGGGCACCCGCGGCATCTGGCGCGTGCTGCATCCGCAGAGCGTTGACCTGCCAGAACAGGGCTGGAAGGTCCACGTTTCGGCCGGAATGGACAATGCGGACCGCGTGCTGGCGACGGTGCACGAGTACTGCGTGGACCGTCGTGTGGCGTTCAAGCACCTGCGGTCCCGGACCATCCTGCTGGCGCGGAATTCCAAATACGCACCTCGCGACGGAAGCGGCAAGTTGATCACGATTTATCCGCTCGACGAGTGCGAACTGGCACGGGTTCTTCAAGATCTTTCCGAGCGGCTGAGTGGCGAACACGGTGCTTATGTGCTCAGCGACCTTCGGTACGAATCCGGACCGTTATACGTACGTTATGGCGGATTCGCCGAACAATGGGCGGAACACGACGGCACACGAGTGCTCGCGATCCGCAAACCCGACGGTACACCTGTGCCCGACCGGCGTGAGCCCGTTTTCTCGGTACCCGATTGGGTGAAGATTCCGGCGTGTCTGGACGCGAGCCTCGCGGCGCGCAAAGGCAGCGATCCGGGGCAGTTCCCCTACCGCGTGACGAGCTCCCTGCACTTCTCCAACGGCGGCGGCGTGTACGTCGCCGAGCGCAAGGCGGACGGGGCGGAGGTCGTGCTCAAGGAGGCCCGGCCCCACGCCGGGCTGGACCGCGAGCTGGTCGACGCCGTCGAACGGTTGGAGCGCGAACACGAGATGCTGCAGCGGCTGGCGGACGTTCCCGGCGTTCCGGACGTGTACGAGCGCTTCACCGTGTGGGAGCACCACTACCTGGCGATGCAGCGGATGCCGGGGACGTCGCTGGGCAGCTGGCTCGCGCTGCACTACCCGCTCACGCGCCGCGACAGCACCGAGGCCGACCTGCTGGCGTACCGCGACCGGGCGCTTCGGGTGCTCGCACAGGTGGAGCGGATCGTCGCCGACCTGCACGAACGCGGGGTGGTGTTCGGCGACCTGCACGCGCTGAACGTGCTGGTGGCCGACGACGACACGGTGTCGCTGATCGACTTCGAGATGGCGTTCGACGTCGCTTCGGGCTCGCGGCCGGCATTGGGGGCGCCCGGATTCCGCGCGCCGGCCGACCGGCACGGGTTCGACATCGACCGGTACGCGCTGGCGATGCTGCGGCTGTGGCTGTTCCTGCCGTTGGCGACGCTGCTGGAGCTGGCGCCGGCGAAGCTGCGGGGTGCGGCGGAGTTCGCGCAGCGGCGGTTCGGGCTGGCCGACGGGTACGCGGACGAGCTGGTGCGGGTGCTGGGCGACGACCGGGCCGGGGGTCTTACCGAGCTCGACGAGCAGCGGCCCGACTGGACGCTGGTGCGCAAGCAGATCGTGGAGGGTGTGCTGGCTTCGGCCACCCCGTCGCGACTGGACCGGTTGTTCCCGGGCGACATCGAGCAGTTCCGGGTGGGCGGCGCGTGTTTCGGCTTCGGCGCGGCGGGCGTGCTGTGGGCGCTCGACGTGGCCGGAGCCGGGCGGTTCCCGGAGCACGAGCAGTGGCTGCTCGACGCCGTGCGCCGCGAACCGCCCGCGCGGCCTGGGTTCTTCGACGGCAGCCACGGGATCGCGTACGTGCTCGAGCACTTCGGCCACCGCGACGCGGCTTCTGCGGTGCTGGCCGCGTCACGCACGCTGGTGGACCAGACCACTGACCACGCCTTCGAGGGCGGGCTCGCCGGGATTGCCTTGACCCAGCTGCACTTCGCGACTTCGCGCGGCGACAACGAGTACGGGCGGCAGGCGCTGGCCACCGCCGTGCGGCTCGCCGAGACGTTGGAGACAGCCGCGCCGCCGGGGAAGTTCGCGCGGGCGGGGCTGTTGAGCGGGTGGTCGGGGCCGGCGTTGCTGTTCATCCGGCTGTACGAGCGGACCGGTGAGCCCGCGTGGCTGTCGTTCGCGGACCAAGCGCTGCGCCGCGACCTCGAAGAATGCGCCACGGCGGACGACGGCTCCCTGCAGGTCCGCGACGGCGAGCGTCGGACGCTGCCGTATGCGGGGATCGGCAGCGCCGGGATCTTGATGGTGCTGGAGCAGCTGGCGCGGGTTTCACCTTCCGCTTTGGCGTGTTCGAGCCTGCCCGCGCTGCGCGAGGCGTGCCGCGGCGAGTTCGTGATCCAGCCCGGCCTGCTGCACGGGCGCGCGGGTCTCATGGCGGCGCTGTCGTTCACCGCTTCGCCTTCTGACCGCATTCGCTCGGCCATCGACCTGCACCTGGCACGCCTCGCCTGGCACGCCGTCCCGTTTCGCGGCGGCCTGGCCTTCCCAGGCAACCAGCTGCTGCGGCTGTCGACCGATGTCACCACCGGGAGCGCGGGCGTGCTGCTCGCGCTGTCGGCCCTGCTGGACGGCTCGGAGGTGCTGCCTTTCCTGGGCGCCACGCCGTCCCCCCACACCTCCGGCCACTGATGGCCGGCGGAAGAACACGAGAAGGGATCACCATGGAACTGGTTCTCGACCTGCAGGCCCTGGAAGCCCCCGAAGCCCTCGAAGGCCACGGCGGCGGCCACGGCCATGGCCACGGGGCGCCGAGCAACCTGAGCCTGCTGGCGTCGTGCGCGCACAGCACGCTCAGCCTGCTGACCTGCCACTGAGTTAGCTGACCTACTGACCCTTCGATCCTTTCGACCTTCTGACGGTCTTTCGGCGGTTGGGTGCTCTCGGGTGCTTCGGTGTTCTGGCGTGCTTTGGTGCTCTCGGGTGCATTGGTGATCGCGGGCGTTGGTGCTCCCGGGTGCCTCTCGGTGCTCTCGGGTGCCTCTCGGTGCTCCCGGGTGCCTTGGTGCTCCCGAGTGCCTCGGTGCTCCCGAGTGCCTCGGTGCTCTCGGGTGCCTTGCGTCGGGCGTCACGGAATGGGTGCGGGAGCGGCGCAGGCCAAGTGCGCCGCTCCCGCCTCACCATTCTGCCCCGGTGCCGCGGGTTGGTCACCGGGTTCGCTGGGTTCTGCCGCGCGACGGGCGGCAGGTTGGGCTGGTTGGTCGGACTCGTTGGACTCGTTGGACGAGGAGTGAGATGCCCGGGTACGGAGCACCTTCCGACGGCCCCGTCGACGCGGTGCCCACCACCGGCCCCGTCGGCGCACCCCGCCCCGATTCGGCAAGCGCGGGTCCCGAGTGGCAAGTTGCCACAACACCCGCCGCCTTGCCACAACCCACGGCACATCGCCGCCCGACGCCCACCCCATCACCGGCAAGCGCCCCCTCGAAACGGCAACTTGCCACACCGCACGACGACCTGCCACAACCGACGGCAAGCCGCGGCCGAGCGGCACGGATGCGGCCGGCATCCGCCGGGGCCGAGCGGCAAGTTGCCGAACCATCGGCAAGCGAGGCGCCGGCGGCATCCCCGCAAGCGGCAAGCAGCCGCGCACAACGGCAGGCTTCCAAACCGAACGGCGACTTGCCACAACCGACCGCACGACATAACCGAAAGGCACGAACGCAGCCAGCATCCGCCGGAGCCGTACGACAAGCTGCCAACCCGCCCTCCGACCTGCCACAGCCAGCGGCAAGCAGCGGGCGAAAGGCAAGGAAAACGGCAGCGCCCGGGGATCGGCTCCTGAGGGAAGTCGCAAGGAGAGACCCCTGGCGGGTAGGGGTCCTCGCCGTGGTCGGGCTCGTCGCGGTGGGGGCGAGTTTGTTGTTGCCCGGGGCGTTGGCGGCAGCCACCGATGCCGTGATCAGCGGCAGAGGCGCGGCGAAACAGGTCGCCTGGCTGGTCGTCGTCGGTGGGGCCGAGATCGTGGCCGACGTGGTCGGCGGGGTGGTCGTCGTCAGGGTCACCAGTGGTGCCGGCGCGTGGCTGCGGCGCAGGATGATCGACCGGCTGCTGGCCCAGAAGACGAAAACCCCCTTCGCCGAAGGGGATGCGGTGAGCCGGATGGCCGGGGACGCCGTGGGGGCGGGCAGCATCGTGCCGGTCGTGGTGCAGCTGGTGTCCGCGGCGGTGATCTCCGTCGGGGCCATCGTGCTGCTCGCGGTCCTCGACTGGCGGCTCGCGCTCGTGTTCCTCGGCAGCATCCCCGTTGCGCTCCTCCTCGCCAGGTCGCACCTCCAGAACACCGCCGACGACGTGCTCACCTACCAGCGCGTCTCCGGCGAGCTCGCGGCGCGGCTGCTCGACGCCAACACCGGCCTGGCCACGATCGCCGCGTCCGGCACCGCGGATCGGGAAGCCGAGCGTGTGCTGAAACCGTTGCCGCGCCTGAGTCTTGCCGGGCGCGGGATGTGGCGAACGCAGGCGAAGATGGTGTGGCGCGCCGCGTTGCTGTTGCCGGCCGTGGAGCTGGCGGCGCTCACCGCGGCGGGGTTCGGGGTGCTCGGACACCGGCTGACGGTCGGCGACGTGCTCGCCGCCCTCGGTTACGTCGCGCTCGGCATGGGGCTCGTGACGCAAATCCCGTTGCTCACCACCGTTTCGCGGGCCCGCGGCTGCGCCCAGCGCGTCGCCGAGGTGCTCGACGTCCCCATCCCCGAACGCGGCAAGCTCGGCCTCCTGCCCGGCAACGGGACGCTCACCCTCCACAACGCCACCGTCCAAGGCGCCCTGCACCCCACGACGCTCGCTTTCCCAGGCGGCACATTCACCGCCATAGTGGGGAAATCCGGCTCCGGAAAGTCCACTGTGGTCAGTCTTCTCGGCGGCCTCACCTCCCCCGACGCCGGCCAAGCTCACCTCGACGGCCGCGACCTCACCACCCTGCGCCCCGAGGAACTCCGCGCCGTGGCCGGCTACGGCTTCGCCCGGCCGCACCTGCTCGGCACCACCGTCGCCGACGCCGTGGGCTACGGCAGCTGGGCCGGCGACACCGCCGTCCGCGCGGCCTGCCGCACCGCCCGCATCCACGACGTCATCACCCGCCTCCCCCGCGGCTACCACACGCCGCTCGCCGAAACCCCGCTGTCGGGCGGCGAGGCCGCGCGCGTGGGCCTCGCGCGGGCCATCGTGCACAACCCGCGCGTGCTCCTCCTCGACGACGCCACCGCGAGCCTCGACACCGTCACCGAACAGTCCGTCCTCGCCGACGTCGGCGCGAGAACCCTGGTGGTCGTCACGCACCGCGCCGCCCTCGCCTCCCGCGCCGACGCCGTCGTCTGGCTCGAGGACGGCCACGTCAGAGCCGTCGCCCCGCACGCCGCCCTGTGGCAGGACCCGCGGTACCGCGCCGTGTTCACGGAGGAGGCGGGATGACCAGCAACCTGCACCGCACGACGGCCGCTCGCCAACTCCACGCCGTTTCGTCGCTCGAGGCTGAACCCGCGGGGCCGGCGCAGCCTCATGAACCGAGTCAACCGGCAACGCGAAGGTGCATCCGAGCACTGCGCGAAGGCGGCGGGACGAGCGGCAACGATCTCCACCGCACAACACTCCCTCACCAACTCCGCACCACCCCACCACCGGCGGCGGAACCGCCAACCCCAAGCACGCACCCCCACCGCACGAATCCAGCCGACCGCCGACACGACGACGCCTCCGCGTACTTCACGGAGGACGCGGGATGAGCGTCAGTCACCTCTACCGCGCGACCCTCCTGCGGCAATGGCGCGGCGGGCTGGTCCTCCTGGCGTGCTCCGCGCTGGAAGGGGCACCGGCGTTCTTCTCCGGGCGGTTGGTCGAGCTGGCCATCGACCGGGGGTTCGCGGTGGGGGCACCGAAGGCCGGGATCGGCTACCTCGCGTTGTTCGGGGTGGCGGCGCTGGCCGGGGCGTTCGGGTCGCGGTTGGTGTGGCGGCAGCTCGGGCAGGTGGTGGAGCCGCTGCGGGACGCGCTGGTGACGGCCGTGGTGCGCGGCGTGCTGCACGATCCCAACCCACCGCGGAACGCGGCCGACGCGAGTGGCGTCGCGAGGATCACGCAGCACGTGGAGGTGGTGCGGGACGCCACGGCGGGACTGCTCGTGCAGGCGCGCGCGATGGTCGTGACGACGGCGGCGGCCATCGCGGGGCTGGTGACTGTCGCGGGGCAGCTCGTCCTCCCGGTGGCGGTGCCCGTGGCGATCGCGATCGCGGCGTTCGCGGCGCTGTTGCCGTCGCTCGCACGCAGGCAGCGGGCGCTCGTGCTGGCCGACGAGCGGGCCGCCGAGACCACCGGCGCCGTGCTCGGCGGGATGCGGGACGTCGTGGCGTGCGGGGCCGAGCCCGGGGCGGCGTTGGCGGTGTACGACGCCGTCGAGAAGCAGGCCGAAGCCGCCGTGAGAGTCGCACATTCCGGGGCGGCGAGGTCGTTGGTGATCTCGCTCGGAGCCTTTGTTCCGTTGATCGCGAGCTTGGCGGTCGCGCCCGGGTTGGTGACGACGGGCGAGCTCACGGCGGGAGCGGCACTGGGCGCATTGGTCTACCTGGCGACCACGATGCAGCCGGCGCTGCGAGGGCTGGCCGCCACGGCGGGCACCGTCGTACTCAGGCTGATCGTTGCGCTCAAGCGGCTGGCCGAGACCGCCGAGGTGCCGCCGGCGAAACGGAAAACCGAAGAAGCCCACAGCACCGACCTGAGAGTCCGCGGCCTCACCTTCCGCTGGGGCGCCGCACCCGAACCCGTCGTGCGTGGACTGGACCTCGACCTGCGCGCGGGCGACCACCTCGCCGTCGTCGGCCCGAGCGGGATCGGCAAGTCGACACTCGCGGGCCTGATCACGGGACTGCTCACGCCCCAGGCCGGCCAGGTGCTGCTCGGCGGGGTGCCCGTGGCCGAAGCGGCCAACCGGCACGAGCTGATCGCGCTCATCCCCCAGCAGGCCTACGTCTTCGCGGGCACATTGCGTGACAACCTCGGCCTGTTCGCTCCCACCGCGTCGGACGAGCACCTCCGCGCCGCCGCCCAAGCCGTCGGCGCCGAAGAACTGCTCGCCCGCCTCGGCGGCCTCGACGCCGAGCTCGGCCACGAAGCCGAAGGCCTCTCCGGCGGAGAGGCCCAGCTCATCGCCCTCGCCCGCGTCCACGCGAGCGCGGCACGCATCGTCATCCTCGACGAAGCGACGTCCACTTTGGACCCCGCCGCCGAGGCCCGCGCCGAGCGTGCCTTCACCGACCGCGGCGGCACGCTGGTCGTGATCGCGCACCGCCTGTCGGCCGCCGTGCGAGCGCGCCACGTGCTCGTGCTCGACGGGCGCGAGACTCTGCTCGGCAGCCACGCCGAGCTGCTGGTCCACTCAAGGCGATACGCAGCGCTGATGCAGGCGTGGCTTCCGGCCGAACCAATCCGGACAGGACACTGACCGGCCTGGCCCGCCGAACATTCGGACACAACCCCCTCGCCTGTCGACAAATCAATTCGGCGACTACCCGGCCAGTGGGATTCCCCACCTTCCCCCGGATTTCGCATTCACCCATTCAGCTCAGCACACGTCCAAGAGGCCGCCTGCCGGGGTCATCACCACGAGAAATGCCGGTAATCGGCTCCTCACGCGCCGTGATGGGTCACGTTGGGCCACTCATCGGCAGGTCGAGCGCCCGATCAGTGGCACCACGATGGCCCGGTTCATGGTAAAAAACGGACCCTGATCTGTTCCGTGGTGAAACGAAGGGTGAGTCGAGGACTCGTGACGACGGCCGCCCCGGTCCTACCGTCGGGTCCGCTTCCCCTGCCGGCTTCCGGCTTTTCGCCGACTGTGACTCAGGAGTTCGTGAATCGTCGTGGAGAACAAAGATGAGTCCGACAAGGCGTACGACAAGTCGATCCGGAAAAGGCTGACCAGGACCGTTCTCATCCCGAGCATCACGCTGCTGGTGCTGGTGGCCGCGGTCTCGTCGTACTTTTTCATCAACGGCCTGTACGTGCGCCTCGTTGCTGTCTCGGTGCGTGAGGTGTCGATCCCTGCGATCCAGGCGCTGTCGTCACTGCAGCAGGAGCGCCAGGTCGCGCTGCAGTTCCTCGACACCCCCAACGCGGGGAACGGCGCGCTGCAGCAGCTGCAGAAGAGCAACGACGAGAAGCTCAAGGGCATGCAGGACGCCTTCGCGTCCACCATCTCGAGCGCGCCCGCCGAGATCGCCGACAAGGTCACCGCGCTGAAGACCCAGCTCGACCAGCTGCCGGTGCTGCGTTCGCAGATCAACTTCCGCACCATCGGCCGGGCGCAGGTGAACACCTACTTCAACGGCGTGCTCGACACGGCGTCGACGCTGTTCGACACCCAGGCCCGCATCGTGCCCGACGCGACGGCCGTGCAGGGCGCGATCTCCGCGACCTCGCTGTTCCGCGCGACCGACCTGATGTCGCGCGAGACGTCGCTGGTGACCAGCGCGCTCGCGAGCGGCACCTTCGCACCCGACGACTTCGTGCAGTTCACGCAGCTGACGGGCTTCTACCGCACACAGGTCGGCCAGATCGCGCCGTTCCTCGAACCCGCGGTGCGCAACGACTACCAGGCCCTCGTGACGAGCCCGGGCTGGAAACAGCTCACGGACGCGGAGAGCGCGCTGGTGAAGCACGGCCCGTGGACGCCGGAGGACCGGGGCACGGTGCCCGTCTCGGCGGCGGACTGGCAGACCCTCACCGGCCAGGTCTCGAACAGCCTCACCCAGCTGACGATCGCCCAGGGCGACGAGGTGTCCGCCGCCGCCATCGAGTCCGGCGACTCGCAGCTGCGCAACGCGATCATCGGCAGTATCGCGGCCCTGATCGCCTCGCTGGTCGCGATCATCATCGCCGTGCGCGTGTCCCGCTCGCTGGTCGACCGCACCCTGGTGACGCGCCTCGAGCGCCTGCGCACCGACTCGCTCGACCTCGCCCGCAACCGTCTCCCCGGCATCGTCGATCGGCTCAAGAACGGTGAGGCCGTGGACGTCGGAGCCGAGCTGCCGCAGCTCGACCACGGCCGGGACGAGATCGGCCAGGTGGCCGAGGCCTTCAACGCCGCCCAGCTGACCGCCGTCAACGCGGCCGCGAGCGAGGCGAAAGCCCGAAGCGGTGTGCACAACGTGTTCCTCGGCATCGCGCACCGCAACCAGGTGCTCGTGCACCGGCAGCTGCAGATCCTCGACGAGATGGAAAGCCGCGAAGAGAACTCGACGCAGCTGGCGTCTCTGTTCCAGCTCGACCACCTCGCCGCCCGCGCGCGCCGCACCACCGAGAACCTGATCATCCTCGGCGGCAAGCAGCCGGGCCGGCGCTGGCGCAAGCCGGTGTCGCTCATGGAAGTGCTGCGCGCGGCGGTCTCCGAGACCGAGCAGTACTCGCGGGTGCAGGTGGAGCAGGTGCCCGACGTGTCGATCGTCGGCTCGGCCGTGGCCGACGCCATCCACCTGATCGCCGAGCTCGTGGACAACGCCACGTCGTTCTCCCCGCCCGGCTCGCCGGTCGAGGTGACCAGCCGCATGGTCGCGCGCGGCGTCGTCGTCGACGTGTCCGACCAGGGCCTCGGCATGAAGGAAGCGGTGCGCGACTGGGCCAACGCGATGATGGCCGACGCCCCCGAGTTCGACGCGATGGCACTGCGGGCCGACTCCAGCCTCGGCCTGTTCGTGGTCGCGCGCCTCGCTTCGCGGCTCGACATCACCGTCACGTTCGACCCGTCCCGGTACGGCGGCACGCGCGCCACCGTGCTGATCCCGTCCCAACACCTGGCCGGCAACGAGTCGGCCGACGCCGTCGGCAACGCCGAGTTCCGGCCCGAAGCCCCGCGCGATCAAGCCGGGGTGCTGGAGCCGGTGGGCGGTGCCGCACGTCCGGCACTGGAGAGCTCACCGCGTGTCATGGAATCCACCCACTCGTTCACCGGCCAGATCCCGATGAGGCGAGACGCCAAGCCGAGGCCGTACCCGGCTCGCGCGTACACCCCGAGCGAGCAACCGGAGCCCCTGCAGTCACAACCGCCGGCTCCGGTCCACGTACCGGTGGCCGCGGCTGCGGAACCGGCCCGCAAGCCCGATCAGAGCCTGCTGGTCGGCGACGACCGACCCCGGCTGCCCCGGCGGCAGCCGCAGCAGAACCTCGTCGAACAGCTGCAGCAGGACGACCCGGGTGACCAGGACGTCGACGTCGCGGGCACCGGCGAAGCCACAGCCCGCACGCTGCTGGCGTTCCACAAGGGCACCCGCCGCGCCCGTGGCGGCACCGACGATGCCTAGTCCGCGACAGCACACAGGAAAGTCCACACAGGAAAGTCAAGGTCTCTCCGCATGAACGAGTACGGGAACTCCAAACCCGACCTCAACTGGCTCCTCGACGATGTCGTCCACCGCGTCGTCGGCGCGCAGAACGCCATCGTGCTGTCCGCCGATGGGTTGCTGCTCGGCAAGTCGAGCGGCATGAGCAAGGACGACTCCGACCAGTTGTCGGCGATCGCGTCCAGCCTGCAGAGCCTCGCCAAGGGGGTGAGCCGGCAGTTCAACCGGGGTCCCGTGCTGCAGAACATGATCGAGATGGAGGGCGGGTACCTCTTCGTGTCGGCGGCCGGCCAGGGCGCGTGCCTCGCGGTGCTGGCCGGCGCCGATGTGGACGTGGAGATGATCGCCTACGAGATGAACCGGCTGGTCAAGCGCGTCGGCGACTACCTCGCCTCGGCGCCGCGGGAAGCCGCCACCATGCTCAGGGAGGCCACGTGACCGCCGCCGACGTACTTCTTCCCGCGGAGGCGGAATGATCGACGACAACTGGTACGACGAGGCCGCCGGCCCGCTGGTGCGGCCCTACACGATCACCAGCGGCCGCACTCCGTCCGAAGGCGCGCAGCTCGACGTGTCCACGCAGGTGATGACCCTGCAGTCGGAACAGGAGCCGGCCGGTCTCGGTCCGGAGCACCTGGCGATCATCCGGCTGTGCCGGCGGCCGCTGTCGGTCGCGGAGATCGCCGTGTACGTGAAGCTGCCCCTCGGTGTCGTCCGGGTGCTGTGCGGCGACCTGATCGAACGCGGCCTCGTCATCACGCGGTCCCCGTCCCACCAGCCGGCCCAGGCGCCGGACCACGAAACTCTCCAGGCGGTTCTCGATGGCCTCATCAAGCTCTGACGGCAAGGGCGTCGACTCTGTCCCGACGCCGGTCAAGATCATCATCGCCGGCGGGTTCGGCGCCGGGAAGACCACCATGGTCGGCTCGGTCAGCGAAATCCCGCCGCTGTCCACCGAGGAGGTGCTGACCGAGGCGAGCCACGGCGTCGACGACCTGTCCGGCGTGGAGCGCAAGAAGACCACCACGGTCGCACTCGACTTCGGCCGGATCACGATCTCGCCGCGCCACGTGCTGTACCTCTTCGGCACGCCCGGCCAGGAACGCTTCTGGTTCATGTGGGACGACCTCGCGCGCGGCGCGATCGGGACCATCGTGCTCGCGGACACGCGCCGCCTGGAGACGAGCTTCGCGGCCGTCGATTTCTTCGAGCGCCGGCGGATCCCGTTCATCGTGGCGGTGAACTGCTTCGACAACGCCCCGCGCTACACCGCCGACGAGATCCGCGAAGCGCTGGTCGTGCCCGATCGCGTGCCGATCGTCATGTGTGACGCGCGGCAGCGGGACTCGAGCAAGATCGCGTTGATCCGCCTCGTGAAGCACGCGATGACGGTGGTTCCGCAACCTGCGTGAACACCGGCTTCGTGAAACAACGGCTTGTGTGAAACCCAGTGGAGGGTCGCTCCCGACCGGAACCGACCCTCCACTGTGGACGGATTCAGACGACGGGTGCCATCGTCAGGTTGAAGTGCCGCAGGATCTTCGGCGCCTCGACGATCCGGTAGCCCGGCACGCTTTCCGGGTTCTTCGCGATGTCGCCCAGGATCTCGGCGACGTAGTCGTAGTGGCCCCGGGAATAGGTCCGGCGCGGCAGCGCCAAGCGGACGAGCTCGAACGGCGCCGGCGTCACCAGCTCGTTGTTCTCGTCGAGCTCGCCGATGTAGAGCGAACCCAGTTCCGCACAACGGATCCCGCCCGCCAGGTACAGCTCGCACGCCAGCGAGTGGCCGGGGAACCGGCTCGCCGGCAGGTGCGGCAGCAGGCGGCCGGCGTTGAGGTACAGCGCGTGGATGCCCGGCGGCTGCACGATGTCCACGCCCGACTCGTTCGCGAGCTGCGCCAGCCGCGCGGCCTCGGCCGCCCGGGCCTCCAGGTAGTGCGGGTCGAGCACCTCCCGCAGGCCCTGGGCGAGGCGGTCGAGATCGTGGGCGCCGAGGCCGCCGTAGGTGCGGAACCCTTCGGTCGCGATGAGGAGCGCCTCGCAGCGCTGCGCGAGCTCGGGATCGCGCAGACCGATGAACGCGCCCATCGGCGAGATGCCGTCCTTCTTGAGGCTGGCCACGCAGCCGTCGACGAGGCCGAACGCCTCCTCGGCCACCTCGCGCGGCGTCTTGCCCGCGTAGCCCTCCTCGCGCTGCACCACGAGCCAGGCGTTCTCCGCGAACCGCGCGGCGTCGAGGAAGATCGGCACGCCGTGCGCGCGGGCCAGGCGGCTCGCGGCGGTCAGGTTCGCCATCGACACGGGCTGGCCACCACCGCCGTTGTTGGTGATCGTGACGAGCACCATGCCGACGCGACCGGCGTCGGGGCCAGTCAGCAGCTGTTCCAGGACGTCGAGGTTGATGTTGCCCTTGAACGGTTCCAGGCTGTCGAGGTCGCCGAACTCCGCGCACGGCAGATCACGGGCCTCGGCGCCGAGCAGCTCGACGTTGGCGCGCGTGGTGTCGAAGTGGGTGTTGCTCACCGAGATCTTGCCCGGCCCCAGCACGTTCGTGAACAGCACGCGCTCGGCCGCGCGACCCTGGTGCACCGGCAGGAGGTGGGGGTAGTGCGTGAGCTCGCTCAACGCCTCGCGGAAGCGGAAGAACGACTCGGAGCCTGCGTAGGAGCGATCCGCGGCCGCGGCCGCGGCCTCCTGCCTCGCGGAGACCGCGCCGGTTCCCGAGTCCGTGAGCAGGTCGATCGAGACCATGTTGGCCGGCAGGTTGAACGCGTTGTAGCCGGCCGCGGCGAGCGCGCGCTCACGCTCGGCGCGGGTGGTGACCGGGATTTCCGCGACAACCTGGGCGCGGTAGGGCGGGAAGGTCCGCATCAGGTATTTCCTCCACTGTCTGGTGTCGGTGAAAAACTACCGCAGTCACGAGACCGGTCCGAGGACCGGTCTCTTTCGCGCAGGCAGAACCTGATAAGCCTCAGACGACAGGTACACGGTGATTCCCGAGCCGAATTCCCCCATTCTCAGAGAGACGTGTGCGATCAGCCCGACCCCGTCCCGCAGTGGGCGCTGCGAAACCGCTGCCAGGGCTTTGTCCAGTTTTGTCCCGTCGAAGCCGTACTGCGCGAGAACGGCGTGCGCACGGGCGCGGGCCACTTCATCGTCGGGCACATAGCTGCGAATGGGAAGATAGACGCTGTAGTTGGCCGGCCGGGCCCCCGATCCCTCCACGAAAGAATAGCTGGAGACCAACGGCCGGGCTTCGAACGGACCTTTCCCGCCGCCCAGCACGGCGAGGAACTCGCGGATCAGCAGCGGGTCGGTACCGGCCACCAGTTCCGACGCGAACTCGGCGTCGGCCGAATCCGCGGCCTCGTGCGACACGTACACCTTCACCCGCGCGAGAGGATCGTCGTCGAGGTCGAGCGCGAAGAAGGAGAAGTTGTCCCGCTCGCCGCGGCGCAGCGCGTGCTCGATCATGGGATCGAACGCCTCGTCGATGTTCAGCCGGCGCAACCCCTCGCTGACCAGCGAATCGGCCATCGCCGGACCGCTGATCTGCGGGTTCAGGTAGACCTTGATCTTCGGCGCGCGGCCCGGCCGGAAGATCAGCGAGTACCACAGCGTGAACGGCCCCTGCCGCTCCTCGTGCGGCAGGAACAGGTCGGCCACGGCGTCGAGCCGGTCGGTGACCAGGCCGTACTCGCCGGCCACCTCGTCGAGGAACTCGCGGGGGCTCCTCGACCCGACGGTCTCGCCGAGCACCCGCACCACGCATTCACCCGTGGTGTCGAAGGCGAGCGAGAATTCGATGGGAGTTGTGTCGTCCGCCACGTTCGAGGGGAATTCAGGTGGGGTCGCCAGGCTTTTTTCTCCCTGCGGGCCCAGCAGTCCACGCAATAAGCCCAGGTGACGGCCGTCCGCGCCGTCGAATCCGACTACTTCGCAAAGCCGCTCGAGTTGTCCGCTGAGGTGGGTGTACATCGACAAATCAGCCATCGACACACTCGCTCCGACCATGACGCCGTATTCACCATTCATTCGTGCGTTCGGCTCAACGCTGCCACCCCCGTTTGGTGGACAGACAAGTGAACCGTCGAACAGATTAGACGGAGGAATACTGCACCCGCTACCTCTGACGGGGCGATCCGGACACGAAAAGCAGTGTCTGAGTGTGCCCGTGGGATCAAGGAGTTCACCTGAACAACGCCTCGACACGAAGCCGTACTGCGGGTACGCGGGCGCGCACACGCGAGTCGGCGTCCGGCGCGCAGCCCGGTTGGCGGCTGGACGCGTTCCGGGGCCGATGCCATCATCATCCGCGCCATCAGGCAGGTCCGAAGGGGTGCAGAAGTGACTTCAGTGACAAACACTGGCGGAGTCGAAGAAACCGTGCGGGGCTATTACAACGCAGCCATCGACGCCTATGCCGTGATGATGCCCCAGGACGCCTGGCATCACGGAGACGAGCGCGCTCACAACGCGGGACTGTCCTCGGAAGAAGCCGCGCTGGACATGCAGCGCCAGCTGGTCGCCGCGACCGGGATCACCGCCGGCGATCTCGTGCTCGACTTCGGCTCCGGGGTCGGCGGCGCCGTGGTCAACATGGCGGAGATGTCGGGCGCTCGGTTCGTCGGCATCTCGAACAACGACGCGCTGACGGCGAAAGCCCAGCGGCTGGCCGCGGCACGCGGCTTGGCGGACCAGGCTTTCTTCCACTCGGTCGGAGACACCGAGTACCAGACGCTCGGGGCGTGGCCGGACGCCGCGTTCGCGGCCATCACCTACCAGGAGTCGGTGGTCCACCTGCCGGACAAACAGGCCTTCTTCAACGCCGCGTTCCGGGTGCTGCGCCCGGGCGGCACCTTGGCCGCCGTGGACTGGATCCAGCGCCCGTGGGGCGAACACCGCAGCCCCGAGCAGATCGAGGCGGTCATGGCCGAGGTCAACCGCGGGTTCTGCATCCCGTACCACGCCACCGTCGAGCAGTACCGCGACATGCTGGTCTCCGCCGGGTTCGACGTGCGCGAAGCGGTCGATCTCTTCCCGTCCGGCCCTTGCTGGGGCTCGACGCCCGAGGAGGAGCGGGACAAGTGGCTCACCTACGAAGGTGACCGCAACGATCTCTTCCACGACTCGAAAATCGCGCTCGACGCGGCCCGGGCCGCCGGTGTGTTCTCCGTGGCCAAGCTGGTCGCGACCAAGCCGGTCTAGCGTCCATCCCTTGCAGGACAGCGTTTTGCCCGGTCCGCCGAGTGACGACGGACCGGGCAAGGCACCACAGCTGAAGACCTATTCGACGGCTTCGATCCGCCGCCCGGTCGAGTCGGGCGCGGCCAGCGCGAGCGCCGCCGCCGCGACCGGGCCGACGATGCCGAACGCCAGCGCGAGCGGCACCGTGCCGGCGATCGACAGCGCGATGAGCGGGAACAGCCCCGCGCCCAGTCCGCGGCCGGCGTAGTAGCTGAGGTTCGAGCCGGTGGAGCGCACGCGCGTGGGGAAGAACTCGGCCATCCACACGCCGAGCACGCCGAAGCCGCTGGCGCCCGCGGCGCACAACATCAGCGCCCAGAACGTCGGCGCGCCCCAGAAGTTCGCCCCGATCTTCGCGTTGTGGCCCACCACGAGGATGAGGAACCAGGCGAAGCCGATGACGCCGAACGCGCCGGCGACGGACATGGCCCACTTGCGCTTGATCTTGTCGGACAGCGCGCCGGCCATCGGATAGGTGACCGCCGTGACGATGAGGTTGAGCAGCACGATCAGGCTGGCCGTGCCGAGCGGCACCTTCTCCACCTTGATCAGGAACGTCGACAGGTACGAGATCATCGAGTTCGTGGTGAGGAACAGAGCCGTCGCGATGCCCATGAACAGGATGGTGCCGCCGGCGTAGCCATTGCGGAACAGGTCCAGGATCGGCACCTTGGTGCGCCGCTTGTCCTCGGGCACGCGGCCCTCGCGCAGCTCCCGCTGGTAGGTCCGCCACTGCTCCGACTCCGGCAGCATGATCGCCGACAGCACACCGATCAGCAGCGTCACGGCACCGATGATGATGTAGCCCGCGCGCCAGCCCGACGCGGTGCCGAACTGGACGATGCAGAAGTAGATGACGCCTTCGGTCACGATCTGCCCGACGATGTACATCGACTGGATCGAGCCGCCCATCAGGCCGCGCTTGCTGGTCTTCCACGCCTCGGCGAACATCGAGTACGACAGGCCGAAGAGCCCGCCCATGCCGATGCCGGCGAGCAGCCGCGTGAGCAGGAACAGCGCGTAGTTGGGCGCGAGCCCGCCGAGCAGCGCGGCGATGCCGAACACGACGACCGAACCGGTGTAGGTCCAGCGGCGGCCGTAGAGGTCGCCGAGCCAGCCGACGAGGATGCCGCCGGCGATCGAGGCGAAGCCCTGCAGCGTCGCCACCTGCACGATTTGGATGGTGCTCACGTGCAGGCTTTCCGACAGGTACGCGAGCGGATAGCCGACGAGGTTCAGCTCCGCGCCGTCGAACAGGGTGCCCAGGAAGGCGAAGATCAGGATGCGTGCGGTGGCCGGGCGTAAGCCGGTGCCACCGCCGGTCGGCGCGTTGATGCGAACGGTCGACATTCGGGGGCCTTTCACGGGGGAGGGGTCAGGCGATCAGTCAGGAAGCTGCTGGCCGCGGGTTTCGGGGCAGAACGGGGCAACGACGAGGCCGAGGATGTAGATGAGCCCGACGACGGTGGCGGCCACGCCGTAACCGCCGAGCTGGGAGATGATCGCTCCCGCGGTGAGCGGGCCGAGGAAGGCGATGAAGCGCGCGGCGTTGAAGACGAACGCGGCGCCGGTCGCGCGCAGGTGCGTCGGGTAGAACTCCGGCAGCCACACCGGCATCCAGGTGTACTGGCCGAGAGTGAAGAAGCCGTTGATCACCAGCACGACCACGATCAGGCCGAGGCTGTGCGTCCACAGGAACAGCACGGGTGTGAGGACCAGTGACGCACCGAAGAACAGCAGTACCGCGGGTTTTCGGCCGAAGCGGTCGGCGATGAAGCCGAACGAGATGTACCCGGCGATGGCGCCCGCGTTGTAGATCATCCCGGCCGCACTGGCCCACGACTGCCCCGAAGCTCCGTTCTGGGCAGCGACTGAAGCGACGTACGCGGGCACCCAGGTGGAGATGCCCCACCAGCCGAGCGTGGTGACCAGTGACATGAGCGACCCGAGGATGGTCAGCTTGCGCAGCTTGGGGTCGATCATGATCTGGCGCAACGTGAGCCGCGTGAACGACTGCTCGTGTTCGGTGAGCTGCTGGCCCTTGCGTTCCTTGAGCTCCTTGCGCCGCTTGTGCGCGCTCTTCCAGTTCTCGGACTCCGGCACGGACTTGCGCAGCCACAGCGCGAACAGGGCCGGCAGAACCCCGATGAGGAACATGTAGCGCCACGAGTCCGCACCCAGCGGCGAGATGAAGAGCCAGCAGGCCGACGCGATGAAGAAGCCCAGCCCGAGACCGCACTGCATGAGCCCGGCGGCCTTGGCCCGGGCGTGGGCCGGCCAGGTCTCCGCGACCAGCGACGTACCCGTGCCCCACTCCGAACCGAGCGCGAAGCCGGTGATGAAGCGCAGGACCAGGAACGACGTCCACGACCACGACACCGCGGTGAGGCCCGTGAACGCGGCGTACAGGACCATCGACGTCAGCAGCGCCCGGCGCCGGCCGAAGTAGTCGGCGAAGACGCCGCCGAGGATGCCGCCGAAGCCCCAGCCCAGGAGCGTCACGGCGATCGTGGCACCGGTCAGGAAGGCGACCTGGCTCGCGGGCGCGCCGGGGTCGAGCCGCTTGAGCACCACCGCCGCGGTGAGGATCAGGGCGTAGGTCTCGAAGCCGTCGAACAGCCAACCGAGGTTGGCTGCGATCAGTGACCGCCACTGGGTGCGGGTCAGAGTCTTGGTCCACGAGGTGGGTTTGACGGCGACGTCGCTCATGGCCATCTCCTTTCCGGGCCGCCATGGGCCGGATCGAGATTCGAAGGGCGGGACAGGTTGTCCTCTATCGAGGACATTGAGTCCCGCATGCGGCACATTAAGCGAGCCAGTCGACGGCGGTCAAGAAACGCGTGACCAGGCAAGATCGGACTAGATCCGCAAATGCGGAACTATTCGGCGATTTTCACCGCACCTCCGGTTCGATCGGTGATCCTGAGCCCGCATTCGCGGATCAGTGCACCATGTTGATCCACAGTGGACTCGTTCAGCTCCGAGGAGAACGCGAGCGTGCAGACGACCATCGACACGCGCCGCTGAGCGTCGAACACCGGCGCCGCCAACCCGGACTGACCGAGGTCGAACTCCCTGATGCTGACGCTGTAGCCCCGCTCACGCGTGGCCGCCAGCTCCTCACGCAGCGCCGCACGCGTGGTGATGGTTTCGGCCGTGAAGCCCTCCAGCCCGTAACGCTCCGCGAGCCGCTCGACGTTCGCCGGGTCCTCCCACGCGTAGAACGCGCGCATGATCGCGGGCGCGGAGAACGGGAAGGTGTCGCCGATGCCGACAGTGATCCGCACCCCCTTGCCGCGGTCACCCTTCGCCAGCACCGAGTAGTCGGCAGCACCGTGGCGCTGCACCGCGAAGACGATGAACCCCGTGCGCTGGCTCAGCGAATCGAGCTCCTGCTGCACGATGTCGGTCATCCAGTCCTCGGACACGCGAGCCATCGACAGCAGCCGCGGCCCCAGCGACCAGCCACCGCGGTCGCCGCGCGACGTGGTCCAGCCGGCCCGCTGCAGCGTGCCGAGGATGTTGTACGCCGTGCTGCGGTTGAGCCCGAGCTCCTCGATGAGCGCTCCGGAAGACACCGGCTCCGGCCAATCGCGGGCAATCCGCTCCAGGAGCCGCACCGCGTTCAGCACCGCCGGAACGTCGCTCATGATCCGTCACCCCTCGCCATTCTGCCTCAGCGCACGGTAGCCGAGCCCTTTCCGGACTCGCCAGGACCGTGTTAACGTCCTGTGGAGCAGACACTTAGTCCTCTATGGTGGTCATTATGAAGCTTGGATCCTCCTTTGTCGTCCCCGCGGACCACAAACGCGTTTTCGCCCATTTCCTCGACCCGGACACGATGCGGGTCGCCATCCCCGGCGCCGCGGAGCTCGTCCGTTCGGACAGCACGCACTACCGCGGCAAGCTGGTCAACGAGATCGCGCACGTGAAGTTCAGCGCCGGGTTCTCCGCCGAGATCACGGAGCTGACCGAGCCCGAGGAGGTCAAGGCCCTCCTGAAGGGCGAGGACCACAAGCTCGGCAGCTCGATCAAGATCGACGCGCGGCTCGGCGTCCAGCCCGACGGTGAGTCTTCATCCAAAGTGGAATACAGCCTCGACGTCGCGATCTGGGGCAAGATCGGGCGCATGGGCGAGTCGATCGTCCGGCGCCGCTCGCAGGAGGTGGAGCGGGAGTTCGTGTCCGCGTTCGCCGAGATCTGCGCCGCGGGCCCGCCCGGGCCGGACAACCCCGGGCTTGCGACCGTGATCGCCAAACGGGAAGGCCCGAAGAAGCGGGTCTCCGAGACGCCCGCCGGTGACGCCGCGCCCGCCAAGGAATCCTGGTGGCGCCGCCTGCTCGCGAAGCTGTTCGGCGGGAAGAAATGACCGCCTACCACTACCCCACCACGCTCGACGAGACCTGCGCGCTCCTCGACGACGGTGAGGACACGATGGTCTACGGCGGCGGCACAGCCGTGCAGATCCTGCTCAAGCAGGGTGTGCTGTTCGCCACTGACCTGGTCGACATCGGCGGCGTGACGGGCCTGGACGAGATCTCCGAGACGTCGAAGGGGCTGCGGGTCGGCCCGCTGGTCACGTTGCGGCGCATGGAAACCAGCCCGATCGTCCGCCGCGTCGCCCCGCTCGCGGCCGAGGTCTACAGCCGCGTGGCCAACCCGCGCGTGCGCAACACGGCGAGCGTCGGCGGCAACATCGCCCACGGCGATTACCGGCTCGACCCGCCGACGGCGTTGATGGTGCTCGACGCCACAGTGGAGCTCACCTCGCGGCGCGGTTCGCGCAAGGTGCCGGCGCGCGAGTTCTTCGTCGACTTCCAGCAGACCGCGCTGGAGCACGGCGAGCTCGTGTCGGCGATCGAGATCCCCAGCCAGCCCGAGTCCGCGGGCGCGCACTTCGCGAAGCTCTCCAGCCTCGCGGCCAACGACTGGCCCGCGGCTTCGGCCGCCGCGCTCGTCGTGGAGCGCTCGCGCGGCAAGCGCGACGTCCGGCTCGGCCTCGGCGCATTGAGCCACGTGCCGGTGTTCCTGCAGTTCGAAGCGTCGGCCGACACGTCCGTGGACGACGTCGTCGGCGCCGCGAAGGAAGCCGCGACACCCCTGCTCGACCCGATTCCCGACGTGCGCGGTAGTTCCGACTACAAGCGGCGCCTCGGCCTCGTGGCCGTCGAAGAAGCTATCCGCAACTCCTGGAAGGAGGGCAACGATGACCACCGTCGAGTCTCGATCTTCGGTCGCCGCCGTCGGTGAGCGCTGGGCGCGCGTCGACGGCCGGGCCAAGGTCCGCGGTGAGCTGCGATACGCGGCTGACCAGCCGGTGCGGCCGTGCCTCGATGTCGCCGTGCACCGCAGCACCCGCCCGCACGCGAAGATCACCGCCATCGACACGAGCCGCGCGCTCGCGGCCGAAGGCGTGGTCGCCGTGGTGACCGGCGCCGACCTGTATGCGGAGTTCGGCGACCGGCTCATGACCGGCCCGGCGTTCTCCGACCAGCCGTGCCTCGCCTACGGCAAGGTGCGCTACGTCGGCGAGCCGATCGCCGCGGTGATCGCCCACGGCGTCAAGCAGGCGCGCGAGGCGGCCGAGCTGATCGAGGTCTCCTACGACGAGCTCGAGCCGGTGCACGACGTCGACAAGGCCGTGCTGGGCGCGCCGTTCGTGCACGACGAGCTGCGGCCTTCGATCGTCTTCGGCGACCTGAAGCACCTGCGCGGCAAGCGCGACACGAACGTGAACTACGAGTACAACCTGCGCAAGGGCGACCCGTCGAGCGTCAGCGGCACCACGGTGTCCTACGACTTCTGGTGCCCGCCGACGCACCACGTGCCGATCGAGCTGCCGTATGCGGCCGCCTGGTGTGAGGGCGAGCGGCTGGAGCTGCTGGCCACCACTCAGACGCCGTCGTACGTGCGACAGTCGCTGGCCGACCTGCTGGACCTGCCGCTGAACCGCGTCCGCGTGCGCACCGCGCCGCTGGGCGGGAGCTTCGGCGCGAAGATGTACGACCGGCTGGAACCGCTGGTAGCGGCGCTGGCGTGGACGCAGAAGATGGCCGTGAAGATCACGGCCACCCGCGAAGAGGCGTTCCTGCTCACCACGCGCCATGGCTGCGCGGTGGCGGGCAGCATGACCGCGGACGAGAACGGCATGATCGTGGCGTCCACTTCGGACGTCCGCTACGACACCGGCGCCTACGCCGACGTCGGCCCGCGCATCACGGCCAAGTCGGGTCTGGTGGCGCCGGGGCCGTACAAGATCGAAAACGTGCGCGTGCAGTCGCGGTGCGTGTACACGAACAAGCCGTCGGCCGGCCCGTTCCGCGGGTTCGGCGTGCCGCAGGTCACGTGGGCGCACGAGTCGCTGGCCGACGAGCTCGCGCGGCAGCTCGGCGAGGACCCGGTGGAGTTCCGCCGCCGCAACATGCTGCGCGAAGGCGACATCGCGCCGGTCGGCACGCCGATGCACAGCGCCGACTTCCTCGGCAGCCTCGACGCCGTGACCGAGGCGATCGAATGGGGCACGCCGTTCGTGAAGCAGGAGGGCACGCTGGTGCGCGGCCGCGGCGTCGCGGTCGGTGTGAAGGCCGTGCTCACGCCGACGATCTCCAACGCCGTGGTGCAGCTCAACCAGGACGGTTCGGCGTCGCTGCTGATCAGCACCATCGACATGGGTCAGGGCAGCGACACGATCATGGCGCAGATCGCCGCCGAGGTGCTGTGCCTCGGCGAGGGCGACGTACGCGTGATCCAGGCAGACACCGACGTGACGCCCTACGACACGATCACCGCCGGCAGCCGCTCGACCTACCACACCGGCAACGCCGTGCGCCTGGCCGCGGAGAACATGCGCGACAAGCTCGTGGAGCTGGCGGCGGAGCGCTTCGGCGTGGCGGCGACGGACATCAAGCTCACGTCCGACGGTCTCGTCAGCGCGCAGACGCAGGAGACCGTGTCCGTGTCGGAGCTGCTGCACGGGCACTTCGGGGCGCGCGGCACGACGCTGACGGCGGAGGCCAGCTTCACCACGTCGTGGCAGCCGTACGACCACGAGAACGGCCTGTCGCCGCAGGTCACCGAGCACTGGTTCGCCGGTGCGGCCGCGGTACAGCTCACCGTGGACACGGCGACCGGGCGGATCCACATCGAGCACCTGGCCGTGGCCGGTGACGTGGGCCGTGCGATCAACCCCACGATGGTGGAGCAGCAGCTTTCCGGCGCGGCGATCATGGGCATCGGGCACGCGCTGTTCGACCAGATGGTGTTCGACGAAGGCCAGATCGTGAACGGCACGCTGCTGGACTACCAGCTGCCGTCCATCAAGGACATGCCGGACAAGCTCACGCCGATCATCATCGAGAGTCCACACCGGACGGGTCCGTTCGGCGCCAAGGGCGTCGGCGAGACCACCATCATCCCGCTCGCGCCGGCCATCGCCAACGCCGTGCGCGACGCCACCGGCGTGCGCATCACCACACTTCCCCTGACGCCCGAACGCGTCCTGACCGCGCTGGAGGAGCAGGCATGAGGGAGATCGAACTGAAGGTCAACGGCTTGCGCCGCAAGCTGGGCGTGGCCGACGACGAGCTGCTGCTCGACGTGCTGCGCCGCGAGTTCGGCACCACGAGCGTGCGCGAAGGCTGCGGTGTCGGTGCGTGTGGTGCGTGCACGGCGCTGGTCGGCGGCAAGAGCGTCTCGACGTGCCTCTCGCGGGCCGCGCGCTTCGACGGCGCCGAGATCACCACCGCCGACGGCCTGCCGGCCGACGACGAGGTGGTGGACGAGTTCGTCGCCAACCGCGCGATGCAGTGCGGCTACTGCATTCCCGGGTTCGTGATGATGGCCCACGAGCTGCTGGGCGAGAACCCGCAGCCGACCGACGAAGAGGTCGTGGAGCACCTGGAGGGCAACATCTGCCGCTGCGGCACGTACTCCGAGATCCACGCCGCGATCAAGGCCGCGGCCACGCGCCGGGCCGCCAGGAACGAAAGGGCCACCGCGTGAACGTCGAAACCCCGCAGGGCACGCTGCACGTCCACCGGACGGGAACGTCCGGCCGGCCGCTGCTGCTCCTGCACCCGCTCGCGCTGTCCGGAGCGGTCTGGGACCCGGTGGCGCGGTTCTTCTCGGCTGAGGCGCAGGTGCTGGCCCTGGACGCGCGCGGCCACGGCGAATCCACTTGGGACGGTGCCGACTTCACGGTCGACGACATGGCGGCGGACGCGGCGGCAGTGATCGCCGCCGCGGACGCCGGTCCCGCCGACGTCGTCGGCCTGTCCATGGGCGCCAGCACCGCGCTGGCCCTCGCGGCGACGCGGCCCGAGCTCGTGCACCGGCTGGTCCTGGCCGACGGCACGGCGTACTACGGCGACGACGCCGTGCCGGTCTGGGCGGAGCGAGCCGAGCGGGCGACGACGGTGCCCCGGGACAAGCAGCTCGACTTCCAGCGCGACCGGTGGTTCGCCGAGCCGTTCCTCACCGGCCACCCGGACGAGGTCGAGCGCGTCTGCGAGATCTTCCTCAAGACCGACTCCGCAGCTCACGGCGCTGCCTGTCGCGCACTCGGCGGCCTGGACGCGCGGGCCCGCCTCGGCGACGTGAAGGCCCCGACGCTCGTGGTCGTCGGCGAGGAGGACTACGCGACGCCGCCCGCGATGTCCGAGGCAGTGGCCGCGGGCATCGCCAACGCCGAGCTGCGCATCCTGGAGAAGACCCGCCACCTCAGCCTCCTGGAGCGACCGGACCTGTGGCCCTCGCTGGCCTCGTTCTTCGGCGGCACGCAGTGACGGACGAACCCCTGCTCAGCCTCCGCACGCACCTCGACGCGATCGCGGGCTACGGCGAACTGCGCGACGTGAAGGGCGCCGACTGGGACCTCGAACTGGGCGGCATCGCCGAGCTGAGCTACCGGATGGACCCACCGCCCGCGTTGCTGTTCGACGACATCAAGGGCTACGCGAGCGGCCTGCGCGTCTTGACGGGCAGCACGGGGTCACCACGCCGGCTGGGCCGCACGCTGCGCCTCGGCGAGGACCTCGACTCCGTCGGCGTGGTGGACGCCCTGCGCGGCAAGCCTTCCCAGTGGTCGGCCGCCGCGCGGGACTTCCCCGTGCTGCCGGTGTCGGACGCGCCCCTGCTGGCCAACTCCGTTGCCGGCTCCGAGGTCAACCTCCTCGACTTCCCGGTGCCGCGCTGGCACGCCGACGACGGTGGGCGGTTCATCGGCACCGGCTGCTTCGTGGTCACGTCCAACCCGGAAACCGGCGTCCACAACGGCGGCTGCTACCGCATGGAGGTCCAGGACGACGGCCGCGGCGTCACCGTCGCGATGGTGCCGGGCAAGCACGGCGACCAGAACGTGCGGGCCTGGTTCGAGAAGGAGGGCCGGGCGCCGGTCACGGTGTCGTTCGGCCACGACCCGCTGCTGCTCGTGCTCGGCGGCACCGAGGTGCCGGGCGGGGTCTCGGAGCTGGAGTACGCGGGCGCGGTGCTGGGTTCGCGGGTGCCGGTCGTGCTGGGCCCCGACACCGGCCTCCCCATCCCCGCCGGCAGCGAGATCGCCATCGAGGGCTGGCTGCGGCCGGACCACCAGCGGGACGAGGGCCCGTTCGGCGAGTGGACCGGGTACTACTCCGGCAAGCGCCGGCCGAACCTGGCCATCGACATCACGCGCATGTACTACCGCGACAACCCGATCCTGCTCGGCGCACCGCCCGGGAAACCGCCGCACGATTACTCGTACATGCGGACCGTGATGAAGTCGGCGATGATCCACGACGAGCTCGCCGCCACCGGCGTGCCGGGTGTGGTGAAGGCGTGGGCGCACGAATCGGGTGGCGGGCGGCTGTTCATCGCCGTTTCGCTGCAGCAGCGCTACCCCGGCCACGCGCGGCAGGTCGCGTACCTCGCCGCCCAGTGCCCCGCCGCGGCGTACATGAACCGCTACGTGGTCGTCGTGGACGACGACGTCGACCCCGCCGACCCCGATGAGGTCATCTGGGCCATGTCCACCCGCAGCGACCCGTCCCGCGACATCGAGGTCATGCAGCAGACGTGGGGCAGCAAGCTGGACCCGCTGTACGTGGACGGTTCTCCCGCCTACAACAGCCGCGCCATCATCGACGCCTGCCGGCCCTTCGAACGCCTGGCCACCTTCCCCAAGGTGGCCTCCAGCGACCCGGCGTTCCTGACCTCGCTGGCCGACAAGTGGCGTGACGTGCTCAGTCAGAAGCCAGAAAACAACTGACGGAGGTCATCGAGAGTCGTGTCGCCGGCGGTCTGGAGGTCGTCCTCCGGGCGGTTGCGTCCGTAGAAAAGCCGGAGGACGGCTTCTCGGCCGCCGGTGAGCTGCGCTTCACCGCGGTTTTCGGCCTTGGTTCCGGTGAAGTGCAGTTCGCTCTCGGTGATCTCCAGGCGGCCGTCCGCCACGGTGACCGTGCGCGGTGCGAGCCGCTTTCGGGCGTCGGCGTCGTGGAACCGGCTGACGATGAGGTCGATCCGCTGCCACAGCAGCTCGCTCTCGCGCACCGTCGCCTCTCGGTCGAGGACCACCTCGATGTCCCAGCCGTGAAGCGCCTGCTCCGACAACCGGTATCCCGCGTACTCGCTCAGGCTCAGCGGACCGGCGAAGTACGGGATGGTGATGCTCTCGCCGACCGTGGCCAGCAGGTCGCGGTGGGTCCGGTCGGCTTCGAACCACGATTCCCGCTGCTCAGGACCCGCCATCGCGTCCCACTTCGCCCACACCGGCTTCGCGTCGTCCCCGGTCGGCGGCGTCAGATCCCCCTCCGCACCTCGGCGAACGAGCGTCGTGCAGATCTCCGCTGCGCTCCCCAGGTGCGACAGCACCTGCCCGACGCTCCACCCGCCAGGCCTGCCGAACGCGGGCAGCGCGAGCTTCTCCTCAGGCAGTTCCTGAACGATCTTCCCCAACCCCACGGACGTCGAATCGAGGGCGGCAAGCCAGTTGTTGGTCATACCCGTAGCCAACCGCCGCGGGGCCGCCGATGGTCCGACCGCACCCCACGCGTCGCTGATAGCGGATATAAGCCGAGCTTGGGCCCTTCACCGCGGTCAGGCCAGGTAGCGCTTGGCCCAGGTGGCGAGGATGTCCGCGGCAAAGGCGGCATCCGCGCGGCCGGTGAGCAGGTGGTCGGCACCGTCGAGCGCGACGAACGACTTCGGGTGCCGCGCGGTGTCGAAGATGACGCGGGCGTTCTCCACGCCCACCTCGGCATCCACCGGCGAATGCAGCACCAGCAACGCCGCCTTCAACCCCCGGATCCGCTCCGCTTGCGGCTGCGCGGCGATGTCGTCCAGGAACTGCTTGCGGATGCGGAACGGCCGCCCCGCCAGCACCACTTCGGCCTCGCCCTGCCGCTCGATCTGCTCGCGACAGTCACCCAGCAGCTTCGCCACGTGCTGCGGGTCGGCGGGCGCGGCGATCGTCGCCACGGCCCGCACCTCCGGCACGGCGTGCCGCGCGGCCAGCACGGCAGCGCCACCGAGCGAGTGCCCGATCAGCAGCTTCGGCGCGGCGTACTCCTCTCGCAGGTGGTTCGCGGCCGCGACGAGGTCGGCGACGTTCGAGCTGAAGTCCGTGTTGGCGAATTCGCCCTCCGACCCGCCGAGCCCGGTGAAGTCGAACCGCAGCACGGCCACGCCGAACGCCGTGAGCCCCCGCGCGACCCGCGTCGCCGCGACCACGTCCTTGTTGCACGTGAAGCAGTGAGCGAAGAGCGCGTACGCCTTGGGCTCGCCCTCCGGCAGCTCCAGCCGCGCTGCCAGCGGCGTGCCCTGAGACCCGGGAAACTCAAACCTCGTCACGCGCACTCCTTCGGCAAGACTCCTGAAGCCGATCAGACCACGCACGGCGCCACCGGGTCGACGGCGGCCGGCCGGGAGTGTCCCCTCGTACCGGGAGAATTGACCGTCAGCCGCACTTCACGGAGGCGTCCAGCAACGCGACGTACGTGACCTTCGGGCCTTCGGCCGTGAAGTCGTACGTCCACGTCGGGTGTCCCGGCACGGCCACCGCGAAGTGCCCGGCCGGCGTCGGCTTGAGGCCCTTGGCGTCGTAGAGCCGGTGCAGATCGGCCAGCGGCGTGCCCGCGCCAGCCCCCTCCGGCGTCTTGACCTGCGGCGGAGCGACGACCGAGCGCAGCTTCTCACCGGAGAAGACGGCGCCGCCGCTCGCCGCGAGCTCGGCCGCGCGCTCCTCACGCAGCTCGGTGACGGCGACGGTGGCCGCCGCGGCTTGCGCGCTCAGCTTGGCCGCCGCGGCCGACTGAGCGGCTGACTTCGCGTAGTCAGCCGCCGAACCGCGCAGCCCCGGATCCAGCACGTGCGCGTCGGCGTCCTGGGCCTTGTGGTTCAGGTCGTCGGCCTTGGCGACGGCCCGCTGCTCGGCCTCGAGCGCACCCGGCTCGGGCGCCGGCCCGCCCGCGAACGAGTACGACTCGCAGCCGTCGAAACCCGACATCGGCTGGGCCGCGAGCGTGGTGCCCGTGGCCGCCTTGGTGACACCCGGCGCGAGGCCGCGCAAGCCGTCGGGTCCCAGCGCCTCAGGCCCGGGCGCGCTCGCCTGCGGCCCGGAGCTGCAGGCCGCCAGCGCCACGAGCAACGCAGCACCGATCATGACAATCCGCATGAATATTTCCCCCTCTTTCCGGATCGGAAAACTACCCGAACCGGATCAAGGAGGCACGCGTGTTTCAGGCGAACACGTGCTCCGCCACCGCGTCGAGCTGGCGCGCCGCCGAGCCGAGCAGCTGGCGGCGAGCGCGGGCGTGCTTGAGGTGGACGTGCGCCGGGTGTTCCCAGGTGAAGCCGATGCCACCGTGGGCCTGCAGCGCATCACGGGTCGCGGCATCGGCGGCGTCGCTCGCGGCGACCACGGCGGTGCGCGCCGCCGGCAGGGCCTCGACACCGGCGTCCACGGTGGAAGCGGCCCACTCGACCAGCAACCGCGCCGCGTCGAGCTGCACGAACCGGTCGGCGAGCAGGTGCTTGAGCGCCTGGAACGACCCGATCGCCCGCCCGAACTGCCGCCGTTGCTTCGCGTACTCCACCGCTCCGTCGAGCGCCCGCTGCCCCGTTCCGACCAGCTCCGCCGCGAGCACCGTCAGTACCCGAGCCGACACCTCAGCCGAAGGCAGCTCGACAACCGGTACCGAAGAAAACGAAACCACCGCGGCCGGCTCGATCACGTCGAACGCTCCCACCGACTCCCGCCGCACCCCGGCCGCCGTCAGGTCGATCCGCACGAACCGACCCTCGACCGCCGCCACGAGCACGTCCGCGTCGAGCCCGAACGGCACCACGCGCAGCACGCCGTCCACAGTGGACCCGATCAGCCGCAACGGCGAACGATGCCCGGGAAACACCGGGAACGTCTCCCAGGCCGCCACCGCCACGGCCGAACCATCCACAAGGTTGTCCACATTGTGCACAGAGCTCAGCGCGGCCACCGCGGAAACCGCCGCGGCGAACGGGATCCGTGGCAACGCGGCCCCGACTTCTTCGGCCACCACACACAGTTCCCGCAAATCACCACCGGACCCGCCGCGTTCCTCGGGCACGCCCAACCCGAGCAGCCCGGCGTCGGCGAAGGTCTTCCACAGGGCTCCGTCGAGGCCCGCGCCCGCGGCTTCCCACGCGGGCGGCAGCGGCGCCGTGCGCGCGGCGTCGGCCAGCATCCGCCGCACCGACCCGGCGAGCTCGCGGTGTTCGTCCGTCGTCGCGTAACCCATCACGCCTCCTCGAAGATCCAGGCCCGCACCGAAGCATTGACTACCGGGTCTATCTACGCAACTGTTGAGGTCAGGACAGAGTTGTCACCCAGGCAGGAGGGCGCGTGGGAAGTTTCCGCGAGCAGGTCCGCGAGTTCGTCGCCGCCCTCGTGCCGCCCGGCTGGCGCGGCATCGGCGGCCTCGAAGGCGACGCCTACGCCGAGTTCCGCACCCGGGCCCGCGCGGCGCTGGCGGAGCGGGGCTGGGTCGCGCCCGCGTGGCCCGTCGAGTACGGCGGCGCCGGCCTCAGCCCGGCCGAACTCGTGGTGCTGGTGGAAGAACTGTCCACAGCCGGGATCCCGTTCGGCTCCGACAACGACGCGTTCGGCATTGGCATGCTCGGCAACACCATGCTCCGCCGGGCCAAACCCGAGCTGCGCATGAGATTCCTGCCGCGCATCGTCTCCGGTGAGTACGTGTTCGCCCAGGGCTTCTCCGAGCCGGGCGCCGGGTCCGACCTCGCGTCGCTCGCCGTGCGCGCCGATCCCGACGGCGACCGGTGGCGGCTCAACGGCCAGAAACTCTGGTCCTCGGGCGCGCACCTGGCCAACTGGATGTTCGTGCTCGCCCGCACCAACCGCGAAGCCGCGCCGCACAAGGGGATCAGCATGCTGCTGGTCCCGCTTGATCAGCCCGGCGTGGAAATCCGGCCGATCCGCAACATCACCGGCGGCACCGACTTCAACGAGGTCTTTTTCACCGACGCCACCACCGACCGCGAACTCGTGGTGGGTGACGTCGACGGCGGCTGGGCCGTCGCGATGACCTTGCTCGGCTTCGAGCGCGGCGAAACCGCGCTGCACGCCCCGATCCGCTTCCGCGCCGAGCTCGACCGGCTGGTCGGCCTGGTCCGCGAGCGTGGCCTGGACACCGATCCGGACATCCGCCGCCGCGTCGCGTGGTGCCACGTGCAGGTGGAGCAGCTGCGCTGCCACGGCCTCCGCACGGCCGCGCAACTGATCGACGGCGAGGAGCCCGGGCCGCGCGCAGCGGCCTTCAAGCTGCTGTGGAGCGAGTACCATCGGGTCGCCACGGAGCTCGCGCTCGACGTGCTGGGTTTCGACGCGCTCACGCCGTCGGGGCGGCCGTCGCCGAACTGGTACCACACCGACGATCCCGGCGCGCCGAACTCGACCGCGTCGTGGACCAGCGTCTACCTCAACTCTCGCGCCGGCACGATCTACGCCGGCTCGTCGCAGATCCAGCGGGCATCGTCGGCGACCTGCTGCTCGGGCTGCCCAAGGAACCCAAGCCCGCGCGCTGAACCCGCGGTCTGCCCAGGAGGAGCGATGGCCATTCGCAGCACCTACCCCGACGTCGTCATCCCCGACGGATCTCTGCCCGGCCTGCTGCTGGGCTCGCTCACTGCCGAGGAGGCCGCGCACCTCGCGGTCATCGACGCCGGCTCGGGCAGGCGCCTGACCTACGGCGAGCTCGCCACGGCCGTCGAGCGCCTGGCCGCCGCGCTGGCCGTACGCGGCATCGGCCGGGGCGACGTCGCTGTGCTCGCCGCGCCGAACTGCGCCGAGTACCCAGTCGTGTTCCACGGCGTGCTGCGCTCGGGCGCTGCGGTGTCGCCCGCCAACCCGCTCAACACCCCCGCCGAGCTGGCGCACCAGCTGCGTGACGCGGGCGCGCGGATCCTGTTCACCACCTCCGCAGGGCTCGGCACCGCGCGCGCCGCCGTGAAAGAGGAAGGCGTACGCGGCGAAGAGATCGTGGTGCTCGACGCGGCCGACGGCGTGACGTCGCTCGACGACCTGCTCGCCGGCACCGCCGCCGCGCCGCCGGAACCCAAGGCCGAGGACCTCGCCGTGCTGCCGTACTCCTCGGGCACCACCGGCTTGCCGAAGGGCGTGCTGCTGACACACCGGAACGTCGTCGCGAACCTCAGCCAGATGCGACCGCTGACGGAGCTGCGCCGGGGCAAGCGTGCGATCGCCGTGCTGCCGCTGTTCCACATCTACGGCATGAACGGGATCATGAACATCAGCCTGCTCAACCGGGCGACCGTGGTGACCATGCCGAGGTTCGACCTCAAGGGCTTCCTCGCCGCCGTGGCCGAGCACCGCGTGGACCACCTGTTCATCGCGCCGCCGATCGCGCTGGCGCTGGCGAAGGTCCCGTTCGTCACCGACTACGACCTCGGCTGCGTCGACGTGGTGATGAGCGCCGCCGCGCCGCTCGACGCCGGCATCGCCCAGGAGCT
Source organism: Amycolatopsis sp. NPDC051372 (assembly GCF_040682095.1). NCBI lineage: Bacteria > Bacillati > Actinomycetota > Actinomycetes > Pseudonocardiales > Pseudonocardiaceae > Amycolatopsis > Amycolatopsis sp. NPDC051372. Next base: position 290,841 of record NZ_JBFBAF010000003.1, read on the forward strand.
CGCCGCGCGGCTGAACGTCACGGTCCTGCAGGGCTACGGCCTCACCGAGACCAGCCCGTGCACGCACGGCATCCCGGCCGACCGGCCCGACGTCGACCGCGGGTCGATCGGGGTGCTGATGCCGAGCGTCGAGGCTCGCGTGGTCGACCCCGTGACCGGCGAAGACGCCGAGCGCGGCGAGCTGTGGGTGCGCGGCCCGAACGTGATGCGCGGCTACCTCAACAACGCCGCCGCCACCGCCGCGACCATCGACAGCGACGGCTACCTGCACACCGGCGACATCGTGACCGTCGACGACCGCGGCGTGTTCCACGTGGTCGACCGGCTCAAGGAACTGATCAAGTACAAGGGTTTCCAGGTCCCGCCGGCCGAGCTGGAGGCGCTGCTGCTGACGCACCCGGGCATCGCCGACGCGGCCGTGATCGGCGTGCCCGACGACGAGGCGGGCGAGGTGCCCAAGGCGTTCGTCGTGCGCCGGTCACCCGAGCTGGACGAGGCCGCGGTGCAGGCGTTCGTGGCCGAGCGGGTGACGCCGTACAAAAAGGTGCGGCAGGTGGAGTTCGTGGACGCGATCCCGAAGTCCGCCGCGGGCAAGATCCTTCGGAAGGTGCTGCGGCAGCGGGGGCTCGCTCACGGCTGAGCCGCAGTCGGTCGCCGAACTCCACGATCTCGACGGCGGAGTCGTGGAACAGCCGCGCCCGCGCGTGCCACGCGTCGGTGGACTCGGCCCAGGCCCGGCGCGTGTCGTGGAGCTGTTCCATGAACCCCTGGTCGAGGCGCGTGAATCCCCTGCGGTTGCGGCGTAAGGCCCGCATGGCCTCGAGTTCGTAGCGGTACACGTCGGTGTACAGATCGTCGATGCCCTGCATGGTTCCCTTGATCCGCACGAGGTCGTCGAACGCGAAAACGGGCACGGGCACGCCCCACAGCTCGTTGGCCCCGCGAAGCAGCGGTGGCCAGCGGCGCGCGCTGCGAGACCGCGCCGATGCCGACGGTGCAGAGGACGAGCACGACGATCGGCACCCACAGCGGGAACGGTGTCTTCGGGCTGCCGATGCCGAAGACCAGCGTGATCATCGCGACGGTGGCGATGGGCCACAGTGGACGATCTCGGTGGCGGATCCGGCGGTAGCGGAGGTCTTGTTCGATCGCGAGGCGCTGCCTCGCGTCATCGTCGGGGAAGTCGAGCTCGATCGCGGTCTTCGGCGAACGGGAAGAACCGTCCTTCGCGGGGCGCGCCGTCGCTCACGGTTCGCAGCCTAGGTCGATCCTGCCGGGACCGGCCCCCTAGCGATGTGGAGGATCCTCCGCTATCGTAGTAAGTATTCAGTTACTTACTTGAGGCTGGCCATGTCACGCACACTGCTCATCACTGGAACCTCCCGTGGCCTCGGTCGCGCGCTCGCGGTCGCGGCGCTCGAGGCCGGCCACCGGGTCGTGGCCACGGCACGCCGCTGCGACGCGGTCGCGGACCTCGTGTCGGCGTACCCCGAATCGGCGCGGGCCATGGCCCTGGACGTGCGGGATCCGGAGGCCGCCGCGGACGCCGTGCAGGCCGCGGTGGACGAGTTCGGCCGGCTCGACGGCGTGATCAACAACGCCGGCTACGCCAACGTCTCCAGCCTCGAGGACACCCCGCTCGCCGACTTCCGCGACCAGGTCGAGACGAACCTCTGGGGCGCGGTCCACGTCAGCCGCGCGGCGCTGCCGGTGTTCCGGAAACAGGGCGCGGGGCACGTCGTGCAGATCTCGTCGGTGAGCGGGCGGCTGGCACCGGCGGCGGGGCTCGGGCCCTACGTCACGGCGAAGTTCGCTCTGGAGGGGTTCTCCGAGGCGCTGGCCCTGGAGACGGCCGGGTTCGGCGTGCGCGTGACGGTGGTCGAGGCGGGGTCGATGGCGACGTCGCTGTACTCGTCGATGGACGCGCCCGAGCCGAGCCCCGCGTACGCGTCCGTGCTGGCGCCGATGCGCACGGCCCACGCCACCGGGCAGGCCCCGGGCGTCGACCCGGTGCGGGCGGCGGCGATGATCCTGAGCGTGTTCGAGCTGACCGACCCGCCGTTGTGGCTGCCGCTTTCAGGCGAGGCCGTGGACTTCATCCGGCCCGCGGAGCAGCGCAAACTCGCGGAGCTGGACCGTTGGGAGGAGCTGAGCCGCTCGGTGGACGCCCATGACTGAGGTTCCGGCCCGAGACGCCGCCGCCACTCGCCGCCGCATCCTCGACGCGGCCATCGAGGAGTTCTCCGACGCCGGGCTCGCGGGCGGGCGCGTCGGCCGCATCGCCGAACGGGCGCGCGCGAACCAGCGCATGATCTACGCGTACTTCGGCAGCAAGGACGGGCTGTTCGAGGCCGTGCTGACGGAGAAGGTGCTGCAGGCGCAGGCCGCGGTGACGTTCGACGCCGAGGACCTGCCGGGGTACGCGTGCCAGGTGTTCGACTTCTACCGCGCCCACCCGCGGATGGTGCGGCTGAACCTGTGGCAGGCGCTCGAACGGCCGGACCTGCTGCCGTCGCTGGCCCCCGTCTCGCGCGCGATGGCCGACAAGGTGGCGGGCATCGCGGCGGCGCAGGCCTCGGGGGCGGTGTCGTCGGCGTTGCCGGCCGCTGCGCTGCTCGATCTGATCCTCGCGTTGACATACGGCAACATCGCGCAGGCCGGGAACGCCGCGTTGTGGACGGATTCGCAGCGGACGGCCTTGGCCACGGCGGTTTCGCGGCTGGTTGCGCGGTGAGCCGGAATTGTCGGTGCCGGGTGAGACCGTGGGCGGATGGAGATTCCTCAGCACTTCTCGCCCGTGGCCGAAAGCACGCGAGAGGCCATCCCCAGGCTCGCCAGTGAGCGCGACACGCTGGTCGCGTTCCTCGACTGGCACCGCGAGACGTTCGCGGTGAAGTGCGCGGGCCTCGGGCAGGACGCCCTATCGACCAAGGCCGTGTCCCCGTCGGGCCTTTCCCTGCACGGCATCCTGCGCCACCTCGCGGGTGTCGAACGCTGGTGGTTCCAACAACAATTCGCCGGCGCCGACGTGCCCCTCCTCCACTACTCCGACGACGACCCCAACCAAGACTTCGACTCTCTCGACGGCGACGTCACCGAGGCAATGGCCTTGTGGCGCACGGAGTGCGCGCGCTCGCGGGAGATCGTCGCGGCGGCTTCCTCGCTGGAGGACCGGGGAACGTCGCTGGTGACCGGTGAGCCGTTCACGTTGCGGTGGTTGCTGGTGCACCAGATCGCGGAGTACGCGCGGCACAACGGCCACGCCGATCTGCTGCGCGAATCCCTCGACGGCACGGTGGGCCACTGACCCGATGCGAGGCTCCGCACAGAAGCGCGGTGGCGGCGAGTCCTGCGTGCGATGCTGGGCGGCATGAGCGTCGATCCTGATTCCGGGTTGTTGTCGCCTGTGCGGGCGGGGACGCCGGTCGAGGCGGTGACCGGGGACAACGCGGTGGTGGGGGCGATGCTGGCGGCCGAGGCGGCGCTGGCGAGGGCGCAGGCGCGGCTGGGGACCGTGCCGGCCGGGGCCGCGGAGGCGATCACCGCGAAGGCCGCCGAGGTGGCGCGGGAGATCGACGTGGTGGCGCTGGCGAAGACGGCGCGTGCGACGGCGAACCCCGTTGTCGGGCTGGTCAAGGAGCTGACGACAGCGGTGGGCGCCGAGCACGCCGACTACGTGCACCGCGGGTCGACGAGTCAGGACATCGTCGACACGGCGTTGATGATCGTCGCGAGGAACACGCTGGAGCTGCTGCGAGACGACCTGGCGACAACCGCGTCGGCGCTTGCGGACCTGGCTCGCGCGCACCGCGACACCGTGATGCCCGGCCGGACGCTGACGGCCCACGCCGTACCGACGACGTTCGGGCTCAAGGCCGCGGGCTGGCGGCAGTACGTGCTCGACGCGGCCGAGCGGGTGCGCCGCCTCGAGCTGCCCGTGTCGCTGGGCGGCGCGGCCGGGACGCTGGCGGCGTACGTCGAGTACGGCGACGGCACCGAGGACTACGCGGAGCGGCTCGTCGAGGCGTTCGCCGAGGAAACCGGCCTGGCCACCACGCCGTTGCCCTGGCACGCGAACCGCACGCCCGTCGCGGATCTCGTGGCCGCGCTGGCCCAAACGGCCACGGCGCTGGGCAAGTTCGCGGTCGACGTCCAGGTGCTCACGCGCACCGAGATCGGCGAGGTCGCGGAGCCCACGGGCGGTGGCTCGTCGGCGATGCCGCACAAGCGCAACCCCGTGCTGTCGGCCCTGATCCGCTCGGCGGCGCTGCAGGTGCCAGTGCTGGCAGCGGGCGTGACGCAGTCCGGGCTAGCCGAGGACGAGCGGTCCGCCGGCGGGTGGCAGGCCGAGTGGCAGCTGCTGCGCGAGTGCCTGCGTCTCACGGGCGGGGCGGCGCACACGGCCGTCGAGCTGGCGCGCGGCCTGGCCGTGGACGCGGAGCGGATGCGGGAGAACGTCGGTCTCACGCACGGGCTGATCGTGTCGGAACGGCTGTCGGCCGCGCTGGCGCCGTTGCTCGGCAAGGCGCGGGCGAAGGACGTGCTCGGCGAAGCGTCGAAGCGGGCGGTAAGCGAGAATCGGCCGCTGCGGGACGTCCTCGCCGAGATCTCCCAGGTCACCGACGTCCTGGACCCGGCGAAGCTCGACGACCTCCTCGACCCCGCCCAGTACACCGGCGCGGCCGGGAAGCTGGTCGACCGCGCCCTCGACGGTGACGGTGACGGTGACGGTGACGGAAAGTAGTCGCGACTTCTGCTGAACCGCTCCGCCCGCCCGCCCGTGTAGGAGGGTGGGAAGCGTTCCTCACGGAACGTGGGGGGTACCGGCAGCTGCGCCTGGCGCGGCGACCACGTACCCAAGGAGAAGTTTCATGCTTCGCAGGTTCCGCACGGGCGTCATCGTCGTCTCGGCGGCCGCAGGGCTCACGCTGCTGAGCGCCTGCTCGGGCACGACCGCTCTACCCACGCCGGTGCCTGGCGGCGGGACCGGGGGCGGTCAAGTCGGCAACGCCGCGGCCGCGACCGAGACGGCCGTCAAACTCGCGGCCACCGACGTCGGTGAGCTGGGCAAAGTCCTCACCGACGGCGACGGCCAGACCCTCTACCGCTTTGACAAGGACACCGCCAAACCGCCGAAGTCCGCGTGCGTCGACGACTGCGCCAAGGCGTGGCCGCCGCTGCTGTCGAAGGGCGACGTGCAGGTCGACGGCGTGGACAAGAGCCTCGTCGGCAGCGTGACCCGCGACGACGGCACCGAGCAGGTGACCGTGAACGGCTGGCCGCTCTACACCTACGCCAAGGACACCACGCCCGGCGACGCCACCGGCCAGGGCGTGAACGGCACCTGGTTCGCGGCCACCCCGCAGGGCGGCAAGGCCGGAAAGTCCACTTCGGACGGTGTGAAACTCAGCGCCGGTGAGGTCAAGGGCGTCGGCGCGGCCGTGGTCGACCAGGACGGCTTCACGCTCTACCTGTTCACCAAGGACAGCAAGAAACCCTCGAAGTCCACTTGCGACGGTGACTGCGCCAAGCTGTGGCCGCCCATGCTGACCAGCGGCGACGTCGCACTCGACGGCATCGACGCCAAGTTGCTCGGCAGCGTCAAGCGCGCCGACGGCACCACACAGGCCACGCTCGGCGGCTGGCCGCTGTACCGGTATTCGAAGGACACCGCGCCCGGCCAGGCCAACGGCATGGGCGTGAAGGGCACGTGGTTCGTGATCGAGCCCAACGGCTGCAAGTCCGGCACCACCAGAAGCACCGGCACCGCCCCGGCCAAGCCGACCACGAGCGCCCCGGCCGCCGGCGCTTCGAGCGACCCGTACAGCTACTGACTCCAGACCCGGCGCCGCGCCCCGACAGCGCGTCGTCAGGACAACCGGCCGCGGGCGACGGAAGGAGCGGCAGTTCCCGAACACACCGAAGGCCCGGCAACTGCGGGAGTTGCCGGGCCTTCGGGTGTTCTAGTGCGCCAGGCCGGGACCGCGCTTGTCGCGGGGCTGGATCTCCCGGGTGGACCCGGCGTGGTCGTCGTCCTCGACCCGCTCGATCACGCTCGTCTGGGCCCCATCCGCCGTGATCGGCTCCACGTCCTCGTCCGGCAGCCGCACCTTGCGGCGCGCCGGCGCCATCGCGATCACCAGACCCAGCACGGCGATGCCGAGGTGCAGCCAGTTGTCCGGCGTCGTGAGGTCCAGCGGGTTGCCGGCGACGGCGAACGGGTTGGCCGCGACCATGCCGGTGATCATCAGGCCCCACACGAACAGCACGCCGTAGCCGAAGAAGAGCAGCCAGCCGAAGGTCCGCGCGCGGCCGGAGCCGAACGCGAGCAGCAGGCCGAGCGCGCCGGTCACCACGTGCACCAGGTTGTTCATCGGGTTGCCGGAGAACCGCCAAAAGCCGGCTTCGTGGTGCCCGGTGAAGCCCCCGACGCCGGTCCTCGCGAAGCCGATGACGCCGTAGACCAGGAACGCGACGCCCACCAGGGCGGCCAGGACCTGCGCGGGCTGCAGGCCCTCCACCCGGATCCGGGCTCCGTGCGCATGAACCATGACTCCAGTCCTTCCCGTGGTGAGCTGACTCACGCGAAGGAGGTACCCCGTCTTCGCCCGGAGTGAAACGCCGGTGCTTGCCCGCAGGCCCTCGGAGCGTCACCGGATTCGGGCTTGTTCGAGATCAATGCCACAAAAGGCCCCCGATTCGGCAACACCGAACGGGTGATCGGACAAGTCCGGTCATGCGCAAAGTGAACGTCCTCTTCCTCGTGGGGCTGTGCCTGGGGGCACTCGTCGCGCTGGTGCTCGTGGCGGCGGAGCCGGCGCGGCACGTCGTCACCGCGCTCGGTCCGACGCCGATCGCCGCGGCCGGCTCGGAGAGCTCGACCGTTTCCGCGCCTCCGGACACCCCGTCGCCCACGTCGTCCGCCAAAATCCCGCCGGCGCGCAACTCGTCGACGCCCGGTGGCGCCAAGGCCGGCAAGCCGAGCACCCAGGCGCTGTCGGCGCTCGTCCCGCGCGGGCACGTGAGCGCCGTGGTCTACGACCGGACAACGGGGACCACCGCGCTGTCGGTGAACGCGGACCGCACTTACACGTCGGCGTCGCTGGTGAAGCTCATGATCGCCCTGTCCGCCCTGGAGAACGGCACGCCCGCCGGCACCGTGAAGGAAATGCTGTCCCGCAGCGACGACACGACCGCCAGCACGCTCTGGGTCGCCAACGGGGAGACGAAGATCGTCGAAAACGCTATCCGGCGAATAGGCCTCACGAAAACCCACCCGCCCACCAGCCCCGGCCGTTGGGGCGACACGGAGATCACGGCCGGCGACATCACGAAGATCTACCATTTCCTGCTCACCAAAGCTCCCGCCGGCGAACGCACGGCGATCCTCGCCGCCCTGCACGGCGCCACCGAGTTCGGCGCCGACGGTTTCCGCCAGTACTTCGGCATCCCCGATGCCCTTGGCCCCGGCAACTTCGCCGTGAAGCAAGGCTGGTCCTGCTGCCGCCCGACCCGCATGCTCCACACCTCCGGCCTCGTCGGCGACGGCGACCGCTTCATCGTCACCGTCCTCACGGAACAGCCACAGTCCGTCAGCTACGCCACCGCGTCGGCGCAGATCACGTCCGTCGTGAAGAACCTCTTGCCACTGCTGAAATCGTGACCCTCACTCGCCCGTCGCCGACAACGCACCGCGCGCCCCCGACTTCGGCAACGGCCACGGCCGCACGCCTCCGCTGACGTCGACCTGCCGGCCGGCCGCACAAGGCGCGGGAATGCGCGCGCCGATCCACGCCAGGACGTCGGGCAGTTGCGACTTGAACGTGTTCATGTTGTGGCCCGCGTCCGGCATCCGCCACGAGGAGAAGCGGACCGGGGTTTGGGCGGCGGCGCGGATCTGGTCGATGGCGAAGCTCTCGTAGCTCTCCTTGTCCCCGGAGATCGCCAGGATGTCCACAGGGGACGGATGCAGGCGCACGTTCACGCGGACGTTGTTGGCGTCGTCGATGTCGTGGCGGCCGTGGAAGAGGTCTTCGGTTTCGGAGTCCACCTGGGCGCGGTCGTAGCCGCTGACGCTGACGGCTTGGGCGAACCATTGCGGGTGGCGCGTCACGAGGTTCATGGCGCAGTAGCCGCCCGAGGACCAGCCCGCGATGGTCCACGCGCCGCGCGCCGGGTTGAGGCCGAGGCGCTGGATGGCCCACTCGCGGACGTCGGCGGAGAGGTAGGTGTCGTTGGGGGTGCCGCCGACCTCGTCGACGCACTCGGTGTCGTGGCCGACCTTCGGCACGCCCGTCGGGTCGGGGATCACGACGACGGTGGGCGGCAGCACGTGCTTGGCGATCGCCGCGTCGAGCTGTTCGGGCAGGTGGTAGCCGCTGGTGGCCACTTCGGGGCCCGACGGGTAGTTCGGGATCCACTCGATCGCCGGGAACTTCAGAGAGCGGTAGGCCAGCTGGAAGTACTGCGGCGGCAGGTACACGGCGACGTCGCGCACAAGTCCGGTGCGCCGGCCGATGACCTTCATGTGCAGCACGGTCCCTTTGCCCTCGCGCGCGTGCACCACGCCGAGGTCGCGCAGCTTGTCGAGGTCCGCGCCGTTGTCGCCGGCCTCGGCGTCGGCGCTTTCGGCCGCGTATACGCCGGTGCCGAGCAGCGAGCCGAGCGTCGGGAAGAAGCCGCCGATGAGGTTGCCGACCAGGGAAACGCTCACCACGATCAGCACCACGGCCGTGAGCACGGTGGCGCTGCGCCCGAGCTGCTTGCGCTTGCGCCACCGGTCCCAGAACCACGGGACGGCCACGACCGCGAGCACGGCCAGCACACCGATCACGATCACTTCGACCGGTGAGTCCAGCCGGATGCTGCTCAGGTGCACGGGAACCCCCTCCTCCGGCGCGCGTCCGGAAGATCGAACCCGCTGTACAAACCCCTGTACAAGAAACGTTCGGCAGGCCACCCCCGTTGTGATCAGGTGAGCGCCGTCACAAGATCAAGAGGGTAGCCCGCCAGGCGTCTCAGCTGCGGTTTCAGGCCTCGAACGCGCCACGGAGAACGCTGATCGCCTGCTTGATCGCGGCGTCGGCGGCCCCGGTCTCGCGCAGCGCGTTGACCATCACGAAGTCGTGGATGGCGCCGGCGTAGCGCGCGGCTGTCACGGCGACGCCCGCGCGGCGCAGCTTCGCCGCGTACGCCTCACCCTCGTCGCGAAGCACGTCGGCCTCGCCGGTGATCACGAGCGCCGGCGGCAGGCCCGCCAGGTCTTCGAGCGACGCACGCAGCGGCGACGCGGTGATCTCGGCCCGCTGGGCCTCGTCGGTCGTGTACTGGTCCCAGAACCACTTCATGGCGTCGCGCTGCAGGAAGTAGCCCGTGGCGAACAGGTGGTAGGACTCAGTGTCGAAGTTCGCGTCGGTGACCGGGTAGAAGAGCACCTGCTGCAGGAAGCGCACGTCGCCGCGCTGCTTGGCCATGATCGTGAGGGCGGCGGTCATGTTCCCGCCGACGGAGTCACCGGCGATGGCGACGCGCGAGGTGTCGAGCCCCTTCTCGGCGCCGTGCTCGACGGCCCACTTCGCGACCGCGTAGTTCTCCTCGATCGCGACGGGGTAGCGCGCCTCGGGCGAAAGGCTGTACTCGGAGAAGACCACGGCCGCGCCGGTGCCGGCGGCGAGCTCGCGGACCAGGCGCTCGTGGGTGTGGAAGCCGCCGAAGACCCAGCCGGCGCCGTGGACGTACACGAGGATCGGCAGCGGACCGGTCACGCCCTGGGGCTTGACGATGCGGACCTCGACGTCGCCGTTCGGGCCACCCGGAACCTGGACGACCTCGATGTCGGCGGGCGGCATCTCGACGGGGCCGTCCTGCACGCCGTCCACGGCCTTGCGACCTTCGGCCGGCGGAAGCTCGAACAGGAACGGGTGCGCGGCCGTGGCCTCGGAAAACGCTTGCGCAGCGGGTTCGAGGGCGAGGTTCTGCGGATTCGGGGTGGTCATCTCGGGTCTCCTCCAGGCGGTGTCCGTTGCCGACCCTCATGAAGTTAGTACACAACTAAATTGCGCACAACTAAACTGAGTCCAATGAGATATAAGGCACTTGAGTTGCTCGTTCGGGCACAACTCGGGGATCATTGAGAGTTACACCTTGCCGAGGAGGTACCCATGACCAGCCAGGATCCCGGTGAGACGGGCTCGCTCCTGCTAGACGACCAGCTCTGCTTCGGGCTGTACTCGGCGTCGCGCGCCGTCACGTCGCTCTACCGGACGCTGCTCGAGCCGCTCGACCTCACGTACCCGCAGTACCTCGTGATGCTGGCGCTGTGGGAGCACGACGCCCAGCAGGTCAAGGAGCTCGGCGCCGCGCTGAACCTCGATTCGGGCACGTTGTCGCCGCTGTTGAAGCGCCTGGAAAAGGCCGGCCTCGTCACGCGCGAGCGCCAGGCCGACGACGAGCGTTCCGTGCGGATCACGCTCACCGACAAGGGCGAGGCGCTGCGCGCGCAGGCCGAGCGGATCCCGCCGCACATCGGCCGCGCGCTGGGCTTCGACCTCGAGACGATCGTCCAGCTGCGCGTCTCGATGGACCAGTTGACGGAATCCGTGAACGCCTATCGGGAGGCCATCACCACGGCTTGATCCGCTTGTCGCGCACCGTGGTTAGCATGGGTGCGACCCGAGCGGTGAGGACGGCGATGATCGAACGAGACGAAGCGCTGCGCGCAGTCGAAGGCAGTCTGGACCGGCCGTCCGCGGCCCGGATCTACGACTACTTCATCGGCGGCAACACGAACTACGCGATCGACCGCGAGTTCGCCGAGAAGGTGCGCGCGCGGCTGCCGCTCATGGGTGACTACTGCCTGACCAGCCGGCAGTTCCTCGGCCGCGCGGTGCGCCAGAGCGTGCGCGCCGGGATTCGGCAGTTCGTGGACATCGGCTCGGGCCTGCCGACGGCGGGCAACGTGCACGAGGTCGCCGACGCCGAGCGCCCGGAGCACGACGTGCACGTGCTCTACATCGACAACGAGCCCGTCGCCCTCGCGCACTCGCAGATCCTGCTCGCCGACACCGCCGACGAGGAACGCCACCAGGCCATCGCCGCGGACCTGCTGCAGCCGGAAGAGCTGTGGGAGCGCGTGATGGACTCGGACGTGATCGACGTGCGCGAGCCCGTCGCGCTGATCGTGAACGCGGTGCTGCACTTCATCAAGGACGACCAGGACCCGGACGGCATCCTGTCCTTCTACCGCGACCGCGTGGCTCCCGGCTCACTGCTGGTGCTCTCGCAGATGACCAACGAGAACCCCGTGGACGACGACGAACGCCAGGCACTGGCCGATCTGCTGGAGTACTACGAGTCCACGACGAACCCCGGCGTTCTGCGCAACCTGGCGGAATTCTCGCGCTTCTTCGGCGGGTGGCCGCTGCTGGAGCCGGGCCTGGTCTACGCGCCGGCGTGGCACCCCGACCGCGACACCGTGTTCGCGAAGGCGCCTTCGGAGTCGCGCGTGATCGGTGGAGTGGCGCGGAAACCATCGCTATGACCGGTTTGTGGGCTGGCCGTGGTGGAGTGAAACCGACCTGGGATCAACCCTGGGTTTGACGCTTCCCGGCTCGCCGCCCGCCAAGCTGGTGCTCACCTTGAGTTCTGCCTGGAGGGGACCACCGTGAGCAACACCGTCAACATCCTCATCGGACTCGTCGTGCTGGCGTGGCTGTGTTGGCGACAGACGCAGAAACGCCTCGTGCGCGAAGACCGCAAACCGACCGTCCTGCTGATCCTCGCCGTGCTCGGCGTGGTGTCTCTCGCGTCGTTCTTCAAGGGCGGCACCCCGGGTACGCCCGCCGTGTTGCTGCTCATCGGCAGCCTGGTCATCGCGGCCCTCTTCGGCCTCGTCCGCGCGTACACCGTCCGCCTCTGGCGCGCCGACGGCCAGCTCTGGCGCCAGGGCACGTGGCTCACCGTCGCCCTGTGGGTGGTCGCCATCGCCATCCACATCGGACTGGACTTCGTGATCGACGCGAACAGCCCGGCGAAGGGCCTCGGGAGCGCTTCGATCCTGCTGTACCTCGCGGTGTCGCTGGGCGCGCAGAGGCTGGTGGTCCAGTCGAGGGCCAACCACGTCGTGGCGGCCTGACGCGATGGCGCGCAAGAGCCCGCAGGAGAAGAAGGCCCTGAGCTACGAGAAGGACCGGCGCAACCACGGAAGGGGATGACCACACCCGAAGCCGCCGCAGAGCGCACCGAGCGGGTGCGGCGGAAGTCGCGTGAGGGCTGACCGTCAGGAAGCCTCCCGCAGCACTTCCAACGCGCTGTACACCGCTTCCCGGCCCAGCTCCACCGCCCGCCGCAACACCGCGGGGTCGCGTTCCAGCGCCCCCACGGCCGGAGAGCCGGCGGGCGGCCGGATGCTCGCCAGGCGCGAATCCTCGCGCAGCAGGCGTTCGTCGTCGAGATCGTGGGTGTACTGCTCCCGCCACGCGTTGACCGTGCCCGGGGCGTGGCGGCGCAAAAACCGCGGCACGACGACGTCCTGCACCCGCGGCGGCGGGGCCGGCAGCTCGTCCGACCGGCGGGTGCGCAAGACCAGCACGTCTGTCGCGCCCTGAGCCAAAGCGGTCCGAAAGGGCAGCGGCTCCGCCACACCCGCGTCGACAAAACGACGGCCGCCCATCGCGATCGGCGGGCCGGCGAGCACGGGCATGCACGACGAGGCCGCCAAGGCGGTCTTGATGTCGGCGACCTCGGAAATGAACGGGTGCAGGTCGGTGGACTCGCCGGTGTCCGCGTCGGTCGCCAAGGGGTGGAACGTGACGGGGTTGGCCAGGATCGCCGGGAAGTCCATGGGCTCCAGCACCGAATACACCTGGTGCACGAGGTAGTCCAGGTCGATCACGGACTTGCCGCGCAGGGCTTGGAGCGGGTTTATGATCCGGCGCATCACCGTGGGGTTCCACCAGGTGCGCACGCCCGTCTGGGAGCGTCCGCAGAGCAGCCACGCGGCATTCAAGGCTCCGGCCGACGAGCCGTAGACCGCGTCGAACGCGGGTGTCGCGCCAATCTCGTCCAGGGCCAGGACCATGCCGCTCGAGTACGTGCCGCGGCTGCTGCCCCCTTCGATCGCGAGCACCAGGCGGCGGTCGTCACTCCGCTCCCCCGGCACGCTGCCCGACGCCAGCCGTTCGTTGATCAGTTCCAGAACCGGGTGCACGATGTCCATCCTGGCCGGTTCACGCCATTCGTCGACCCGATTTGCCCCACCCTGCCGGGTGACCTGCGTTGCAACAGGTTGCACTGCACCTAGTTGCATAGCAACCTGAAGGCCATGGCACTGGAGCACGCGATCCTCGTCTCGCTGTCCGAACGCTCGGGTTCGGGCTACGAGCTCGCGCGCCGCTTCGAGAAGTCGATCGGCCTGTTCTGGAGCGCCACCCACCAGCAGATCTACCGCGTGCTCAAGCGGATGGAAGAGGCCGGCTGGGTGGCGGTCGAGACCGTCGCGCAGGACGGGCGGCCGGACAAAAAGGTGCACACCGTCAGCGCGGCCGGGCAGGCCGAGCTGCGTCGGTGGCTCGCGGAGCCCAACGCATCAGCCGGACCGCAGGAGCTGGCGGTGAAGCTCCGTGGGGCTTCCTTCGGAGACGAAAACGCCGTCGCCGAAGAACTGGCGCGGCACCGCGCGGCCCACGCCGAGCGGCTCGACGCGTACCGCCGGATCGAGAAACGCGACTTCCCCGCACCCACCAGCGGCCGCGCCCTGCACCAATACCTCGTGCTGCGCGGCGGAATCCGGGTCGAAGAAGGCCAGATCGAGTGGCTCGACGAAGTCCTGAACGCGCTCCAATCCGACGAGAAGGACGCCCGATGACGCCCTACCCCCACCTCCTGAAACCGCTCGACCTCGGCTTCACGACCCTGCGCAACCGCGTGCTCATGGGCTCGATGCACACCGGCCTCGAAGACCGCGCGGCCCACTTCCCGCAGCTCGCCGAGTACTACGCCGAGCGGGCCCGCGGTGGCGCCGGCCTGATCGTCACGGGCGGGTTCGCGCCGAACCGCACGGGCTGGCTGCTGCCGTTCGCCTCGAAGCTTTCGACGACGGCGGAAGCGAAAGAGCACCGGCAGCTCACCGCGCCCGTGCACGAGGCCGGCGGCAAGATCGCCCTGCAGATCCTGCACGCGGGCCGCTACTCGTACAACCCGTTGAGCGTCTCCGCGTCGAGCCTCAAGGCGCCGATCAACCCGTTCCGCCCGCGCGCGCTGACCGGCTACGGCGTCCAGCGGACGATCCGCGCGTTCGCCGACTGCGCCGCGCTCGCCCGCGAGGCGGGGTACGACGGCGTCGAGATCATGGGCTCCGAGGGCTACCTGATCAATCAGTTCCTGGCCGAGCGCACCAACAAGCGTACCGACGGCTGGGGCGGCTCCGCCCGGAAGCGCCGCCGGTTCGCGGTGGAGATCGTGCGGCGCACGCGCGAAAAGGTGGGCCCGGACTTCATCATCATCTACCGGCTCTCGATGCTCGACCTCGTCGAAGGCGGGCAGAGCTGGGACGACGTCGTGGCGCTGGCGAAGGAAGTGGAAGCCGCCGGCGCCACCATCATCAACACCGGCATCGGCTGGCACGAGGCGCGCGTGCCGACGATCGTGACGTCGGTGCCGCGCGCCGCGTTCACGTGGGTGACCGGGAAGCTCAAGCCGCACGTGTCGATCCCGGTCGTGACGTCGAACCGCATCAACATGCCGCAGGTTGCCGAAGAGGTGCTGGCGAGCGGCGACGCGGACCTCGTGTCGCTGGCGCGGCCGTTCCTCGCCGACCCGTCGTGGGTCCGCAAGGCGGAGGAAGGCCGCGAGGACGAGATCAACACGTGCATCGCGTGCAACCAGGCCTGCCTCGACCACGCGTTCAGCCGCAAACCCGTGTCGTGCCTGGTCAACCCGCGCGCCGGCCACGAGACGACGCTGGTGCTGTCGCCGACGCGGCGCGCGAAGCACGTGGCCGTGGTCGACGCCGGGCCGGCCGGGCTCGCGGCGGCGACGGCGCTGGGCGAGCGCGGCCACCGCGTCGAGCTGTTCGAGGCGGCCGACGAGATCGGCGGCCAGTTCGGCATCGCGCGCCGGATCCCGGGCAAGGAGGAGTTCGCCGAGACCATCCGCTACTACGCGCGGCGGCTGGAGGTCACGGGTGTGAAGGTGCACCTCGGACGGCGTGCGTCGGCCGAGGATCTCACCGGGTTCGACGAGGTCGTGCTGGCCACTGGCGTCGTGCCGCGGGTGCCGGCGCTCGAGGGGATCGACCATCCCCGGGTGGTGTCCTACGTGGACGTCGTGCGAGGTGGCGCCTCGGTCGGGTCGCGGGTCGCCGTGATCGGGGCCGGCGGGATCGGGGTGGACGTGAGCGAGTTCCTCACGTCCGCGACCTTGACCCGCGACGAGTGGCTGACGGAGTGGGGGGTCACGGATCCCGCGCTCGCTGCCGGCGGCCTCGGAGTGGCGCGGCCTTCACCGTCGCCGCGGACCGTCTACCTGCTGCAACGCAAGAAGACGCCGATCGGGGCGTCGCTGGGCAAGACGTCGGGCTGGGTGCACCGGGCGGCGCTGAAGGCGAAGGGCGTGGAGCGGATCTCCGGCGTCACCTACGAGCGGGTGGACGACGCCGGGCTGCACGTGACCGTCGACGGGAAGCCGCGGCTGCTGGAGGTGGACACGGTGGTGGTCTGTGCCGGTCAGGAGCCCGTGCGCGATCTGGCGGACGCGCTGGGTTCGGCGCCGGTGCACCTCATCGGCGGCGCCGACGTGGCGGCTGAGCTGGACGCGAAACGCGCCATCGACCAGGGCACGCGCCTGGCGGCCACGCTGTAGCCGGGTTGCGGCCACTGGCAGGATGAGCCCCGTGCGAGATGTGTGCGTGATCGGACTCGGGCTCATCGGCGGGTCGCTGCTGCGCGCGAGCGTGGCCGGCGGCAGGACCACGTGGGGCGCCGCGGTGTCCGAAGTGGACGCCGACGCCGCCAGCCGCGCCGGCTACGACGTGACCACCGACGTGGAAGCCGCGCTGCACCGGGCGGAGTCGGCCGAGGCGCTGATCGTGCTCGCCGTGCCGCTGCCGGCCGTCGAGAACCTGTTGCGGCTGGTCGCGCAGCACGCGCCGCACTGTGTGCTCACCGACGTGGTGAGTGTCAAGGGCCCGATGCTAGACGCAGTGCGGCGGCGCGCGCCGTACACGCGCTACGTGGGCGGGCACCCGATGGCGGGCACGGCCGAGTCGGGCTGGCTCGCGGGCAACGCTTCGCTGTTCGAGGGCGCGGCGTGGGTCGTCGGCGTCGAGGAGGACACCGATCTCGAAGCGTGGGCCGAGGTGACCCGGCTGGTGCTCGACGTCGGCGCGTTCGCGGTGCCGCTGCCCGCCGACTCGCACGACGAGACCGTCGCGCGGATCTCGCACCTGCCCCACCTGTTCGCCGCGATCCTGGCCACCATCGGCGCCCAGGGCGGGCCACTCGCGATGTCCCTGGCCGCCGGCTCGTACCGCGACGGCACCCGCGTGGCCGGCTCCAGCCCCGAACTGGTCCGCGCCATGACCGAAGGCAACCGCGACGCGCTGCTGCCCATCGTCGACGAGGCCCTCGGCCGCCTCGGCGCCGCCCGCGGCTCGCTGGCCTCCACCGGCGGCCTGGCCGCCACCATCAAGGCCGGCCACGACGGCGCCCTGGCCTACTCCACCGCCCACGATGCCGCCCGCTCCGGCGTCCGCGTCACCCTCTCCGCCCCGGACGCCCGCGAAGCGCTGATCGGCCTGGGCGAGCGGGGTGGCCGGATCACCGCGTTGGAAGACGGCGTGGCGAGCGGCGAAGTCAACTAACCCAGGGAATTCGCCCGGAGTTGCCGGGGGCGTCCGTTGTGTGACGATGGGGGCGTCAACTCCGGGATTGGGGAGCGAACGAACATGGGCATCAATTTCGACGAGCTCAAGAACAAAGCCACCGAGGCCCTGCGGGACAACAGCGACAAGATCGAGCAGGGCCTCGACAAGGCGGCCGGGTTCGCCAAGTCCAAGACGAGCGGCCACGACTCGCAGATCGACGGCGGCGTCGAGAAGGCCAAGGACTTCCTCGGCAAGCTCGTCGGCACCGACAAGCCCGACGAGGGTCAGCAGCCCCCGCAGCCGCCGCAGCAGTAAGCGGTGGTCAGGTGCGCCGGTGATAGGGCAGGAACCGGCGCACCAGCCGCAGCGGGGCGGTTTCCACGAGGTCCGGACCGCGCACCGCGTCGAACGTCGAGCCGAGCTGGTCGACGACGCCGGAGAGTTGCGCGCTGTCGGGCAGGGGCACCGAGCCCGGCTCACGTTGCTCGCGCACGGCCGCCGCGAGCTCGGCCAAGGCGTCGGTGACCAGTGCGATCTCCGCGGGTGACGGGGCCGGCACGCCGCGGCCGAGCGTCACGGAGACCTCAGTGACGGCGTCCGCCACGCGCTCGAGCCCCGCGATCACCGGCCACCACGCCACGGCGTGCCGGCCCGCGGGTGAGGGCTCCACGATCACCTGCTGGAACGCCGTGCGCAGGTCCGCGAGCGCACGGTAGGCCGCGCGGCGGGAGCGTGAACGGGCCAGGCGGGCCTCTGGGGTCGAGTTGAGGACGAGGGCGGCTTGGACGTAAGCCGCGACCGTGTCGAAGCTGTTCGCCAGCCGGCCGCCGACCCGCGGGCGGCGGGAGCCGGGCCAGAGCAGGTAGCCGATCAGCAGCACGATCACGCAGCCGGTGACGGTGTCCAGCAACCGCGCGAGGACGACCGACCAGCTGCCCGTCTGGGCGAGGTCCATCTGCAGGATGATCAGTGGCGTCACGAAGGTGCCGAGCATGCCGTAGTTGCGCACCTTCCCGATCGCGGCACCGCCCGCGAACAGGGCGATCAGCACCACCAGGACCCAGCCGCGCGCGCCGATGGCGAGCACGATCGCGCCGATGCCGACACCCGCGATCGTGCCCATACCGCGCAGCAGCGCGCGGCCGAAGACCGAGCCGAAGTCGGGTTTCAGCACCACGCCGACCGTCAGCGTGATCCAGTACGAGCGCTCGAACGGCACCATCAGCGCCACGACCTCGGCCACCGCCACGCACACCGTGAGCCGCAGGGCCACCAGCCACGTCAGCGGGCCGGACGCGAGCGAGCCGAACCACTCGCGAAGACGCTGGTACGGCGAGGCGGGAGCACGTCGTTGCCGGTTGTCGCCCTTCTCGATGCGGGCGAGGCCGGCGTAGAGCGCGGACTCGACCGGGTCGAGGTCGTCCTCGGGCATCGGCGGCGGCGCGGGCAGCGGCTGGGTCGCGAGCACGGACGCGGCCGCGCCGGTGAGGTAGTCGATGACCTCGGGCGGCGGCCGGTGCCCGGCGTTGACCATCGCGACGGACGCCTCGACGGCCGGCGTGGTCGCGGACAGCAGGTTCAGCAACTGGCGGTACGCGGCGTCGCGGCCCGAGAGCCACGAGCGCGCGGTGAGCAGCCGGTCGTACGCGGTGCTCATGGCCGTGGTGAGCTGGTTGCGGGCGACGCGCGACGTCGGCTCGTCGGTGGCCGACAGCATCGCGGCGAGCTCGATGTAGACCTGCGCGACGGCGGTGCGTTCAGGGCTTGTGCCGTGGACCGTCCACGTCACCAGCGCCACGAACAGGCTCCAGGCCGCGCCGAGGCAGAAGTAGCCGAACAGCTCTTCGATCTTCAGGCCCGTCGCGTGCTGCGCGGTGCCGAGCACGCAGAAGACGAACATCTGCAGCGCCGCCACCGACGCGTTGCTGCCGGCCGCGCTGATCAGCGCCGACACCGCCGCGATCACCACGATCGCCGGGATCGACCACGCCGGAACCGCGCCCGTAAGCAGGCCGACGAGGTAGCCGCCGGCCGCCGCGAGCGTCGCGCCGCCCAGCCGGCGGGCGCGGTAGCGGTACGGCCCCGCGGCCTCGGACAACACGGCGGGCAACGCGCCGGTGGAGACCAGGGCGCCCACGCCGATGTCGCCGGCCGCGTACGCGACGGCCAGTGGCGTGGCGAGCGCGACGACCGCGCGGGCGACCATGTTCCACGGGACCGGGACCGGTTTCGAGCGGAGGAGCTGGACCAGCCAGTGCGGCGCGGCGAAGTCGGGGCGGCTCACGCACCCATCTTGACCTACGCTGAGCGCCTCGGGTTAATTATCAACCCGTCAACAAGACGGAAGGGGCCGACGATGCCGGGCCGTACGTACTCGTTCGAGGTCAACCGCGTCAGTACGGCGCCGCCGGAAGTCCTGTTCCGCCTGGAAACCGAGGGTCCGCTGTGGTCGAAGTGGGGCCGTCCGCTGATCGTGCAGGCGCGCTGGGCGCGGCGGGGTGACGACGATCCCAACGGCGTCGGCGCCGTCCGCGAAGTGGGACTGTGGCCGGTGCTGCTGCGGGAGAAGACGGTGGAGTACGAGCCCGACCGGCGCCACGTCTACACCTTCGACGGCTCCGGGCCCGTGCGCGACTACCGCGCGGAAGTGTTCTTCACCCCGAACACCGCGGGCGGCACGGACCTGCGCTGGACGGGCTCGTTCACCGAGTCCGTGCCCGGAACCGGAGCTTTCGCCGCCGCCGCACTGCGCGGTGCGATCCGGATCCTTTCGGCGCAACTGGTCAAAGCGGCCGACTCCGGGCGCTGACCGGGTGCGCTGGGCCACAGCGGTTCAACTCCAGCCGCGGTCGCGACGTCTCCCCTCGTGTGAAACGCGTGACGAAGCTGGGTTCTGTGGTGGCCGGGTTGTTCGTGGTGGCGGCTTGCTCCGCGCCGGCGCCGGTTGTCGCGCCGCCCCCTAGCCAGCCGAACCCCGCGCCCGGCGCTGTGCACCCGGCTACGTCGGGGCCGTACCCGTTCGGCACGGTGCAACAGAAGGCACCCGCCATCGCCGACGGCAAGGTCGGCGTGGTCCGCCGCATCACCACCACCAAGCCGTACGTGTTCATCACCATGGACGACGGCGCCGTCAAGGATCCCTCGGCTCCGGGCCTGATCCAGCAGTCGGGCGGGCACCCGGTGCTGTTCCTGAACCAGCGGTACGTGAAGGGCCACGAGGCCTACTTCAAGTCCATTTTGGACTCGACGGGCGCGACGCTGGGCGACCACACCGTCGACCACCCGGACCTCAAGGGCAAACCGCTGGCCTACCAGCAAAAGCAGATCTGCGACGACGCCGACGACTTCCAGCACGAGCTCGGCGTGCGCCCGGTGTTGTTCCGCCCGCCGTTCGGCAACTACGACCAGAACACCCTGCACGCCGCCCAGCTCTGCGGCATGCGCGTCGCCGTGCTGTGGTCCGCCGCGGTGAACGACGGACACGTCCAGTTCCAGGTCGGCGACAAGCTCCGCCCGGGCGACATCGTGCTGATGCACTTCCGCAAGACGTTCAAGGAAGACTACGAAGCTTTTCTCGCGCAGGCCAAGAAGGACGGACTGACGCCGGTGCCGCTGGCGGACTTCCTGGCCTAGTTCCTCAGCCCGCGCCCAGGCACACGAACGGCCGCCGCAGCGGGTCCACGGCGATCGCCTCCGCCAACGCGAGCGCCGGCGGCGTGCCGTCGGCCAGCCGCCGGTGCAGGTCCGCCATCGTGTCTGCCGCCGCGCGGTCGCCGACGCGGGCGACGGCGCCGATGACGGTGCGGGAGCCGCTGGCCAGGAGCGTGCCGGCGAAACCGAGGGCTTCTTCGCCCGGACGGATGTGGCTCATGGCCAGTTCGCAGGCCGCGAGGACGACGCGTTCGGGCGGTTTCGCGAGGCGCGAGGTCTCGTGGGCGAACAGCGGGCCGTCGACGAGCTCGAGGCGGGAGAACAACGCGTTGGCCGGCTCGTGGGCACCGTGGGCGACGAGGTGGGCCAGGCGGGTGCCGTCGAGGGCGGCGAGGACGGCGGAGCTGGTGGCGCCGGAGCCGTCGACGAGGCGGGCGTCCGGGTAGACCGAGCGGAGTTTGCTCACCTCACCGACCGCGCCGGGCACGCCGGGGCCGCCTGCGAGCAGCACGGCGTCGGCGTCGGTGGCGCGTTTGGCGGTGATCCACGCGGTGGCCGACGGCGCGATCGACACCGCGTGGCCACGCAGCGATGGCAACGCACCCCACGGCATCGCGTACAGCTGCCCGATGGGGACGATCACCAGCTCGCGGTCGTCGAGCGTCTTGACCAGCGACGCGGAAATAAGCGCGTCGAGCTTGTCCGCGCGCCGTACGGCGGACGCCGCCACCGTCTCGGCCAGCATCGGGGGCAGGTGGTCGGGCGCCAAAGCGTCGAGGTCGGCGTGCAGCTGCTTCGCCGTCTCCACGATGTCCTGGTACGGCCCGAGCTTCAGCAGCCGGAACGACCCGCGGTCGACGACCACCGAGTACAGCTGCCCGTTGTAGGGCACCAGGCTCACGAGCACGCGGTCGCCAAGCTGCTCCACGACCTCGTCCGGCGTGGCGACCGGCCGCGGCCGGCCCCACGGGCTCGTGTACCAGCCGAGCCGGCTCGCTTCGTGCTGCAGCGCGGAATAGCGCTGCTCCAGCGCCTTCACGGGCTCGCCCTCGGCCCGGGCGCGCTGGATCGTGCGCTGCAGGTGCCGCATCGCCGTGATGTGCTTCGACAGCACCGGATCCTCGATCACGGGCAGCGGCTCGTAGCGGTAGACCTGCGCGCGCGTGCGTTCCAGCCACGCGAACATGCGGCGCGCACCTGCGGCGTTGTTGCGAGCGCGGCGCAGCACGAGCTGCATCGCGAGCCGGCCCAGCTCTTCACCGTGCACGGCCGTGCCGCACACCAGATCGAGCCCGCCCATGCGGTCGCGGATCATGCCCAGCTCGCGAAGGCCGGCGCGCGCCTGCGCGAGCGCCGACCGCGGCCGGCCCGTGGCCACGGCCAGCTCCGCGCGGCACAGCCGGAACAGCATCCGGTGGTCGATCGGCGCCGTCTCGCGCGGCTTCGGCACGCCGGCCAGCACTTTCGCGGCCTCGTCGAACTCCTCGCGCCGCAACAGGAGCCGCACGGCGAGCAACCGCGCCACGGCCGCCTCGTCCCGCACCCCCAGCGCGGACAGGCGTTCGGCCAGCGCCACGAGCTCGGCGGGCAGCCGCGGGGTCGACCGGGCGTCGCGGGTGCTGAGGATCTTGTGGGCGTCGGCGCGGAACCGGGCGAGGCCGGCGATCTCGGCCCACGTCGTGTTGCCGCGGCGCAGGAACCGGCGCCTCGCATCGGACGCGAACTTGCGCGCCAGCGCGAAGTCGCCTTCCAGCAGCGCGGCGGCGGCGCGAGCGACTTCGGCCTCGGCGATGTGCTGGCCCGACCCGTTCGCGCGCAGCTGCGGCAGCGCCTCGTCGAGGTGGCGCGCCGCTTCCTCGCCGAGACCCGCGGTGAGCAGCGCCCGAGCCTGGTCGAGCCGCACCACCGCCAGCGAACCGGGTGACTCTTCCTCGAAGAAGTCGACGAAGATCCGGGCCGCCTCTTCGTAGTGGAACAGCGCTTGCGGGACGTCCCCCAGCAACTGCGCGTGATCACCGAGGTTCTGCCGGATCTTGCCCTCGAGCCGCGGCTGGCCGAGCGCGAGCGACAACTCGAGCGCGCGCACCAGATCCGCCTGCGCCGCGGCCGGCTGGTTCAGCGCCATGTGCACCAGCGCGCGGTTGTTGAGCGTGCGCAGGAACAGCAGCTGATCACCGACTTCGAGCTGCGGCATCACGGTGTCGTAGAGCACGAGCGCTTCCGCGAACCGGCCCGCGCGCATCACCACGACCGCCCGCTGGAGATTGACGATCAAGCCGAGCTCGGCGCGCGTCTCGCCCGCGGGCAGGCGTTGCCGCGCCGTCTCCGCCGCCGCCAGGCGTGCGAGACCGGCCTCGGTCGAGGTCACCTCGGCGTCCGCCGCGCCCAGGCTGATGAGAACCCGGACCTGGATCTCCAGCGAAGCCGGAGCTTCACCACGCGAGACGCGGTTCAGTGCTCGCCGGAACAAACGCACGGCGACCGCGGGCCGCTGGTCGAACGAGGCCGCTCGGCCCCGCGCGTACAAGTCGGACGCCTCCGCGATCACTCGATCGGAAAGAGACGACGGCGCAGACACGCGCTCTATCTGAGCACACTCACGTGACACGCCGTAACGCCCGTCCGGGTTCTAGAGCACGACCGTGGGAGTCACGACAGTTCGGCGGCGCGGTCCCTCACCGAGGTGCACCAGGATCTGCGTGGTCCCGCACGGCACGTTCTCGAGCACGAACCGGCCGCCCTCGTCGGCGACGGTGGAGAACGTGCCCTCGTCGGCCACGCGCATCTCCACCTCGTACTCGCCGGCGGGCGCGAGCCAGCCGTCGATCCGGTGCAGCTTCCCGATGCGAGTGAGGTTGATCATCACCGTCAGGTCGCTGACCGTGAACGTGATCGTGCCAGTGGCCGTGCTGCGGACACCGGCGAGCTCGCCGGCACGCTCCCAGCGCGCGATCTCGACGTCGAGGTTCTCCAGTTCGAGCGCGAACTGGACCCGCTGCACCAGATCTTCCGGTGGCGGGTCCAGTTCGTCGAGGAAACGGCCTAGGTCGGCGAGCAGCGTCTCGTCGTCAGGCAGAGCGCTGCCACTTCCCGGCACGCCGATGTCGTTCATCGGCCACCCCCTTCTCCTGCGAGGAGATCGCGCATCGTGTCGAGGCAACGACCCCTGGTGGGTCCGATGCTGCCGCGCGGCATCCGCATCGCTTCGGCCACCGCCTGGTATTCGGCGCGGCCGGCGAGAACAGTGAGGCGAAGCAGTTCCTGGCAGCGATTGGGCAGCCGGAGGAAGGCGCGCCAGACCCGTCGGTCGTTGTCGGCGCGCACGGCTTCGTCCTCGGGCGCGGGATGGGTGCTTTCGAGGTTCTCGGCGACCTCGTCGCTCAACGGCACCGGCTGGACGCGGCGCCCGTACGGGTGGGCTGCTTCGCGTCTCGCCGTGGTGATCAGCCACGCGGCCAGCGCGCGCGGATCGCGCAGCTTCTCCAGCTGGCTGAACAGAGCGAGCCACACCGTCTGCACGACGTCCTCGGCGACCTGGCGGTTCAGCCCGTTCGCGCGCGCGACGTGCCAGACGAGCGGCGTCAGCTCGTCGACGAGTTTCGCCATCGCCCGCCGGTCACCGCCCCGCGCCGCCTCCATGCAGGCAGCGTGCAGGTCGACGCCGGTCAGGCCTTCCCATGGCGGGTCTACCTCGGTGGTTTGCACGTCGGTCACCGTATCTGCCTCGCTCGTGAGGCGCGTTGGGTTCGGCGGCGGTGTCGTGGGTCTGTCTCGCGGGCCTTCTCGGGGAAGGAGCAGACAGGAAGGGCTGGGATACATCGGGTCACTTACTCGGGTGGTGGGCCGGCGTGGTGGGTCGTTGTGGATCGGTGTGTCGCGGTGCTGCGGGTCGGTGCTGTCGGTGCGGTGGATCAGTGGGTCACCGTCGGGTTCTCGGTGGCCCGCTCGTGTGCGGGCCGGCCTGGTGGGCCGGTCCTCGGTCGTCCGGTCTCGGTGAGCCGGCGTGGTGCACCGGTCCCCGGTCTGGGTGAGCCGGCGTGGGTACCGGCCCTCGTACGTCGTGGTCCGGATATCCGTGACCCGGCCTGGTGGGCTAGTCCACAGTCACCCGGTCTCAGTGGGCCGGCCTGGTGCACCGGTCCCCGGTCGGGTGAGCCGGCGTGGTGCACCGGCCCCCGGTCTGGGTGATCCGGCGTGGGTACCGCTCTCACGTCGTGGTCCGGTTGTCCGCGGCCCGGCCTGGTGGGCCGGTCCACAGTCACCCGGTCTCGGTGAGCCGGCCTGGTGCACCGGTCCCCGTCCTCGTGGTCCGCGGTGGCGGACCGGCTCGTCGTGGACCGGTCTGGTTCTCCGGCCCGGTCAGTCGTCGAGCCCGGCCGATCGTCCA
Source organism: Amycolatopsis sp. NPDC051372 (assembly GCF_040682095.1). Classification (NCBI taxonomy): domain Bacteria; kingdom Bacillati; phylum Actinomycetota; class Actinomycetes; order Pseudonocardiales; family Pseudonocardiaceae; genus Amycolatopsis; species Amycolatopsis sp. NPDC051372. The sequence continues at coordinate 315,740 of NZ_JBFBAF010000003.1, forward strand.
GTCCGGTGTGTGCACCGGGCCGACAACCACACCGGCCAGTCCGTCCCGATCCAGTGAACCGGCCCTGGTCGTCATGGTCGGCGTTCGTGGTGGGTCGGCTCCCCCGTGGCCCAGCCAAAGCGACTTCGTGCACCGACCGGCGCGGGCGTGCACCCGCACCGGCCGGCGCGCCCCTCCCTCTTCTACGGGTCCGCTCCCCATCGGACCCGGCCGGACGGCTCCTCCCCTGAACCCGCCCGGCAGACGGCGTCCGGCAGCCCCCTCGGCCCCCGGGCGCCGCCCGTCCCGCTACTTCGCGGTGGTCGGCTCGTCGTAGGGCTCGTGGGCACCGTCGGGCTGCGTGGTGCCGCCGCCGTGGGGCGGCTCGCCGATCGTGACCGGCGGGACGGTGGTCGGCGTGTTCTCTTCGGTGGATTCGGCAGGCATCTGGATCTCCCTTTTTCCCTCGGCTGCCCCATAGGACGCAACAAGGGTGCACCCAGATACACGGAGAGCAAAGATTTCTGGGAACGTTTCGTCTCCGCTGGTCAGATGGGCTGGCGCGGCTCCCTCGGATGCGGAACCACCGTGACCCCCGGTAGGGCGGCGGCCACCGCCTCGGCCACCTCGGGCGCCAGCACCGCGGCCCAGTCGCGGTACCCGACCGGCCCCGGGCGGAAGCGGTCCTCGGCGAACGTGCCCTCGTGCAGGAGGTCGGGAGTCATCGCCGAGTACGTGACGCCCGGCAGCCGTGCGAGCTCGGCCGCCGCCGTGTCCAACGCTGTCGAGCGCGCGGACAGCGCGTCCCGCAGCGGCCGTGGCAACGACGGGAAGCTCGCCATCGGCGGCACCCCGGCCAGGACCACCGGCACCGGCCCCAGCCGTTGCCGCACGTCGACGATCACCCCGAGCAGGTCGCGCCGGAACCTCGCGGCCGAGTGCAGCTCGAGGGTGTCGTTGACCCCGAGCGCGATCACCACGACGTCAGCCGGCGCCAGCCGCGCGACCAGCGAGCCCCGGACCACGGCGGCGGTCGCCCCCGTCAGGCCGACCGCCTGCCAGCGCACCCGCAGACCTCGGCACGCGAGCTCGTTCGCGAGCTGCCCGGTGAGGCCCTCGGCGTGCGCGGCCACTCCGACACCGTCCACGGTGGACTCCCCCGAGCACGGCGAGCCGCACCACCGGACCGTCGCCGGTGACGCCCTCGGCTGGGCCGCCGGCGCCGGGCAGGCGTGGGGTGCCGCGGCGGACGCGCAGCGCTTGCACCGCGAGGACCGGGGCCAGCGCGGTGAACAGGAAGAACCGGAGGAGAGCCATGCCACCGACCTTAAACACGATCACCGACGGTTCCGGCACACGAAGCCGAGTTGTCCACAGCCAGAGTGAGTTGTGGACAACTGCCCCTCAACCGCGCGCGATCCCGACGGTTTCCCCGATCAACGCCGTATCCTCCGCCGCGTCGAGCAGGAAAGTCGCGACGTCGGCGCGCGAAATGACGAAGCCGCCACGCAACGCGCCGTGCGTGCTGAAGCGCACGCGGCCCGCGGCCGGACCGTCGGTGAGCCGAGGCGGACGCACGATCGTCCACCGCAGGTCGCTGGCCCGGATCGCCGACTCCATCCCGCGCAGATCGTCGAAGCTGTTGCGCAGCAACGCACCCAGGATCGGCTTGACCACGAACCGCGTGAACGGGTCGTCGCCCTCGGTCGTCAGGCCGATCGCGCTCTCGGCGACGAACCGCGTGGCCCCCGCCGCCGCGATCACGGCTCGCGCGCCGTCGGCGTTCACCGTGGTCGGACGGCGGTCGCGCGCCCCGAACGCCAGCACGATCGCGTCGCGCCCCTGCAACGCCTCGGCCAGCGAAGGGTCGCCCAGTGCGTGCACCGCGACGTCCAGCCGCGGATGGCTCGCGACGTGCAGCCGCTCGGGCGACCGGACCACGGCCGTCACGTGCCAGCCCCGGGCCAGCGCCTCCCGCACGGCCAGCGTGCCGATCCGCCCACTCGCGCCGAGAACGGTGATCTTCATGGCAGCTCCTCCTCGAACCCAGGGGTGAGTGTTCACTCACCAAGTAGGGTGAGTGAACACTCACCACGCTGAGAACGTCCTCAGGGAGCACCGTTGGGAAGCCGTCAGGACCTCGTCGCCGCAGCCGCCAAAGTCATGCGCGAGCAGGGCTACGCACACGCGACAACCAAGGCCATCGCGCAGGCCGCAGGGTATTCGGAAGCCTTGCTGTACAAGCACTTCCGCGACAAGACGGCACTATTCCTCGCCGTGCTGAGCGAGGAACTGCCGGCTCTCGGTGCCACGGCCGAGCGCCTCACGCGCCACGCCGCCGACGCGTCGCTGGAACAGAACCTGACCGAGCTCGCCGGCACCGCGCTCGAGTTCTACCGGGCGAGCTTCCCGATTTCCGTCTCGATCTTCTCGTCGCGCGACCTCCTGCGCACCCACCGCGCCGCGCTCGGCACCGGACACGGCCCCGGCCAGCCGATCCTCCTGGTGGAGACGTACCTGCGGGCCGAAGCCGCCCTCGGCCGCATCCCCGCCCGCACCGACCTCGCCGCGGCCGCGCGCCTGCTGCTCGGCGCGTGTTTCCAGCAGGCCTTCCTGGACTCCTTCGAAGACACCGACAGCGGCAACGCCGTCGCGGCCCGCTTGGCGAAGACTCTGATCGCCGGCCTCCGGTGAACCGTCAGGCTTCGGCGGCCCGCCGCTTCGCCCGCTCCTCGTGCCACCGGTCGTAGAGGTTCGTGATCTCTTTCAGCGCGAACGACAGGAAGTCCTGCATCTCCGCCAGCCGCTTGCCGGCCGGCGTGTCCGCGCCCAGCGCGTCGATACCTTCCTCCGCCGCGTCGCGCCACATGATCAGGAACCGGTCGCGTTTGAGGAACGTGGCGTACCAAAGGTCGTCGTAGAGCCGGTAGTGGTCACGTCGCTCGCCCGGCTCGCGGACCTTCGTCACGAGCCCCACCTGCTCCAGGTACCGCACGGCACCGGAAACGGCCGCAGGGCTCACCGACAGCTGCGACGCCAGATCGGCGGCCCTGAGCTGACCTTCGTCGGTCGTCATCAGGGCCGCGAAGACGCGGGCGGCCATGCGCTGCATGCCGATCTGCGCCAGCACGAGGCCCAGGCTCTCGACGTACCGGCGGACGGCGTCCTCGTCTCGCTGCGTCGTCATCCGTCCATCCTCTCGCACGCCCCAGGCCATGATCACTATATCCAGACATTTTCTTAACTTCACAACTTCGTGAAACGAGTGTAGCTTCCGAAACATGGGAAACGCCATCTCGATCTCCGGCCTTCACAAGTCGTTCGGCCGGACAAAGGCCCTCGACGGCCTCGATCTCCAGGTTCCCGTGGGGGAAGTCCACGGCTTTCTCGGCCCGAACGGCGCCGGGAAGTCCACCACTGTCCGGGTTCTGCTCGGACTGCTGCACGCCGACGCGGGCGAAGTGAGCCTGCTCGACGGCGATCCGTGGCGCGACGCGGCGAGCCTGCACCACCGCCTCGCCTACGTGCCCGGCGATGTCAACCTCTGGCCCAATCTGTCGGGCGGCGAGGTGATCGACCTGCTCGGGCGCCTGCGCGGCGGGCTCGACCAGAGCCGGCGCAAGGACCTCATCGAGCGGTTCGACCTCGACCCGCGCAAGAAGGGCCGCACTTACTCGAAGGGCAACCGGCAGAAGGTCGCCATCGTGGCCGCGCTCGCGTCCACTGTGGACCTGCTGATCCTCGACGAGCCGACCTCGGGCCTCGACCCGCTCATGGAATCCGTGTTCCAGGAGTGCATCCAGGAGGAACGCGCGCAGGGCCGCACCGTGCTGCTGTCGAGCCACATCCTCGCGGAGGTGGAAGCGTTGTGCGACAAGGTGAGCATCATCCGCAACGGCCGCACCGTCGAATCCGGCACGCTCGCCGAGCTGCGCCACCTCACCCGCACGTCGATCACCGCGGAGTTGGCCGGCCCACCCAACGGCCTGGCCAAGCTCGCCGACATCCACGACCTCGAGGTCACCGGCAACCGCGTGCGCTTCGACGTCGAGACGCGCTCGCTCGACGACGCGTTGCGCCAGCTCACGCAGGTCGGCGTGCGCAGCCTGGTGAGCCAGCCGCCGACCCTGGAGGAGCTCTTCCTCCGCCACTACACCGAGGGGACCGCGAAATGACCGCGACCCTCACGCGGGCGCCGGCCACGAACACGGCGCTCGTCGGCACCTGGCACCTCACGCGGCTGGCGCTGCGGCGCGACCGCGTGATCCTGCCGATCTGGATCGTGCTGCTCAGCATCGTCCCGGCCGCCACGGTGTCGAGCTACGACCAGTTCTACCCCGACGCCGCCAGCCGCGCGGCGCTCACCGCGGGCGCGCTGGCCAATCCGTCGTTCTCCCTGCTCTACGGCCCGGCCTTCGACCTCACGACGGCGGGCGGCTTCATCGCGTGGCGTATGGGCGGGTTCCTCGCGCTGCTCATCGGGCTGATGGCCGTCTTCACGGTCACGCGCCACACGCGCGCCGAGGAGGACTCGGGCCGTGCGGAGCTGCTGGCGTCCACTGTGGTCGGTCGCTACGCGGCACTGACGGCAGCCGTCCTCGTGTCCGGCGCGGCGAGCGTGCTGATCGGCGTGATCCAGGTCGGCACCATGATCAGCGCGAAGCTGCCGGCGGAAGGCGCGCTGGCCTTCGGCGCGGGCACGGCGTCGGCGGGCCTGGTGTTCACGGGCGTCGCGGCGGTGGCCGTGCAGCTCGCCGAGTACTCGCGCACGGCCAACGGCATCGGCACCGCCGTGATCGGCGTCGCCTTCCTGCTGCGCGGCGCGGGCGACTCGACGTCCGACGCCCACTGGCTCTCGTGGCTCTCGCCGATCGGCTGGTCGCAGCAGGTGCGCCCCTTCGCGGGTGAACGCTGGTGGGTGCTGTTGCTGCCCGTCGCGTTCAGCTTGGTGCTCGGCGCCGCCGGTTACGCCCTCCTGCCTCGACGCGACGTCGGCACCGGCTTGGTGCCGCCCCGTCCGGGGCCGGCGGGTGGCGCGCCTTCACTGCGCACGCCGTTCGCGCTGGCATGGCGACTGCAACGCGGCCCCCTGCTGGGCTGGGTCATCGGCTTCGCCGTCGGCGGCGCGCTGTTCGGCTCCATCGCGAGCGGCATCTCCGGCCTCGTCGGCGACACCGAGCAGACGCGCCAGATCTTCGAGCGCCTTGGTGGTTCCGACGCGATCGTCGATGCGTTCCTCGCGACGATGGTGAGCCTGTTCGCCATGCTCAGCGCGCTGTACGGCGTGCAGGCGACACTGCGGATGCGCACCGAGGAGACGGGCGTGCGCTTCGAACCGCTCCTCGCCACCCGCGTCGGCCGCCTCCGGCTGGCCGCGAGCCACCTCGTGTTCGCGTACGTCGGGACGGCGCTGCTGGTACTCGTCGGCGGGGTGCTGCTGGGCATTTCGCACGGCCTGCGATCCGGCGATGTCGGCGGTTCCGTGGCCGACATGCTGACGGCCGTGCTGGTGCAGGTACCGGCGACGTGGGTGATCGTTTCGGTGTGCACGCTGCTTTTCGGGCTGCTGCCGCGGTTCACCGGCCTCGCCTGGGCCGCGGGCGCGCTGGGGCTGCTGATCAGCCTGTTCGGGCCAGTGGTGAACGCGCCGCAGGCAGTGCTGGACGTTTCGCCGTTCCAGCACCCGCCGAAGCTCCCGGGCGCGGCTTTCACGGCGACGCCGATCGTGTGGCTGCTAGGGGTCGCGGTGGTGTGCCTGGTGGTCGGCCTGTTCGGCTGGCGCCGGCGGGACGTGGGTTAGCGAACGGTCCCGTCGGGCCCCACGACCAGGCGAGCTTGGACTCCCGGTTCGCCGCACTGGCTCGCTCGGGAGGCCTGGGGGCGGACGGTGGTTCGCTGGGGATCGCCACCGTCGAACACGACCTTGACGTCAACGGGCGCGGCGGGCAGTCCGGGGATCTCGACGAACCCGTACCGCCCGCCGGTCGGCACGGCCGACGCCGCGCAGGCGGTCGGGGTGCAGGTGGTGGGGCCGGGGGTGGTTGCTGTTAGAAGCTCCACCTGGCGCGGGGTGCACTGGGCGGCCCAGCACGCGGTCACTTCGGCTCGGCTGAACTGCCCTGCCGGCACGTCCTTGGCCAATCCGGCGGGCGCGGCGATCGCGGGGCACGTCGGCGTTGGTGGGCTGCAGGCGGCGATGCTGAGCAGGAAGACAGCGGCTAGGTGTCTTCGCACGTCAGCCAGACGTGCGTTGCCGGCCCGCTGGTTGCATCACCACTGCGCCGAGTCGACGTTGGGCGCGATGACCGACGTCGGACGCAACGACGTCGGCGACCCCGACCCCGATCTCGACACCGGCGCGGGCGGCTCGCGGGTCACGGAGACTGTCGCGGTCGTCGTGCTCGGCGGCGGCGCGGGTTCCGACATCGACTGCGACTGCGACTGCGATTGCGTGACCGTCACCGGGGGTGGTGGCTGGCCAGTCACCGTCACCGTGACCGGCTGCGCGGGTGGCGGCGACGACGGAACAGACGAATCGGCCGGACGGGTCGGTGAGTTCCCGGCCACGAGGAGTGCCGCCACGAGCAGACCGACGGCAAAGCCGGCCAGCCCGGTTACGACGACAGAACCCCAGGTCGGAGCCGTGTTGGACAAACCGGCACCTCCCTCGCCGAGCCGACGCGCGGGTACGAGGAGTAGTCGCGTTGATCTTATGCCCCGTTACAGACTGTGCAAGTTGAGCTGGTTGGAATCAGGTTTGTGATCAGGTGGCATCGCGCCGCAGATCCGAGGTACTCGGTGACGCGTCCCGGCTGCTCTGCCCAGGAGCAAACGTTGTTCAGCACCACCGGGTTCTGCCGATTCATCTCGCCACCAGCGTCACCCCTTGCGGCCCTGACCGCTCTGGCGGCACTCGCACCGGCACCGCAGCTCTTCACCGCCACGGCAGCGCCCCGCTCGGCGCTCGCCGATTGCCCTTTGCGAGGCGCTCACCAGGCAAAACCCCCGCCCTCCCAAGGGGGGCGTCCCATCTCCATTCTACCGGCCGGTGCCGACAGGACCGTTGAAAAGCTGCGCAGAGGCCCGAGTTGTCCACAACTCGGTGTCGCTGTGGATAACTCGGGCGAACGCGCGGGGCGGACCTCGGCGGGTTGCGGGGAAAGGTCACAGAGAGTCGAGGGTGGCAGGGCTCGAGGTTGGATGCGGCGCAGCGATCACAGGCATTGGGTAGCTGAGGAAACGATGGCCGGGGTCCGGTTCCGCCTGACGGGAGGGGCCGCAGGCGGATCTCGCCTTGCCGGAATCGCGAGGGCTCGGGTTCACCTGGTCGGGCGCTGGCCCGGGTTCACCTCGCCAGCCGGAGACCCGCGTTCACCCAGCCGGGATGTGGCCCGGGCTCACCTGGCCAGGCGGAGATCCGGGTGAACCCAGCCGAGGCGTGGCCTGTGTTCGCCTGCCGGGATGCCGCCAAGCAGGAACCCGCTGGAAGACCCTCCGGGCTCGTAATGGCACGCCGCCGGCGCATGCCTCCTGATCCGCACGGCGCAGCCAAGGCGCGCACTCTCGTCACTCCGCGCTCCGAAAGTCGCCAAAAGCTGTAATCCGCAACAAGATCGCCCGAGCTGCGCGGCACGGGGTCGCTAGGCTGTTCCACTCGATGCCCATGATCCCTCAGCCATGACCTCGGGCGCGCCGGTCGCGATTCCGGCGCTGAGCCTCACCGGCGCGATGCGGCCTGACTTCACCGCCGCGAAAACTCAAGAGAACCTCAACCAACCGCACGAAGGCCGTCGAGCAGGACTCGGATCCGGTCATGACACCCGGGCGAAAAGCGCTCCACCGCAAGAGCGCCGGCCATGAGCGCGGGCACGTGGCCCCGCGCCGAAGTCGGTCCGGACGGCGCCCGCGACCCGCGAGACTTCACCGCTGCGGAGCCTCAGGAACCTGCCGAACCAACCGCGCGCAGCCCGTCAAGCAGGACACGAACCAGATGATGACTACCCGGCGAATACCGCTCCACCGCCAAAGCCCCGACGATCAGCGCACGCAGGTCATCCCCATCGAGATCGGTGCGAACCGCTCCCGCCGCCTGCGCGCGTTCGAGCAGGGCGGCCAGGTTTGTGCGGAACTCGGTGCCGATCTCCGCCTTGTACGCGGAGCCCGTGGTGGCGCCCAGTGCTTCGCAGATCGCGCGGTTGAGGGAGGCCTGCTTGATGACGCGCGCGAAGTAGTCGTAGAACGCCGCGCCCGGGTCTTCGGCGTCGACGAGTTCGCGGGCTTCCAAAGCGAACTGCTCCAGGCGCTCCAGCACCACGGCCTGAAAAAGCGCCTCCTTGCTGGGGAAATGCCGATACACCGTGCCCGCGCCGACGCCCGCGAGCCGCGCGATGTCGTCGAGGGGCACGGCCAGCCCGTCGGCCGCGAAGGCCTCCTCGGCGGCAGCCAGCACCCGGGCCCGGTTGCGGCGCGCGTCGGCGCGCAGCACTGGCTTGTCCACGGGCGTCCTCCTCGATCTCGTTGACAAACGGACTGCTCACTCCGTATCGTGGGAACCGGGTGCACCGTTCCGATTCAACCTCATTCTTCCTCGGAGAAGTCCTGATGAGCAGAACCGTGTCCGAAATCTCGCAGCTCTTCGTCCACAGCATGCAGACGCTCGACCCCGCGCCGCTCGCCGACGTCTTCGCCACCGAAGCCGTGTACGAGCTCCCCTTCCACGGCCACCGCGTCGAAGGCCGCGAAGCGATCCTGGCGACGCTCGGCGACGGCGCCGTCCGCGCCCGTGCGCTCGGGCTGGACGCTGTGCGGGTCGGCATCCGCGAACTGGCCGACGGGTTCGTCGCCGAGCTCACCGTCGAGGGCCGCAACCCGCACACCGGTGAGAGCTACGGGTTTCCGTCGTCGGTCGGTCTGGTGACCGTCCACAATGGAGAGATCACGGCGTACCGCGACTTTCCCAACACCGCGGCGGCGCACGCCATGACCGGTGCTGCGACAGTGTTCCGGCGGTTCCTGGACGCGTCCGTGGAGAACCGCTGGGACGACCTCGCCGACCTCTATGCCGAGGACGTCGTGCTGGAAATGCCCTTCACGCCGACCGGAGTGCCGCGCCTGACGCACGGGCGCGAAGAGCTGCGCCGCCGGTTCCGCGCCGCGGGCGCAGTGCGCCGGATGACCAAAGCGGACAACGTCGTCGTGCACGAAACAACCGACCCGGCTGTGCTCGTCACGGAGTTCGACCTCCACGGCGAGTTCGGTGGCGAAGCGTTCATCTCGTCGTACGTGATGGTGCTGACCATCCGCGACGGCAAGATCGTCCACACCCGCGACTACACCGACACCGCCGCGGCAGCGAAGCGGATCAACGCCGCTGCACGGTGACCAGCAGCGGCGTGGCGAGCCCGGCCAGCCAACCGGTCGCGTCGAGGGACCACTCGGCGAAAGTCCCGTAGACGGTGACCGCGTGCTGGAGGCGGGCCATTCCAGAAGCTGTCGTCGAACACGGGCGTGATCCCGATGGCAGCGTCGTCGTGCGACTCGTACGTGAACGTGGGCTGCTCGATCGACGCCAGACCGGCGCCGGCGGGCAGGACCGCCGGCGACCGGCCGCTGTCGAGGGTCAGCCGATCCGGCGTCCGCAGGGCCGAATCGCTGTCGCCGAACCAGTGCGCCGTGCGCGGGGACGGCAGCGGGAAGCGAATCACTGCGTCGCAGTCTGTGCCGCCGGTGGGCTGAAAAGCCGTTCGGCCGTCGAGGTCGTCCAGCCCCACACGCCGGGCACCAGGAGCACTCCCACGACCACGAAAATGGGGAACACCAACCGCGTCTCCACCTTTTTGCCGGTCCGTAGCCGGAAAATCTTCGGTGGCCGGATTTCGTACCAGGTCTCGCCCGCGATGGGCAGTGGGAAGAGGAACGGGCAGCCCGACTCCGTCAGCGAGTCGCCGAGGCAGTGCACGAAACATCCGGCCGCCACGGCGATCCCGAGCCAGCCCGAGATCTGCTGCAGCTGCGCGGCGTGGTCGGGCGGCGCGGTCAGATACCACCACAGGATGGCGCCGATGATGACCGGCAACAGCCAGTCACCCAGGGCGCCTTCCGCGAGCAGCAGACCGAAGAGCATCACACCGAACACGGCCCACGGTCCACCGGCGGAAGCGCCCCACGAAGCGAGCGCACCCAGCCCGGCCGCGAAGAGCACGGTGTGCGACAGGTGGCGGTGCTTGCCGGTCACCTTCTCGTCGCGGGGGCCCTTCGTCAGGGCGTACACGGCCGACGAGACGCGGCGCAGGAGCCACGACAACGCTCCCGTCAGCCAGCCGAGGAGACGGGACGCGCTGGCGCCGGGGTGATCGAGGTCGGGGAGCAATGCGAAGCCGGCCGTGGTGGCGGCGAAGACCGCCGCCTGGTGCAACGAACCGGCGCCGACCGCGGGCGCGAGGGCGAGGCCCGCGCACCAGCCGGTCAGGGCGTGGGTGCGCCCCATCATCGTGGATCTCCCCCAGGTCGCGAGCGGAATTCAGGTCCGCGCGACCGTATCGGGGATCAGGCGGGCGGTTCCTCCGACACGCTCAGGTGTTCGGCCACTCCCGTGAGCTCGATGACGCGGCTCACGGCCGAGCTGGGGACCACCGCGAGCTCGACGTCCTGCTCACGGGCCTGTCGCTGGGCGTGCAGGACCACGTTCAACGCCGAGGAGTCGAAGAAGGTCACCCCGGTCAGGTCGGCCACCACGCGCTGCGAGCTCTTGTCCGCGATCAACCCGGCAAGGGCTTCCTGCAGCTGCGGGCTGGTGAGCAGGTCGAGCTCACCGTTGACCACCACCCGCGGCTCGGCGGCCTCGGTGTCCAGCGTGATGCCGAACCCGGGAGGGGTGGCGTTCTGGTCGGCTGCGGGCATGCAGTTTCTCCTCGTCAGGCGCTGCTGCTGCTGCGCCGGTACGCGCCTGTATCTCAAGCGGCAACCGTTCACGGTTCCAGGCATCTGGAAAGTCCAACCCTAACCCAGTGGGTGACTGCCGCCGCGTCGGCCGCCACTGTCCCGGACAACGGCACGGGCGGGCAAGAGCCGGATGGCGGCACGGTCATTCCGGCGAACGGCCGCGCGCACAGCGACCCGCGTGCCGACGGGGCACGCGGGGCGGGTTCGGGGCTGGGTCAGGCGGACAGCGGGTCGCGCTTGGCGGCGCGGCGTTCACGCATGAACAGCTCACGGCGCTCGATCTCGCCGAGGCCGCCCCAGATGCCGTACGGCTCCTGTACGGTCAGAGCGTGCTTACGGCACTGCGCCAGCACGGGGCAGGTCTGGCAGATCGCCTTGGCGCGCGACTCACGACGCTCGCGCGCGGACCCGCGCTCGTTGTCGGTGTGGAAGAACAGACTGCTGTCCGCGCCACGGCAGGAACCTTGCAGCTGCCACTCCCATTCCTCGGCGACCACGTTGGGCAGCCGGCTCACGTCAGCCATCTCGTCCCCACCTTTCCCGGGATCAGCACTTCGACCGCTACATGCCCGCCGGTCGCGCGAATCAAACCCGGGTTTGGTTTGCTCACACCCCGGGCATGAGCAGACCGGGCAGCACAGGACACGGCCGAGTGAGCCGGAGAGAGGACCGCACGTGGAGGACAACGCCCCGCTCGATCGGGAGGACGCCCAGCTCATCGAGGTGCGGACGGCGGCCATCCCGCACGTGGTGCCCACGCTGCGCACGATCGTCGCGGACATCGCGATGCGCCAGGACTTCGACCTCGACGCCGTGGAAGACCTGCGGATGGCGGTGGACGAGGCGTGCTCGATGCTCCTGCCGTCCGCGGCCGACGGCAAGCTGACCTGCGTCTTCTCCTGGATCGAGGGGCGCATCGAGGTCACCGTGTCGGTGATCGCCGACACCCCGGACCACGGTGACGACACCGGTCTGTCCTGGCAGCTGCTCACGGCGCTGGCCACGTCGGCGCGACGCACGGTGACCCCGGCCGACGGCCGGTACCTCTCCCGGGTTCAGCTCGTCCGGGAGAGTGAGGTGGCGCGCCCGTGACCACCCCCGCCGAAGGCGACGAGACCGATGTGGCGTCGCTGTTCGACGAGCTGGCCCAGCTGCCCGAAGGCTCCCCGCGCCGTGAGGAGATCCGGGACAGACTGGTGCGCGAGCACCTGGAGCTCGCCCGCAACCTCGCGCGGAAGTTCCGCAACCGCGACGAGGCCATGGACGACCTGGTGCAGATCGCGACGGTCGGCCTGATCCACGCCGTCGACCGCTACGACCCGACGCAGGGCACCGACTTCCTGGCGTTCGCCGTCCCCACCATTTCGGGTGAACTGCGTCACCACTTCCGGGACAACAGCTGGTCGGTGCGGGTGCCGCGGCGGCTGAAGGAGCTCAACGCGTCCATCTCCGCCACGCGCGAGGAGCTCACCGTGCGGCTCTCGCGCGCGCCGCGCCCGAGCGAGATCGCGCAGCACCTCGGCGTGCCGATCGAGGACGTCTACGAAGGCCTGCGCGCCGGCCAGGGCCGCTACGGCGCTTCGCTGGACAACCTGCTGGAGAACTCCGCGCACACGCGCTTCGGCGCGCCCGACGCGAACCTCAGCCAGGCGGAGCTGCGCGAGGCGCTGCGGCCCATGTTGGAGAGCCTGCCGGAGCGGGAGCGCAAGATCGTCGCGCTGCGGTTCGGGTCGGGGATGAGCCAGTCGGACATCGCGCGCCGTGTGGGCGTTTCGCAGATGCAGGTGTCGCGTCTGCTCGCGTCGACGCTGAAGAAACTGCGCACGGGACTGGTCGAGACCGACATCACCGAGGGCACCTGATTCGGGGTCCCCCCGCTTGGGTAGTAAGCCGGTGCGAGTAACGGACAGGTCGGGAGGTGTGGAAGCCATGACGACGTCGAAGATGCCGACGCGAGGCACCACGACACCCGCCACCGTGCGCCTGGCGCTCCCGGACGACGTCACCGCGCCCACGATCGCCCGCCACGCGGTCCGCGCCAAGCTCGATGAGCTGGCGGTGGGCTGCGAATGGCGGGACGACATTCTGCTGGCGACGTCAGAGCTGGTGACCAACGCGTTCGAGCACGGTGAGCGGCCGGATCGGCTGGAGCTGCGGCTGTCGGAGGGACGGCTGGTGGTCTGCGTCTTCGACGCCGGCCAGGAGGTGCCGCGCCTCAAGGAGCCCTCACCGGAGTCGGCGCGCAGCCGAGGGCTGCAGCTCGTCCACGTGCTGTCGCAGGAGTGGGGCTACGAGCCGTGCGCGGGCGGGAAGTACGTCTGGGCAGCGTTCGCGGTGGGACCGGTCGCGTGAGTGCCCGCGGTTGATCCGGGTCCGCTTAGGATCGCTCGTATGGAGACTCGCAAGATCACCCGGCTGGGGCGTGAGGTGTCCGCCGTCGGCCTCGGGTGCTGGCAGCTCGGCGCCGACTGGGGCACCGTCGACGAATCCGAGGCCATGGGCGTGCTGCACGCGGCGGCCGACGAGGGAGTCACGTTCTTCGACACCGCCGACGTCTACGGCGACGGCCGCAGCGAGACGCTGGTCGGCCGCTTCCGCCAGGAGCGTGGTGACGGCGTGTTCGTGGCCACGAAGATGGGCCGCCGCGCCGAGCAGGTGCCCGAGAACTACGTCGAGAAGAACTTCCGCGACTGGAACGACCGGTCCCGCCGGAACCTCGGGATGGACACGCTGGACCTCGTCCAGCTCCACTGCCCGCCGACCGCCGTGTACTCGTCGGACGCCGTTTATGACGCGTTGGACCGAATGGTCGACGAGGGCCGGATCAAGGCTTACGGCGTCAGCGTCGAGACGTGCGACGAGGCATTGACGGCGCTTTCGCGGCCGAATGTCGCTTCGGTGCAGATCATCCTGAACTGCCTGCGGCTCAAGCCGCTGGAGCGCGTGCTGCCGACGGCGGTGGAGACGGGCGCGGGGATCATCGCGCGGGTGCCGCTGGCGTCGGGTCTGCTGTCCGGGCGCTACACGGCCGCGACGACCTTCGGGACCGACGACCACCGCAACTTCAACCGGCACGGCGAGGCGTTCGACGTCGGCGAGACCTTTTCGGGGGTGCCGTTCGAGGTCGGGCTGGAGGCTGTGGAGCGCCTGCGGGGGCTGGTACCGGAGGGGCAGACGCTGGCGCAATTCGCGTTGCGGTGGATTCTTGATCAGCTGGGCGTTTCCGTGGTGATCCCGGGCGCGCGCAACGCGGAGCAGGCGCGGGGGAACACGGTTGCGGCCGGGCTGACTCCACTGCCGGAAGAAGCGGCGGCCGGGGTGCGGGCCACGTATGACGAGCTGATCCGGCCGTTGGTGCACGACAAGTGGTGATGAGGTTCGGCTGCGTCTGGGCGTCGGGTGACGATCTGCTGTGACGCGGGATTGTCTGCGCGGGTCCGTCGTGGTGCGGGACTGCCCACGCGGATCCGCCGTAGTGCGGGATCGTCTGCGCGGATCCGCTGTGGTGCGGGATCGTCTGCGCGGGTCCGTCGTGGGTGCGTGAAAGCCGGCGGCCTGTGCTGTCTTGCGCTGCACGCCGATGGCCAGGCGTCGGACTCGGGAGTGGCCGTTCGCGGATGAACCTCCGCGAACGGCCCTCGTCGGCGACCCAGGCCGGTTGTCCACAACTCGTGTCGACTGTGGACAACTCTTGTCGGCAGCGGGTTTTGTCGGTGTGCGCCGGTAGAATGGATCATGGGCGGCCCCCGGGAGGGTGGGTCTCTGGCGTGGCACGGGGTGAGCTCGACCGCAAGAGTTCCTTCGGCTGACAGCAACCGGCGGACGTTCCTCTGAGCTGACAGATACCTGAGTCCCTGAAGGTGCCCTTCTACCCGAGTCCTGAAGGTGCCCATCACCGCTCTACTTGACCGGTGTTATTCGACAGTGAGCGTCAGCCGCTGCACTCCCCAGTCGTTGGCCTGGTTGCCGGGCAGCCAGACGTCCAGGATGTCGCCGGAGATCCAGCTGCCGATGTCGGCCGCGTAGCAGTGGCCGTAGCCCGGGACGGAAATCCGGGTGCCCCAAGGGATGTTGCGGGCGTCGACGGCGCAGAAGCCCGGGCCGGCCTGGTAGCCGAGGGCGGTTTGGGCGACGTCGTTGTAGGCGGTGACGCGGTAGTTGAGCGTGGTGCCCTTTGCGAGGGCGTACGGGGCCAGCGCGCCGGACGAAGAAACGCGGTACGCCGTGGAGATCTGGCCGAGCGAGCCGGGTGAGTTGTCTTCGGCGGTCATGGCGTAGAGCTGGTAGTTGGCGTTCTGACAGGGGCTCGCGTCGGTGACCTGGAGCGTCGGCTGGCCCCAGTCGCTGATCCACTGCAGGGCCTGGCCGTTGCGGAACGCGCGGTAGGCCTTGGCGCCCGGCACGCGGGAGAACGTGAAGGTGACCTTGCCGTCGCCGCCGAGGCCGCCGGAGACGCCGGTGGGCGCGGGCAGGCGGTTGCTCACGTTGACCGCGCCGACGAGGGAGCCCGGGCCGTGCCCGCCGGAGACGGGGCGATCGGGGATCGGGCCGGTGTAGAAGTGCTGGCATGCGGGCAAAGTCGCGGCGCTGGCCGTCGCGACGGGGACGGTGACGAGCGCGCCGAGCGCGAGCACGGCGGCGCTGAGGGCTCTGAGTTTCACTTTTCGGAACCTCCAGTGGGGACCGGGGTGGAGGAACCGTGCACGGGAGACCGACGTTAGGGATCGCCGGGCCACGCCGTCAATAGGTCTGGACCATTTGGCGGCGCCGCGGTGTCAGAGCGTGGCGAAATACCGCTCGAGCCGCTCGGCCAGCTCAACCGGACGGCTCAGCGCGACGCCGTGGGACCCGTCGATCTCGTCGATCGCGTCGGCCTCGAAGCCGAGCCGCTCACGTGCGACGCGCCGCTGCAGCTCGGGCGAGAAGAACTTGTCGTCGCGGCAGAGGAGCACGCGTGTGGGGATGTCGGGCAGCCGCGCGTCGGGCCACGGGTCGTCCCACTCCGCGCTGAGCTGGTCGCGGCTGCGGCTCAAGGCTTCGGCCGCCAGCTCGGGTGGGACGTCGCCGAGGTACGTCTCCGTCTCGGTGAGCCCTGAGCCAGGGCCTTCGAACCCGACGTTGCCCCACCACTGCCCCGGCGCTTCCCCGGGCGCTGGAACCATGCCGGCGAGGAAGACGAGCAACCGCGCGTTTTCCAGCCTCGCAGCAGCCAAGGGAGCGGTGAATCCGCCGTAGGAATGCCCGACCACGACGATGTCCGGCTTCCCCTCCACCGCCGCGGTCGCCGTGGCCGCGAAGTCCGCCAGCTTCGCCTCGGGGTTCCCGATCGGCAGGTCCGGGGCCACCGCTTCGTGGCCGCGCCGCAGCAGCTCTTCGACGACGAGGTGCCAATCCCAGCCGCTGCCGCCACCGCCGTGGATGAGGAGGAAGGTCGCCATGCCGGGGACAGTAACCGAGGGGCCTGACAATTCCGCCGCTACAGCTCAGAATCCGTCCGCAGCGCCCGCAACGTGCCACCACACACCGGGCGCGTCGGTGCGACTCCGCTCGCACCGTTGCCGAGCACACAACTCACGCACAACACCGTCGGACAGCTCAGACACTCCATGCCCACCCGCGGTCCGTGCAACCGGAGGTCGGCGTCCGAGGGCTCCTCGCGTTCGACCGGGTCACCGCACCGGCGGCAGTAGCCCAGCCCCATCCCGCGCAGGGTTTCCGGCGCCTGCGGGTGTTTGAGGTACGCGGCGTGCGCGAGGTGGACCTCGGCTTCGCCAGTCCGGCCGAGCCGGCCGAGCGCCATGGCGAGCGTGTTGTGCCCGTCGGAGTGGTCAGGCGCCAGCTCGACGCACCTCGTCAACGGCGCGATCGACGCCTTGACGTCACCGGACTCCAGCAGCGACGCGCCGAGGAGGAACTGCGCGTCCACCGACCCGCCGGTCGGCGCGCACAGCGTCCTTGAAGGCCTTCGCGGCTTCCTCGCCGCGGCCTTGGCGCCACAGGCTCATCGCCAGCTCGAACGCGTCCCCGCGGTTCGAACGACGTGAAAAGATCCCCATCCCCAGCTCCATTCGGTTGCTTACCGATGCCGGGTTCGAGCCGGGAGGGGTCCCGCGACGGAGATCAGCTCGCAGCCGGGCAGCGGCGCAGCATGTCCTGCAGCGCCGTCTTCTCCCCCGTCGTGATGGTGAGGCCGTAGAAGTGCTTCACGGTCACCCAGTCCGTCGCGTAGGTGCACCAGAACGACACCAGCGGCGGCTTCCACTCGTCGGGTGCCTTGTCACTCTTCTGCTGGTTGAGGTTGTCCGTCACGGCGAACAGCTGAGGGCGCGTGAGGTCGTTGGCGAACTGCTCGCGTTTGTCCTGGGGCCAGTCGCGCGCGCCGCTGGCCCAGGCCTGGCCCAAGGGCACCATGTGGTCGATGTCGACGTCGCCGGGTTTGGTCCAGGTCTCGGCGTCGTAGACGCTGAACCAGGTGCCGGACGTCGGGTTGCAGTCGGCGCCGGCCTTCACGTCCTTGCCGTCGCGCTTGAGCACGAGCTCGCGCGTGTTGCAGTTGTGCCCCTGGTTGTCCCAGTGCGGGAATTTGTCACGGGAGTAGCCGGACATCGACGTGCGCGGCGCGATTTTCAGCTCGGCCAGCTGCTGCGTGACATCGGCGGGTGCGGCTCCCGTGGGGTCGGCGCCGCTTTGCCGCCCGGCGTACCAGATCCCGGCGACGGCCACCACGAGAACCACGACGACCAGCAGGATCCGCTGGGTGGGAAACGTCCGGGCCATGCGCGCGCGATCCTCTCGACGGGTTCGGGAGGCGGCAGTATGCCCGGCGCGAGGCCCGTGACCGCGCCGACACTCTCAGCTGCGCGCGAACCGTGTCCGGGACCACGGTGTCACGTCCGCGGTGCGCGGAGCGACTACCGGGGTGGGGGTAGGCGGAAGGGAGCGTGGCCGATGAGCGGGCGGCTGCGGAAGTGGAACTCGCGCGTCGACGACTACCTGCAGCGCAAGGCCGCGGAAGGGGGCAACGTCGTCGCGATGACACGCCTCGGAGCGGCGCTGCGCGAACGCGGTGAGCAGGCGGAGGCCGAGACGTGGTTCCGCCGCGCCGCGGCCGGCGGCGACCGCATCGCGATGACCGCGCTGGCGAACCTCCTGGCCGAGCGCGGCGTGCTCGACGAAGCCGAACGCTGGTACCACGAGGCCGCCCACGCCGGCGAGCCGCGCGGGATGCTGGGGCTCGGGCGCGCGTACGAACGGCGCGGCCGCGTCGAGGACGCCGAGTACTGGTTCCACGAGGCCGCCGTGACCGGTGACGTCGACGCGATGGGCGCGCTCGGGCACCTGCTCGCCGAACGCGGCCGCTACGACGAGGCCGAGGACTGGTGCCGCCGCGCCGCGAGCGCGGGCAACACGTCCGCGATGATCGACGTCGGCATCGTCATGCGCGAACGCGGCCGCTACAGCGAGGCCACGCGCTGGTGGCGCGAGGCCCTCTCCGACGGGGACCTCTCGGCGACGTGCCTGCTCGGCCGCCAGTCCGAACGCTTCGGCAAGCTCCAGGACGCCGAATCCTGGTACCGCCAGGGCGCGACCTCCGGCAACGTCGAGGCCACCGTCCGCCTGGGCCTGCTCCTGCACCGCCGCGGCGACGTCGACGAGGCCGAAGCCTGGTACCTCGACGCGGCCGAAGCCGGTGACGCCGCCGCGATGACCAACCTCGGCGTCCTGGCCCGCAACCGCGGCGACGAGGGCGAAGCCGCGGCTTGGTACCGCAAGGCCGCGGAGCACGGCAGCGTTCCGGCCCTCACGAACCTCGGGCACCTCGCGGAGGCGCGCGACGAGCTGGCGAAGGCGGAACGGTTCTTCCGCGCGGCGGCGGAGACCCGGGATGTGCAGGGGATGTTGAGCTTGGCCCGGATGCTGCAGGCGCGCGGGGCGGTGGAGGAGGCGGATACGTGGTTGTCGCGGGCGGAGGAGTCTCAGGGGGAGCATGACCGCGCTTGACGACGGGTTCGGGGACCGGCTGGGCACGGGCCCCGTTCAGCCGCTTGACGGAGACGCTCAGCCGCCGAGCGGAGACGCTCAGCCGCCCGGGCAGAGACACACAGCCCCCGCCCTCCCTGGGGGGCGTCCCCGTCCCATTTTATCGGCCCCCACCGACCATTCCGGGAAAACAACGCCCGAGGGGGCAGTTGTCCACAGCTCCAAGCGGTTGTGGATAGGTCAAACAACCAAGATCAACGTCAGCCGCCACTCGGGTGAATTACTGCCCACCACCGCGATCTATTGTGTGATCCAACTCACAGCTCTAGTGTGAGACAGGACTGCTCCCACCACCGAGCGCAGGGAAGTGCGGCCATGGTCGGCTCTCCGAGTACTTCTCCCGGTGCGGTGGCGGCGCTTTTCGAGCGCCGCGTCGCGCCGGGTGGAGAGCTGGGCGGGCAGGCGGAGGCGGTAGCCCAGGCGTGTCACGGGATGGCGCTGCGGTTCCACCGCGGCGGGAAGCTCGTGGTGTTCGGAAACGGGGGCGCGGGCACCGACGCGCAGCACGTGGCCGTGGAGTTCGTGCACCCCGTGATCGTCGGGAAGCGGGCGTTGCCGGCGATTTCGCTGACGGCCGACGTCGCGACCCTCACCAGCGTCGCGAACCGACAAGGGCTCAACGAGATTTTCGCCTACCAGATCAAGTTCCTGGCCGAGCCGCAGGACATCGCGCTCGGCATCTCGTCCGACGGCGACTGCGCCAACGTCCAGCGAGGCCTCGAAGCCGCCCGTGAGCTGGGGATGCTCACCATCGCGCTCACGGGCGGGACCGGCCCGGGCACCATCACAGCCGACCACGTGCTACGAGCGCGCTCCGACGACCCCCGCGTGGTCAAGGAAATCCACGTCACGACCTACCACGTCTTGTGGGAACTCGTGCACGTGTTCTTCGAGCAGCCCGGTGTCCTCGCACCGGAGGTGGCGTCATGAACGCCCGTGACGCCGACAGAGCACCGGCCCCCGCCTGTCACGACGGGGTGTGCATCACCTGTTCCGATATCGCGGTCGAAGTGACCGTCGTCGAACTCCTGGACCTCGGGTTCGCAGTCGTGGATACCGGCCAGGGCAGGGAAGAAGTGAGCGTCGCACTGGTGCAAGCCGGTGTCGGCGATCGCATCCTCGTCCACGCCGGCGAAGCCATCGCACGTCTGGAGATTCCCGAATAGCCGAGGGAGTTGAGCGGCCATGGCAAGGGATTCCGTGGGCGCGAGTGGACTGGAGGAGCTGTACCCGTTCCTGTATTCGGGTACGAGCGATCTCGATGCCGTCCTGACCCAGGTCCGGCAGTCCACAGTGGAGAAAGCCCGCGAGATCGTCGCACTGCGCCGCCAGGTTCTCGAGACCGACGGCGAGCGCCTCGCCGCGTGCGCGCGCGACCTCGCGCAGGCGTTCGCCGGCGGTGGCCGGTTGCTGGCCTTCGGCAACGGCGGCAGCTCCACCGACGCGCAGGACCTCGCGAGCCTGTTCCTCAGCCCCGACAGCCCCGACTGCAACGCGAGGCCACTGCCCGCGTTCGGCCTCACCAACGACATCGCGGTGATCACCGCCCTGTCCAACGACATCGGGTTCGACGTCGTGTTCTCCCGGCAGGTCGCCGCGTTCGGCCGCCGCGGCGACATCGCCGTGGGCCTGTCGACCAGCGGGAACTCGGCGAACCTGCTGTCCGCGTTCGACGAGGCCGCGCGCCGAGGCCTCGTCACCGTCGGCATCGCCGGGTACGACGGCGGCAAGATGGCCGAACTGCGCTCGATCGACCACCTCTTCGTGGTGCCGTCGCCTTCCGTGCACCGCATCCAAGAAGCCCAGACGACCCTTTACCACGCACTGTGGGAACTCACCCTCGGTGCGCTCGACGACCTCGAGGGTGAACAGCCGTGACCCACGCCCAAGAAGAAGAGAAGCCCATCCACATCCTGTGGATCAACGCCGGACTGTCCTGCGACGGCGACTCGGTCGCGCTGACCGCCGCGACGCAGCCGAGCATCGAGGAGATCGTGCTCGGCGCGCTGCCCGGCCTGCCGAAGATCCAGGTGCACTGGCCGCTGATCGACTTCGAGTGCGGTCCGGACAAGGGCGCCGACACGTTCATCGAGTGGTTCTACAAGGCCGACCGCGGCGAGCTGGAACCGTTCGTGCTGGTCGTGGAGGGGTCGATTCCCAACGAGGCCATCAAGGCCGAGGGCTACTGGTGCGGCTTCGGCAACAATCCCGCCACCGGCCAGCCGATGACCACCAGCGAATGGCTCGATCGCCTGGCGCCCAAGGCACTCGCCGTGGTCGCGGCCGGCACCTGCGCCGCGTACGGCGGCATCCACGCCATGGAGGGCAACCCGACGGGCGCGATGGGCGTGCCCGACTACCTGGGCTGGGACTGGAAGTCCGGCGCCGGCCTGCCGATCGTCTGCATCCCGGGCTGCCCGACGCACCCCGACAACTTCTCCGAAACGCTCACCTACCTGCTCTACCAGGCCGCCGGCCACGCGCCGATGATCCCGCTCGACGACCACCTTCGTCCACAGTGGCTCTTCGGCGCGACCGTCCACGAGGGGTGCGATCGAGCCGGCTACTACGAGCAGGGTCAGTTCGCCGAGGAGTACGACTCGCCGAAGTGCCTGGTGAAGCTCGGCTGCTGGGGCCCGGTCGTGAAGTGCAACGTGCCCAAGCGCGGCTGGATCAACGGTGTGGGCGGCTGCCCGAACGTCGGCGGCATCTGCATCGGCTGCACCATGCCCGGCTTCCCGGACAAGTTCATGCCGTTCATGGACGAACCGCCCGGCGCGCACGTCTCCTCGATCGCGAGCGGCGCGTACGGCTCGGTGATCCGGCGCCTGCGCAAGATCACCGAACGCAAGGCCGACGCCGAACCCAGGTGGCGGCACAAGGGCAAGCAGCTCGAGACCGGCTACCGCTCCTCCTGGCGCTGAAGGGACTGGGGACATGACGCAGACACAGCCGAAGAGCGGCGGCAAGGCCGAGACCGACCTCGTCGAGATGGCGTGGGACCCGATCACGCGCATCGTAGGCAGCCTCGGGATCTACACGAAGATCGACTGGGCGGCCAAGAAGGTCGTGGAGTGCCACAGCACGTCTTCGGTCTTCCGCGGCTACAGCATCTTCATGAAGGGCAAGGACCCGCGCGACGCGCACTTCATCACCAGCCGCATCTGCGGGATCTGCGGCGACAACCACGCCACGTGCTCGGTCTACAACCAGAACATGGCCTACGGTGTACGCCCGCCGCACCTCGGCGAATGGATCATCAACCTCGGTGAAGCCGCCGAGTACATGTTCGACCACAACATCTTCCAGGAGAACCTCGTCGGCGTCGACTACTGCGCGAAGATGGTGGCCGAGACCAACCCCGGCGTGCTGGAGCTGGCCAACCGCACCGAGGCGCCGCACGCGCGTGACCACGGGTACAAGACCATCGGCGACATCATGCGCTCGCTCAACCCGTTGGAGGGCGAGTTCTACCGCGAGGCCCTGCAGGTCAGCCGTTCCACGCGCGAGATGTTCTGCCTCATGGAAGGCCGCCACGTCCATCCGTCCACTTTGTACCCGGGCGGCGTCGGGACGATCGCAACGGTGCAGCTGTTCACCGACTACCTCACCCGGCTGATGCGCTACGTCGAGTTCATGAAGCGCTGCCTGCCGATGCACGACGACCTGTTCGACTTCTTCTACGAAGCCATCCCCGGTTACGAAGAGGTCGGCCGCCGGCGCATCCTGCTCGGCTGCTGGGGCAGCCTCAACGACCCGCAGTACTGCGACTTCACCTACGAGAACATGGAGTCGTGGGGCCGCAAGATGTTCGTCACGCCCGGCGTGGTCGTCGACGGCAAGCTGGTCACCACGAGCCTGCTCGACATCAACCTCGGCATCCGGATCCTGCTCGGCTCGTCCTTCTACGAAGACTGGGAGGGCATGGAGAAGTTCGTGACGCACGACCCGCTGGGCAACCCGGTGGACGCGCGCCACCCGTGGAACCAGCACACGATCCCGCGCCCGCAGAAGCGCGACTTCGACGACAAGTACTCGTGGACGATGTCGCCGCGCTGGTTCGACGGCACCGACCACCTCGCGCTCGACACCGGCGGCGGCCCGATCGCCCGGCTGTGGGTCACGGCGCTGGCCGGCCTCGTGGACACCGACTACGTGAAGTCCACCGGCCACAGCGTGGTGATCAACCTCCCGCGCACGGCGACGAAACCCGAGGTCAGCTTCGAGTGGAAGATCCCGAAGTGGAGCAACGCGCTCGAGCGCAACCGAGCGCGCACGTACTTCCAGGCCTACGCGGCCGGGCTCGCGCTGCACTTCTGTGAGCAAGCGCTCGCCGAGGTCCGCGGCGGCAACACGAAGACGTGGGAGCCGTTCAAGGTGCCTGAGGAAGGCGTGTCGTGCGGGTTCACCGAGGCGGTGCGCGGGGTCCTTTCGCACCACATGGTGATCAAGGGCGGCAAGATCGCGAACTACCACCCGTACCCGCCGACGCCGTGGAACGGCAGCGTGCGCGACTCCTTCGGCACGCCGGGCCCGTACGAGGACGCGGTGCAGAACACGCCGATCTTCGAGGAGAACACGCAGGAGAACTTCAAGGGCATCGACATCATGCGCACCGTGCGCAGCTTCGACCCCTGCCTGCCGTGCGGCGTGCACATGTACACCGGCAAGGGCAAAACGCTCGACCGGATCCACACCCCCCACGCGTTCGGCGGAGAGGTGTTCTGAACCATGACGGAGCGCGACATCGGCCAGGTCGGCGAACGCATCGAGCAGCTCCTCGGTGAGCTCGCGGCGGAGGCGGGCGGCACCGTGGCGGACAAGGCCGAGGACCTTGTCCACACGCTGCTCGAGTTCTACGGCGCCGGCCTGACGACGATCGTGTCCGTCCTGCGAAAGGACGTCGCCGGCGAGGTGCTGCTGGAGCGCCTCGCCGGCGACGACCACGTGCGGGGCCTGCTGGTCCTCCACGACCTGCACCCGAAGTCCACTTTGGACCGCGTCAGCGAGGCGCTCGACGAGGTGCGGCCGTACCTGGGTTCGCACTCCGGAGACGTCGACATCGTCGGCATCGACGCCGAAGGCGTGCTGCGGCTGCAGCTGCAGGGCACGTGCGACGGCTGCCCGTCCTCGACCGTCACGGCGAAGATGGCGATCGAACGCGTGGTGCGCGAGGCCGCGCCGGAGCTCACCGACGTCGTCGTGGCCGGGGTGGTGCCCGAACCGACCGGCCCCGGCGGACGTCCGCTGCTGCCGCTCGAAACAGTCGAGTGCCCGGTCCCCCTGGAGCAGGCATGACGGGCGGTCTGCGCAAGTTCCTGACGCCGGCCGAGCGACCGGCGCGCGGTGAGAGGTGCGAGCTGTGCACGGAGCCGATCGGCGTCGGCCACGGGCATGTGATCGACCTCGAATCCCGCATCATCATGTGCACCTGCCGGGGCTGTTATCTGCTGTTCACGCACACCGGTGCAGGCGGCCACCGGCACCGCGCGGTGCCGACGCGGTACCGGCACGCCGCGCGGTTCGCGGCGGGCTCGGCGCTGTGGGAGACGGCCGGGATCCCCGTGCGGATGGCGTTCCTCTTCTACAACTCGATGCAGGAGCGCGCGGTCGCGTTCTACCCGAGCCCGGCCGGCGCGACGGAGTCGCTGCTGCCGTTGGACACGTGGACGGAGCTGCTGCAGGAGGAGCCCGAGTTCGCCACCGTGGCCCCCGACGTGGAGGCGGTGCTGATCAACAAGCACGACGTCGGGTTCGAGGCCTTCCTCGTGCCCATCGACGTGTGTTATGAGCTCGTCGGCCTGGTCCGCCTGCACTGGCGCGGATTCGACGGCGGCGCCGAAGCGCACGAAGCCATCGACCGCTTCTTCGCCGACCTTCGCGCCCGCGGAGAGGTCGCCGCGGATGGCTGAGCTCACCTTCGACTGCCTGGACGTGCGCCCGGTGAAGTACGCGGCGTCGCCGACGCTCGCGTTCAGCATGAAGATCACCGAGCTCACCGCCCAGCCGATCCACGCGCTGGTGCTGCGGGTGCAGCTGCGGATCGAACCGCAGCGGCGCCGCTACAGCAGCGGGGAGTCGGAACTGCTCACGAACCTGTTCGGTGACCCGGCGCGGTGGGGCGAGACGCTGCGGCCATTCCAGTTCGCGACCGTGGCGGTGATGGTGCCGAGCTTCACGCGCACCACGGAGTTCCAGCTCGAGGTGCCCTGCACGTACGACCTGGAAGTGGCCGCCGGCAAGTACTTCCACGCGCTCGCCGACGGTGTGGTCCCACTCGTGCTGCTGTTCAGCGGCACGGTGTTCGCGAAGGGTGGTCCGGGGTTCTGGGTCGAGCCGGTGCCGTGGCACACCGAAGCCGAGTGCCGGATGCCGATCGCCGCGTGGGACGAGCTGATGAACCAGTACTTCCCCAACGTCGCGTGGCTGAAGCTGCACCGGGAGACCGTCGACGCGCTGCTGCGGTACAAGTCGCGCCACGCCATCCCGACGTGGGACGCGGCGATGGAGCACCTGCTGACGAACGTGGGTGATGGCCCGTGACCAGCGTGTTCGACCAGGCTCGCGCCGTCGGCGACGCCGTGCTGTACGAGGGGTACCTGCTCTATCCGTACCGCGCGTCGGCGCGGAAGAACCGGGTGCGCTGGCAGTGGGGTGTGCTGATGCCGCCTTTGTACGCGTCGGAGGAGCGCGGCGACTACGCGACTTCGCGCACGGAGTGCCTGCTGGAGCCCCGCAAGCACACCTCGGTGCACCTGACACTGCGGTTCCTGCAGGCCCAGGAACGCCTGGTGCACGACGGCCACGGATTCGTCGACTCCGTGACCGTGGCCGGCAAGGACTACACGACGTGGGACGAAGCCGTGGAGCACGAGCTGAACTTCGTGGTCCCCGTGGCCGAGCTGCTCGCCCAGCCCGTGGAGCTGCCGTTCTCCGCGCCGCCGGCCGAGACGCGCGAGTGCGTGGGCGACCACTGCACGCTCGTGCGCCGCTCCGGCGAGCTGACCGGTCTGCTCACGGCTCGCCTCGACGCGCTCGACGGCCCCTTCGGCGGCACGCGGCTGCGACTGGACCTGCGCAACACGAGTACGTGGCCGTCGGACGGCGTCCGCGAATCAGCGCTGCGCAGGGCGTTGCTCGCGGCGCACGTGATCCTGGCGGTGGACTCGGGCCACTTCCTCTCGATGCTCGACCCGCCCGAATGGGCGAAGCCGGCCGTCGAGGCGTGTGTGAACGAGCGCGTGTGGCCGGTGCTGATCGGCGGGTCGTCGCGAAGCGGGGTGATGCTGGCGTCCCCCATCGTCCTCTACGACGACCCGTCGATCGCGCCCGAAAGCCCTGGTGAGCTCTTCGACGGCACGGAGATCGACGAGATCCTGACGCTGCGCACGATGGCGCTCACCGACGAGGAGAAACGCCAGGCCCGCGCGACGGATCCCCGGGCGGCCGCGCTGCTGGACCGCGTGGACGACCTGCCGCAGGAGCTGCTCGACCGGCTGCACGGGACGGTGCGGTACCTGCGTTCGGTGACCGGCGAGGAAACCGATCTGCCGGCGAACCCTGCTTCACCCATGAACCCTGTGCCGTGGTGGGATCCCGGAGCCGACTCGTCCGTCTCCCCGGAGACCGACGGCGTCGTGGTCGCCGGCGTCCGCGTGGCCGCGGGCTCCCGCGTGCGGCTGCACCCGAACCTGCGTGGCGCCGACGCCCAGGACATGTTCCTCACCGGCCGCGTCGCCACCGTGCGCGCCGTGCTGTCCGATGTGGACGGAACCACGCACGTGGCCGTGACCCTCGACGACGACCCGGGCTCCGACCTGCAGAACGCCCACGGCCGCTTCCGCTACTTCTCCCCCGACGAGCTGGAGCCGACATGAGACCACAGGTGCTGGTGGCGGGGATCGGCAACATCTTCCTCGGCGACGACGGCTTCGGCGTCGAAGTGCTCAAGCGGCTCGAACACGAAGAGCTGCCGGAGTGGGTGCAGATCGCCGACTACGGCGTCTCCGGCCTGCACCTGGCCTACGACCTGCTCGGCGGCTACGACACCACGATCCTGCTCGACGCGACGCCGCACGGGGTCGAGCCGGGCACGTTGTCGCTGATCGAGGCCGACGTGGACGCCATGGCTTCGGCGCCCGTGATCGACGCCCACGGCATGCAGCCCGAAGCCGTGTTCCGACTGCTGCGGCTGCTCGGCGGCGACGCGGGGCGCGTGCTGATCGTGGGCTGCGAGCCGAAGTCGGTCGAGTCCGGGATCGGGCTCAGCAAGGAGGTCGCGGCGGCCGTGCCCGCGGCCGTGCGTGCGGTGAAGGAACTGGCGTGGGGCAGCACCCCACGTCTCCCCCAAGACTCCCTCAAGACGGAGGTCTGACCATGTTCAAGCGGGTGCTGCTGCTGATCGTGCTCATCGGTGTGGTGGCGTGGGTCGCCCGGCTGGTGAAGCCGGACGTGCAGCGTTACGTCGACATGAGCCGGAAATAGCCGTGTGCCTCGGCATTCCGGGCGAGATCATCGAGATCAGCGAGGAGCGTCCGGACCTCGCGAAAGTCTCGGTGTGCGGGGTGAAGCGGGCCATCAACATCGGCCTGCTCGCCGACGACCCACCCGCGCCGGGTGAGTGGATCCTCATCCACGTCGGGTTCGCACTTTCAAAAATTGACGAGGAGGAGGCCGCCGCGGCGCTGGAGTTCCTGGAGAGCATCGGGAAGGCGTACGAGGACGAGATGACCGCCCTCCTCGAATCTCGGATCGACTGATCGATCAGGAGGAACCATGCGGTTCGTCGACGAGTTCCGGGACGCGGACAAGGCGCGGGCGCTGTCCGCGAAGATCACCGCGCTGTGCGAGCCCGGCAGGCACTACAAGTTCATGGAGGTGTGCGGGGGCCACACGCACACGATCTACAAGCACGGCCTCGAGGATTACCTGCCCGAGAGCGTCGAGCTCGTGCACGGCCCGGGCTGCCCGGTGTGCGTGATCCCGATGGGCCGGATCGACGACGCGATCAGCATCGCGCGCCGGCCCGGGGTGCTGATGACCTCGTTCGGCGACATGATGCGCGTGCCGGGTTCGGGCGGCAACTTCTTCGACTCCAACGCCGAGGGCACCAACATCAGGATGGTGTACTCGCCGCTCGACTCGCTGAAGATCGCCCGGCAGAACCCAGACCTGCAGGTGGTCTTCATGGCCATCGGGTTCGAGACGACCACGCCGTCGACCGCGATGACGCTGCTGCGCGCGGCCGACGAGGGCCTCCCGAACTTCTCGGTGTTCGCCAACCACGTGACGATCGTGCCGGCCATCAAGGCCATCCTCGACTCACCCGACCTGCGGCTCGACGGGTTCCTCGGCCCGGGCCACGTCTCGACGGTGATCGGCTGCCGGCCGTACGAGTTCATCGCGCGCGACTACGGCAAGCCCGTGGTGGTGGCCGGGTTCGAGCCGCTGGACATCCTGCAGTCGATCTACCTGTTGATGGTGCAGCTGTCCGAAGGCCGCGCCGAGGTGGAGAACCAGTACTCGCGCGTGGTGCCGTGGGACGGCAACCTCGTCGCGCTCAAGGTGATCAACGAGGTGATGGAGCTGCGGCCGTACTTCGAGTGGCGCGGGCTCGGGTTCATCTCGCACTCGGCGATGCGCGTGCGTGAGAAGTACGCGGCGTTCGACGCCGAGCGCCTCTTCGACGTGCCGGGCGTGCGGGTGGCGGATCCCAAGGCGTGCCAGTGCGGTGAGGTGCTCAAGGGCGTGCTGAAGCCGTGGGAGTGCAAAGTGTTCGGCACGGCGTGCACGCCGGAGACGCCGATCGGCACCTGCATGGTCTCGCCCGAAGGCGCGTGCGCGGCGTACTACAACTTCGGCCGGTTCAGCCGCAAGCGCGTGCGGGAGGCGAGCCACGCATGACCACCACGGAACGCGAGCAGCAGGTGCTCGACCGCATCGAACGCGCCCGGCGGCGGCGCGCGAAGGTGCGCGAGGAGCGCATCACCCTGTCCCACGGCTCGGGTGGCAAGGCCACACACACGCTGATCGAGGCGGTGTTCCTCGACGCGTTCCGCAACCCGCTGCTGGAGCCGATGGAGGACGCGGCCGCGCTCGCCATCGGCGGGGCGCAGCTGGCGCTGACCACGGACTCGTTCGTGGTGTCGCCGCTGTTCTTCCCCGGCGGCGACATCGGCGACCTGGCCGTGAACGGCACGGTCAACGACCTCGCCGTGTCCGGCTCACGGCCGCTGTACCTCACGGCCGGGTTCATCCTCGAGGAAGGGTTCCCGGTCGAGGACCTGCTGAAGATCGTCGACTCGATGAAGGAGGCGGCGCTCGCGGCCGACGTGCAGATCGTCACCGGGGACACGAAGGTCGTGCAGCGCGGCAAGGGCGACGGCGTGTACATCAACACCGCCGGCATCGGCGTCTCGATCCGTTCGGGACTGGGCGTTTCCTCGGTTCGGCCGGGCGACGCGGTGCTGGTGTCGGGGCCGATCGGGGACCACGGCGTCACGATCATGCTGGCCCGTGGCGAGCTGGACATCGACGCCGACATCGAATCGGACACCGCGCCCGTCCACGGGCTGGTGGCGGGGCTGCTCGCGGCGGTGCCCGGGGTGCGTTCGATGCGCGACGCGACCCGCGGCGGCGTGGCAACGATCCTCAACGAGGTCGCGGCCGGCGCGCAGGTTTCGGTGATCGTGGACGAGAACGCCGTGCCCGTGCGCGACGAAGTGCGCGGCGCGTCGGAGCTGCTGGGCATCGACCCGCTGTACGTGGCGTGCGAGGGCCGGATCGTGACGTTCGTCGACGGCGCCCAGGTCGACGCCGCGCTGGCCGCGCTGCGTTCGCACCCGCTCGGCGCGGAGGCGGCGGTGATCGGCCGCGTCGCCGACGACCCGCCGGGCCTGGTGCTGCTGAACACCGCGTTCGGCGGCACGCGGATCGTGGACATGCTGGTGGGCGACCCGCTGCCGAGGATCTGCTAGTGCACGAGATGTCGATCACGCAAAGCGTCGTGGACGCGATCGTCTCGCGGCTGGGTTGGCAGGCCGTGCGCAGTGTGCGGTTGGAGATCGGGCGGCTGTCCGGCGTGGTGCCGGACAGCGTGCGGTTCTGCTTCGACGTGGTTTGCGAGGGGACGTCGTTGCAGGGCGCGGAGTTGGAGATCGACGAACCGCCCGGGCGGGCCGCGTGCCGTGACTGCGGGGCGGAGTTCGGGATCGACGACCCGATCCTGCTGTGCGCGTGCGGCAGCGCGAACGTCGAGGTGCTGGCGGGGCGGCAGCTGCGCATCAAATCCGTGGAGGTGGTTTGAGGTGTGTGCGACGTGTGGTTGTTCGGACTCGGCTTCGGTTCATTCGCACGCTGATGCTCATTCGCACGCGGCGGACCATTCGCACGCGGAGGGTTCTCACACTGTGGTGCTGGAGCAGGACGTGCTGGCCAAGAACGATCATCTGGCCGGGCACAACCGGTCGCGGCTCGCTGAGCTGGGTGTCTTCGCGGTCAACCTGATGAGCTCACCGGGGGCCGGGAAGACGACGTTGCTGGAACAGACCGTGCGCGCTTTGGGTGCTTCAGTGCCGCTCGCGGTGGTGGAAGGTGACCAGGAGACCCTGCTGGACGCCGACCGGATCAAGGCTTCGGGCGCGCCGGTCGTGCAGATCAACACCGGCGCGGGCTGTCACCTCGACGCGACGATGCTCTCGCGCGCGCTCGACACGTTGGCGCCGGCGCGGGGTTCGGTGGTGTTCGTGGAGAACGTCGGGAACCTCGTGTGCCCCGCGTTGTTCGACCTCGGCGAGGCGGCGCGCGTGGTGATCATGTCCGTGACGGAGGGGCCGGGGAAACCGCTGAAGTACCCGCACATGTTCGCGTCGACGGATCTGGTGCTGCTCAACAAGATCGACCTGCTGCCGTATGTGTCGTTCTCGGTGCCGGAATTCCTGCACGACCTGCAGCACGTCAACCCGGACGCGCGCGTGGTGGAGATCAGCGCGACCCGGGGTGACGGCCTGGACGAGTGGTACGGCTGGCTGCGACAGCGACCTGGCCGAGGCTGATGCCGCCGTCGTTGGTCGGCACGCGGGAATGGGTGAGGACGCGGAAACCCGTGTGTTCCAAGGACGCTACTGTTCTTTCCAGGAGCAAAAGGTTCTGGAACACGCCGCCGGACAGGGCGACTGTCTGGAGGCGGGTCGTGTCGCGCAGGTAGGTGCAGGTTTCGGTGATGGCTTCGGCGACGCCGTTGTGGAAGCGCGCGGCGACGACCGCGCGTGGGGTGCCGTGGTCGAGGTCCTCGACGACGGCTCGGAGCAAGTCCACACCGGACAGTTCCGTCGGGGTCTGCTCGCAGTGGTAAGCACTGCCTTCTGAAGGATCGGCGAGTTGTTCCAGTTCCACGGCGGCCTGGCCCTCGTAGTTGATCTCGTCGCGGACGCCGAGCACGGCGGCGACGGCGTCGAACAGCCGGCCGGCGCTGGACGTCAGCGGGGAAGCCAGGCCGGTGCGGGCGAGGCGGAGGAGGTCTTCCCACTGGTCTTCGTGGCGGGCTCGGAGCGCCGTCGACTGGGCGTCTGCGGCGTCGAGGTAGGCGGCGGCCATGCGCCAGGGCTGGCGGATGGCCGTGGTGCCGCCGGGCAGCCGGATGGGCGCGAGGTGCGCCAGGCGATCGAACCCGGCAAGGTCGGCTTTCAGGAACTCGCCGCCCCAGAGCGTGCCGTCGGTGCCGTAGCCGGTGCCGTCGAACGCGACGCCGAGGACGGGGCCGGCTTCGCCGTTGTCGGCCAGGCAGGAGGCGATGTGGGCGTGGTGGTGCTGCACGCCGACGAGCTCGACGTCTTCCAGGTCCAGGGCGTATTTCGTCGACAGGTACTCGGGGTGCAGGTCGTGGGCGACGACTGTCGGCGTGAGGTCGAACAGCTCGCGGAAGTGCGCGATGCCGGTCTCGTAGGCCTTGAACGTCTCGTAGTTGTCGAGGTCACCGATGTGGTGGGAGAGGAACGCGTGGGTGTCCTTGGCCAGGCAGAACGTGTTCTTCAGTTCGGCGCCGCAGCCCAGGATGTGCTCGGTGAGCCTTGAGCGCAGCGTCACGGGCTCCGGCACGTAACCACGCGAACGGCGCTGCAGCTGCACCCGGTCGCGCCACACCCGCACCACGGAGTCGTCGGTCCGGGTGTGTATGGCCCGGTCGTGCGTGAGGAAGGCGTCAGCGATCCCGGACAGCCTCGCGAAGGCGTCTTCGTCGCGGTAGACGATGGGTTCGTCGGACACGTTCGCGCTGGTCAGCACGATCGGCCGGCCGAGATCACCGAGCAGCAGGTGGTGCAGCGGCGTGTACGGCAGCATGACCCCGACGCGTCGGTTGCCGGGCGCCACCGAGGGCGCGAGCGGTCCGTTGGCGACGCGTGGGAGCAGCACGATCGGCCGCCGGTGCCCGGTCAGCGCTGCCGCGGCGATCTCGTCGACTTCCGCGATCTCCCGCGCGGCCGTGAGATCGGGGACCATCACGGCGAACGGCTTGTCCTCGCGGTGTTTCCTGCCGCGCAGCGCGGCCACGGCCGTCTCGTTCGCCGCGTCAACGGCGAGGTGATAACCGCCGAGTCCCTTCACCGCGACCACGGCGCCCGCTGCCAATGAGTCCACAGTGGACTCGATCGGCTCCCCGCCACCTGAGAACACCAGCCGTGGCCCGCAAGCCGGGCAGCACACCGGCTGCGCGTGGAACCGCCGATCACCCGGATCTTCGTACTCCAGCTTGCATTCCGCGCACAACGCGAACCCGGCCATCGTCGTCAACGGCCGGTCGTACGGCACCCCGCGCACAATCGTGAACCGCGGCCCGCAGTTGGTGCAGTTGACGAACGGGTACCGGTACCGCCGGTCCCCCGGATCCCGCAGCTCGGCCAGGCAGTCCACGCAGGTCGCGCTGTCCGCGGACACCAACGTCGCCGCCTCGCCGCCGGCCGGGCTGGCGACGATCTCGAACCCGATTGCTCCCGTGGCCGGCACTGACGTCACCCGCACGTCGTCGATCACAGCCAACGGCGGCGCCTCGGCCCGCAGCGCCGTCACGAAGGCGTTCAGCGCCTCCGAAGTGCCTTCAACCTCGACGAACACCCCGCGGCTGTCGTTGCCGACGAAGCCCGCGAGCCCGAACCGCCGCGCGAGCCCGTGGACGAAGGGCCGGAACCCC
This sequence comes from Amycolatopsis sp. NPDC051372, assembly GCF_040682095.1. NCBI lineage: Bacteria > Bacillati > Actinomycetota > Actinomycetes > Pseudonocardiales > Pseudonocardiaceae > Amycolatopsis > Amycolatopsis sp. NPDC051372. The sequence goes on from NZ_JBFBAF010000003.1 coordinate 348,885, forward strand.
ACGCCCTGCACCACTCCGTCGACCCGCACCGCGCAGCGCCCGAGCGCCATCGGCTCAGTCTGCGCCGCCCCGGCCGGGAGCGGAAGCGATGCGCCACTCCCGTGGTGAAACCCCGTAGGCCGCCTTGAACGAGCGGCTGAAGTGCGCCGCGTCCGAGAAGCCCCAACGATGGGCGACGGCGGCGACCGTCGCACTGGTGCGGCCCAGGTCGCGGCGCGATTCCGCCAGCCGCTGTTGCTGGATCCAGCGCACGACGGACACGCCGTCGGCCGAGAAGAGCTTGTGCAGGTAGCGCACGGAAATCCGGTGCGCTGCGGCGATCGTCGCCGGCGACAGGTCGGGCTCGCCGAGGTGGTCGGCGATGAAGGTGCGGATCCGCAGCAGCGTCGGCTCGGGCGTCTCGGCGCCGTCGAGGACCAGCGATTCGAGCAGGTTCAACGCCGACGCGGCCAGCCGTTCGCCCGCCGCGCCTTCGGCCGCGGTGAGCCGCGCCAGGAACGGCGAGGCGAGCGCGGGCACGCCGGCGTCGGGGCGGAGCGTGGTGGCCGTGACGCGACGCAGGTCCGCGTCGCCGACGCCGAGGAACCGGCGCGGCACCATGAAGACCTTCATCTCGAACTCGCCGGGAAACCACAGCTCGTACGGGCGCGCGGCGTCGTAGAAGACCAGGTCGCCGGGGCGGATCACGGCGCGGCGGCCGTCCTGCGTGACCACGCCGGGGCCGAGCCGCTGCAAACCGAGGAGCACGAACTCGTCGCCGGCCTCGGCCACGAGCCGCGGAGTCCGGCGGACGCGCTGCGCGGCGGCGTGCACGGTGGAGAGCTGGAGGCGGCCGAGGCGGTCGTTGGCGACGGAGCCAGAGAACGCTTCGGCGTCGGGGGTGGCGACGTTGAGCGGCACGAACGAACGGCACACGACCTCGTGCCAGAAGGCCACGCGCTCGGCCTCCGGTTGCGTGTCGGTTGTCAGCACCATGCTCATCGCACCACCACCTGAGCAGCAAGTATGCGCTGATCCGAGCGCGACACACCAGCCGTGCGCTCTCCGTCAACCCCCGGTGCACTGTGAGGCAAGCCACGGGGTTCGGGTGCTCCTACCTTCGGCCGAACAGGCAGGCGAAGGGAAGGACAGCGCGTGATCACCTACTCGGGCTCTTTCAAGGCAGCGGCCGTGCAGGCGGAGCCCGGTGTGGCTGGACGCCGACGCGACCATCGACAAGTCGATCGATCTCATGGCCGAGGCCTCGCGCAACGGCGCCGGTTTGATCACCTTCCCGGAGACGTTCGTCCCGGGGTACCCGTGGTGGCTGTGGCTGGATTCGCCTGCGTGGGGCATGCAATTCGTGGGCCGCTATCACGAGAACTCGATCAGCCTCGACAGCCCGCGCTTCAAGCGGCTGCTCGACGGCGCGAAGCAGCACGGCATCAACGTGGTGATGGGCTTTTCCGAGCAGTCAGGCGGCAGCCTGTACATGGCGCAGGCGACGATCTCCGCCGACGGCGAGCTGGTCGGCGCCCGCCGCAAGCTGAAGCCGACGTTCGTGGAGCGCACGGTGTACGGCGAGGGCGACGGCTCCGACCTGGTGGTGCACGACGTCGCCGGCATCGGCCGCGTCGGCGCGCTGTGCTGCTGGGAGCATCTGCAGCCGCTCACGAAGTACGCGATGTACGGCATGGACGAGCAGGTGCACGTGGCTTCGTGGCCGAGCTTCTCCGTCTACAAGGGAGCGGCGTACGCGCTCGGGGCGGAGGTGAACACGTCGGCTTCGCGCATGTACGCGGTGGAGGGGCAGTGTTTCGTGATCGCTCCGTGCGCGCTCGTGGGTGACGCCGGGATGGAGCTGTTCTGCGACACCCCGATGAAGGAGCAGCTGCTGCAACGCGGCGGCGGGTTCGCGCGCATCTTCGGCCCGGACGGCAGCCCGCTCGCCGAGCCGCTGGCGGAGGACGAGGAAGGAATCCTGTACGCGGACATCGATCTTTCGGCGATCCCGCTCGCGAAGGCGGCGGCGGACCCGGTCGGGCACTACTCGCGGCCCGATGTGACGCGGCTGCTGCTGAACCGCACCCCGCGTCGTCCGGTGGAGGAAACGCGGCCGGCGCCTGAGCAGATCGAGGAAATCCCCGCCGAGCCGGCGGCTGTCTGACCCGTTTCGCCCCCCGGCGTTGGCGCGCTCATCCCCCGTCACCGCTGGGTCCCCAAGGTTGTCCACAGCCATCCGGGCGTTGTGGACAACCTTGGTCCATTTCGGCTTCGTGGCCGGTTGTTGTCGGATGGCGGCGCTAGCTTCTGCAGGCATGACCCACTTCGAGCTCCAGCCCATCGCCCACGTCGAATCCTCGGTGAAGGATCTTGACGGGGCGCCGAAACAACCTGATGAGGGCGCGCCCTCGGCGTGGCTTGTGTTCTTGCCGTCGTTTGCCGAAGGCCTGCGTGATTTGAAGGCCGGTCAGCAGGTGCTCGTGTTCACCTGGCTGCACCTGGCCGACCGCTCGGTGCTGTCCGTGCGCCCGCGCAGCGACCCCTCACGGGCGATGGCCGGGGTGTTCAGCACACGCTCGCCCGCGCGGCCGAATCCGATCGGGCTGCACCGCGCGGAGATCGTCGAGGTCGACGGGTTGCGCGTGCTCGTTTCGCAGCTCGAAGCGATCGACGGCACCCCCGTGGTCGACGTGAAGCCGGTGCGATCTCCGGACGACGGGTAGAAATCTTCGCGATCGGTGAACCGCCCCCAGGTCGGCGTCCGTTTTCAGAGCATCGGACGAGAAGGTGGTGACGGATGACCGGGATGCGAGCCCGCCGGCAGGTGGCCGACGAGGCACTCGTGCGGACGTTGTTCGCCGAGCACGGCAAGGCGATGCTCGCCTACGCCACGCGGCTGCTCGGGGATCGCGCGGCGGCGGAGGACGTGGTGCAGGAGGCGCTGATCCGTGCGTGGCGCAACCCGGACAGCCTGGTCAACGGCAAGGGTTCCGTACGGGCGTGGCTGCTCACGGTCGTACGCAACCTCGTCGTCGACAAGGTCCGGGCGCGCGCCGCCCGGCCCACGGAGGTCGCCGAATCGCCGACGACCGTGCCGGTCGCACGTGACCACTCCTCGGCGGTGGTCGACTCGATCGTGGTGCGGGAGGCGCTCGACGGCCTGTCGCCCGAACACCGCGAGGTGCTGGAGCAGGTGTACCTGCACGGCCACACAGTGCCGGAAGCCGCAGCACAGCTGGGCATTCCGGCAGGCACCGTGAAGTCCCGCTCGCACCGCGCCCTGCGCCTGCTGCGCGAATCGTTCGGCGGCCGGCAACCGGTGGGTGCCGCGTGAACCACGACGCCCTCGACCACACCCACGCGATGACCTGCGAGCACTGCCGGAAGGAGGTGGATTCAGTGCGCGAGATGCAGGAGTTCCTCGAGGCGATCCCGCCCGAACTGCTCCTCGACGGCCCACCCGACGACGCGGACCTGCTGCTGCAACGCACGTTGCGGCAGGTGCGCTCCGAAGCGTCGGGTGCGCGCCGGCGCGGCAGAACGCTGGCCGCCACGGCTGCCGTGGCCGTGGTGGCCGCCGCGCTCGGCCTCGGCGCGCTGCTCGGCCACACCGGCACCGCGCCGCCCCTGCTCCCGGCCGCCGCCCCTGACCCGGACCTGGCAGTCGCGCCGAGGCCCGACCCCGTGCTGCTCACCGGCTCCGCCGGCCCCACCCACCTCTCCGCCGCCGTCACCCCGGCCCGCGGCTGGGTCCGCGTGGAAGCCCACGTCCGCGGCCTCCCGGACGGCACCCAGTGCCGCCTGGTCGTCCTCGGCAAGGACGGCACCCGCCAACTCACCGGCGGCTGGCAGTTCTCGACTTCGGCCACCGATGACGAGGCTGAGCTGTACGGCTCCGCCAGCATGCCCGCGTCGGAAGTCGCCGCGGTGACCCTGGAAGACATGGCCGGCCACGAGTTCGTCCGAACGGGGGTGTGAGCGGAAGTTCGTTGTGGCACAACCGAAAACCGGCGCCCGGTTCGGCAGTCCCGAGCGCCGGTGGTAGCCCGTGCTCGGCAGAGATGGTGCGGACAGTGGGTGCGGGCACTGCCGCTGGAGGACGGCAACACCCGCACCCGCCGTCGAATATGACCGGTCGTCTTACCAAATGTCAAGGAGGTCCCGACATCCGAAGCGCCATTCTCAGAAGGTGAACAGCACCTTGCCCGCGCGGCCGGGCTTGCGAGCGTGGTCGAACGCGGCCTGGTAGTCGCCGAGGGCGTAGGTTGCCTCAACCGCCGCTGCCAGCTCCCCGTTGGCCACGAGGCCGGCGAGCTCGCCGTAGACCCGCTCGATCTCCTCGCGCGGGGTGGAGCGGGCCTGCTCAACTCCTGTGCTTACGCCATCCACGCCGACAAACTCGACGACCCGGCCCTCGCCCACACCCTGCTGGCTCCCTTCGGCCAGGAGGCCGGCGCCATCCCGCCTCAGCGCCTGGACCTGGTCCGCGGCCTGCGGGGCAACTTGATGACGCTCCTGACCGCCGAAGACCCGGCCGAGGCCTGGGCGACGTTCACCGAACGCACGTCCGGCGTCGCCTTCACCCAGGACTTCTCGACCCCCGGCCAGGTCGTCCCCCACCAGATCACCGGCGACGCGGTCGTCGGCGGCATCACGCTGCACGTCGCCGAGCTCGTGGCGAACGGCACTTGGTCACGGCTTCGGATCTGCGCCAACCACGAGTGCGCCAGCGTCTTCTACGACACCACCCGCAGCCGCACGCGCCGCTGGCACTCCTACGAGATCTGCGGCAACCGCGCCAACGTCGCGACCCACCGCGCCCGCAAATCCGGCCGCTGACCAGGAGAAACCATGCACTTCCTCGCGACGGGTCGGATTCTTCGCCCCAAAGAAAGCGCCGCCCACGTGCCCGAAGAGGCTTGCGAGTTCGACCGCCTGCACGCCGAGGGCTTCATCCAGGAATCTTCTTCCTGCGGCCCGGCCCGGGCGTGGTGAACGTCGTCGAAGCCGCCTGACGCGAAGACGCGGAAGCCAAGCTGGCGCAGCTGCCGTTCGTCTCCCTCGGCCTGCCAGAGTTCGAGCTGGCAGAGGTCACGCGGCACTGATGGTCCTTTGTGGACTCGGCCCTTCGTTACGGACAGACGTGTAGCTCGTTCGACTATTTCTTCGTCTGGCGCGAGACCTGCATCACTCCACCACGGCAACGTGCTCACCTCGACGCATACTGTGACAAGACAGAGCTAATCCACTTACAGTTATGTCGAGAGGCGAACCTCATGACCACCCTGTCCTACGACGTCCTGGTCACCGCCGGCGCCAGACGTGAGCGCGGCCAGACGCTTCCGACGGGCGAGCCGATCATCTCCTCGCCGGTCTCCACCACGCTCATCACCGGGGCCGAGGACGCCGTGCTCGTGGACCCGCCGTTCCTCGACTTCCAGATCCGCGAGGTCGCCGACTGGGTCGTCCGCAGCGGCAAACGCCTGCGCCACATTTTCGCCACCCACGGCCACGGCGACCACTGGTTCGGCACCGCCGAGCTGCTCGAACACTTCCCCGGCGCCCAGGTCTACGCGACCCCCGGCACCATCGACGTGATGCACAAGCAGGCCACCGACGGCCGCGCTCAGATGTGGGACCTCGACTTCCCCGGGCGCATCCCGCCGTCACCCGTGCTGGCGCAACCGGTCCCCGAAGCCGGTTTCCTGTTGGAGGGCCACGTCCTGCGCGCGGTCGACGTCGGCCACACCGACACCGACGCCACCTCCGTGCTCCACGTGCCGGACCTCGGCCTCGTCGTCGCCGGCGACACCGTCTACAACGGAATCCACCAGTACATCCTCGAAGGCGGCGACGGCGGCCTGCAGGAATGGCTCCACGCGCTCGACCGGATCGCCGAACTCGAGCCGCGCGCCGTCGTCGCCGGCCACAAGAACCAGGCCCTGCCCGACGACCCGCTCACCATCGACCAGACGCGTACCTACCTGCTCGACGTCATCCGCCTGCTCGACACCAAACCGACCGCCCGCGAGTTCTACGACGAAATCCTGCGCCTGCACCCAGAGCGCCTCAACCCGGGCCCCGTTTGGTACGGCGCCGTCGCACTGCTGGGGACTGAATGAACATCGAATCCGCGGGCCTGGACGCGAAGTCCGCGTACAAGCTCCTCATCGGCAGCATCATCCCGCGCCCCATCGCGTGGATCAGCACGGAGTCGACGTCCGGCGTCGGCAACCTCGCGCCCGTGTCGTTCTTCACGTGCGTCGGCCGCAAACCGCCCAAGGTTTCCCTGTCCATCCACCGAAATCCGACGGCGCGACGCTCAAGGACAGCTTCGTCAACATCCGCGACACCGGCGAGTTCGTCACCAACATGGCTACCCTGCCCCAGGTCTTCGCCCTGCACCGCAGCGCCACCGAGTTCGAACCCGACGTCGACGAGTTCGATGCGGTCGGCGTCGAAAAGGTCGCCTCGGCCCTCGTGAAACCCCCGCGCATCAAGGACGCGCCCGTCGCCCTCGAGTGCAAAGTGGACCAGATCTTCTCCGCCCCCGACGGCCTCCACCACATCGTCTGGGGCGAAGTCGTGAACTTCTACGTCTGCGATGACCTCTACGTCAACGGCCGCATCGACTTCGGCGCCATCGCCCCCATCGCCCGTCTCGCCGCCGAATACACCGTGGTGGACAACGCCTTCGTGCCCCCTCTGGACCCCGCCGTCCTCACCGAGCGCGCCTCCCGCCGCATGCGCCGCCTCGACGGCCAGGGCGAGGAATACTCCGCGGTGGACTCCCCGACGTGGTCGGCGTCGGGCTCCGTGCAGGGGTGAGGTTTCAGCGCTCGTTCCACCGGCGAGTACCACCAAGCCGTTGGTATCGCTGGCGCATGCCTTGGCGCGTCAGGCCACACGCCTCGGCGGCGTCGAGCTCGCGCCGACGAGCTCGGGGAACACGTGCAAGCCGTGGTTCACACCGCGCTGATCGGGCGGCAGGAAGTGGTCGAGCTGCGACCTGCTCCGAAGTGTCAGCAGAACCCCGAGCGCACCCGGACCCGGTTCGGTACCGAGCCGAACTCGGCCGGTTGGCAGGTGGTTTCGAGAACCGACATCCACAGGTCGCCGTCGGGGTCGACCTGGTTGCGGCGGCTGGTCATGAGGGACAGCGGGACGTGGACGAAGCGGCGCCGCCAGCGGGCGACGGCGGCTTCGGTGTGGCCCGCCATGGCGGCGTGCACCGCGGCGTGGGCCAGCCGCAGGCAGTAGACGGCGTCATAGGCGTTGGCGGCGATGCTGCGGACCGCGTAACTCGGGTCGATGTAGCGCATCGTGGGGGGCAGACCGACGGAAACGAGGTGTGCTGTGATGCGCTCTTTGAGCAGCTCCCCGATGTTGCCGAGTTTGACGTTGCCCGAGGCGTCGGTGCCGCGGCCGTTGAGCTGCGGCAGGCCGTGTTCTTCGAGGAGGTCCTGGCCCGCTCCCTCGGCGAGGACGATGACGACGAAACCCTTGGCTCTCACGCGCTGCTCCACGTGGGCCAGCAGGCCGTCGGCTCCCCCGAGAGCGAACGGGATCTCGGGGATCAGGACGATGTCGGCGGCGTTGGCGGACAACGCGGCGTAGCTGGCGATGAAACCCGAGTGCCGGCCCATCAGCTTCACGATCCCGACGCCGTTCGGGCTGGCCGCGGCTTCGACGGAGACCGCGGTGATGAAGTCGGTGGCCCGCGCGAACGCGCTTTGAAACCCGAAGGACTGGTCGGTGAAGGGCAGGTCGTTGTCGATCGTCTTCGGCACACCGATGACCGCGATGTCGAGACCACGCGCCCGGATCGCCTTGCTGAGGAACGTCGCCGCGCGCATCCCCCCGTCGCCGCCGATGACGAACATGATGTCGACGCCGCGCAGGACGAGGCTGTCGACCATTTCGTCGGCGTCCTGGCCGCCGCGCGAGCTGCCCAGGATGGTGCCGCCCGCGTTGTGGATGTCGCGAACGCGATCCGGCGTCAGTTCGACGGTGTCGTAGCGGTGCTGTTCCGTCAGGCCCTGGAGACCGTTGCGGAAACCCAGAATCCGCTTGACCTTGTAGTGCACCGCGAGTTCTTGCACGAGACCACGGATGACGTTGTTGAGCCCGGGGCACAACCCTCCGCAGGTGACGATGCCGGCGGTCACGCGCGCGGGGTCGAAATAGATCTTCCGCCGAGGACCGGCGGCTTCGAAACTCGGCACCTGGCCGGGCGGGAGGCTGTGCTCGGCGAGCATGGAAACGGTGTCCTCGAGCAGGACCCGGTCGCCCTCCGCGACGTAGTGCGGAGAGGTCTGCTTGGTGGAGAGCATCTCGGAGAACGGCGAGTCGTAACGGCACTCGCCGAGGCGGCGAACGCCGAGGTCGTCCAGGTGCAACGTCACCGTGTCTCCTTGATCTCGATGGTCAACGGGGTTCGCGTTGAGCGCGAACCAGCCGGGAAGTCAGTCGAACGTGGTGTGTGTTACGTGGCGAACCTGGCCCCGGGAAATCAGGAGCGATTCGGTGATGGTCGCCCCGGCACCGCTGCGTGGCCGCCCGACCAGTGGCCCGCCGTTGACGCCGGTGGCGACGAAAAACGCGTCGCCGGTCACGAGCTCGCCACACTCGTAAACGCGGTCGAGGGACATGCCCGCGGCGCGGATGGCGTCCGCTTCGTCGTCACGTTGCGGGGCCAGGCGGCCCAGCATCCCGCCGCCCAGCGCGCTGACCGCCGCGGCGGTCAGCACTCCCTCGGGCGTGCCGCCGACTCCGATGAGCAGGTCGACGTCGAGCGTCGGCAGGAGCACCGCGAGGCTGCCCCCGACGTCGCCTCCCGCCGGGGTCTGCACGGCCGCGCCGGCCCGCACCACCCGGGCGATCAGGTCCTTGTGCCGCGGCTTGTCCATGATGACCACGCGCAGCTCGCTGACCTGCTTGCCAAGCGCCTTGGCGACGTTGGCCAAGGTCTCCTCGGTGGGATCGTCGAGATCGATGACGTCCTTCGCCGCGGCGGGCACCACGATCTTGTCCATGTAGAACCCGGGCCCGGGTGACCACAACGTTCCCGACTCGCCGAACGCGATCGTGGCCAGCGCACCGGGCAGGTCCTTCGCGCAGAACGACGTTCCCTCAAGGGGATCGACGGCGATGTCGAAGTCCGGGCCGTGGCCGTTGCCCACGACCTCACCGTTGAACAACATGGGCGCGTCGTCCTTCTCGCCCTCCCCGATGACGACGGTCCCGCGCCCGGGTGCGTCGGCCAGAGCCGCCCGCATGGCCGCGGTCGCGGCCGCGTCGGCGCCTTTCTGGTCGTGCCGGCCCACCCAGGCGTAGCTGGCCACCGCGGCGTGGCAGGTGGCGGCCAGCGCCACCGCCTCCAAAGTGTGGATGTCAACGCAAGCCCGCGCTTCGACCTCAGTCTGATACTGCATCTCGAACTCCTCTTCTCGTCTGTAGCATCAGGACAGTGAGATCGCGGCACTTGCGTTGCGGTCACTCGAGATTCGCGTGCAGCCGCCAAAGTTCGCGGGCCTGGCTCCCGCTGGTCTTCCACAATGCGTGGAACAGCGCGTCGGTGGTCAGTAGCACCGACTGCTCGAACAGGCTGCCGGCGTACTGCACGGAGGCGGCGCCGTCGAAGTCCTGCTTGTCCGCGGCCGGGATGATGAGCACCTCGGTCGCGGTCTTGGCCAGTGGTGACTCCGCCGCCGTGGTCAGCGCGATCACGTCCGCGCCCTGGTCACGGGCGGTCTGAGCGGCCCGCACCACGCGCGCCGTGGTCCCCGAGCCCGACGCCGCCACGAGGACGTCGCGCGCGCCGATCGCCGGCGCGGTCACCTCACCGACGACGTGGGTGGGGAGTCCGAGGTGCATGAACCGCATCGCGGCCATCTGCAGAGCCAGCCCGCTGCGGCCGGTGCCGATCGTGAACACGGCCGGAGCCTTGAGCAACAACGCGCCGGCCCGGATCCAGGACGGGGATTGCACTCCCGCGCTCACCCGGTCGACTTCGCCGATGACAGCTCGCGTTGCGTCCACGAACAGGCCGGTGTCGAGCTTCTTCGAAATCGAGTGCGTCACCGAGATCTTCCTCCACAACTCAAGTAGGACAACGAATTCACGGCCGCGCGGCGCGCACGCTCCGCCGGGCCGCTTCGACCACGGCCTCGGTGGTGATGCCGAACTGGCTGAACAGGGTCTTGAAGTCGGCCGAAGCGCCGAAATGCTCCAGTGACACGATTTCTCCCGCGTCGCCGGCGAACCGGTGCCACGGCTGCGCGATACCGGCTTCGACGATCACCCGCGCACGCACCGACGGGGGCAGCACCTTGTCCCGGTAGGACCGGTCCTGCCGGTCGAACCACTCCACGCACGGCACCGACACGACCCGGGTGGGCACCCCTTCGGCCTCGAGCACCTCCCTGGCCGCCACGGCCAGCTGGACCTCGGAACCAGTACCCACGAGCAGCACCTCGGGCCGCCCCGTGGACGCCTCGGCGAGGACGTAACCGCCACGGGCCACCCCCTCGGCGGAGGTGCCCTCCAGCGTCGGCAGGTCCTGGCGGCTCAGCGCCAGCCCGGCCGGACCGGCGGTGTCCTCCAGCACGGCCTTCCAGGCGTACGCGGTCTCGTTCGCGTCGGCCGGGCGGACCACCGACATCCCGGGGATGGCGCGCAGGGACGCCAGCTGCTCGACGGGCTGGTGCGTCGGGCCGTCCTCACCGAGGCCGATCGAGTCGTGCGTCCACACGTAGATGACGGGCAGCCGCATCAGCGCGGCCAGGCGCACAGCCGGGCGCATGTAGTCACTGAAGATGAGGAAGGTACCGCCGTACGGGCGGGTTCCGCCGTGCAGCGCGATGCCGTTGAGGATCGAACCCATCGCGTGCTCGCGGATACCGAAGTGCAGCGTGCGACCGTAGGGATTGGCCTGCCAGGCGTTGGTGGAGATCTCGACCGGGCCGAAGGAGTCCGCGCCCTTGATCGTGGTGTTGTTGCTCTCGGCCAGGTCCGCCGATCCGCCCCAGAGTTCCGGCAGCACGGCGCCGAGCTTGGCCAGTACCGCGGCCGACGCCTTGCGAGTGGCGACGCCCTTGGCGTCGGGCTGCCAGGTCGGCAGATCGTCGGCCCACCTGGCCGGCAGCGCGCGCCTGCTGATGCGGTCGAGCAGCGCCTTTTGCTGCGGGTTGCTCTTCGCCCAGGCGTCGAACTCCAGCTGCCACTTCTCGTGGTCGGCCCGCCCGCGCTCGGCCACCTCACGGGTGTGGCGCAGCACGTCGTCGTCGACCTGGAAACTCTGCTTCGGGTCCAGGCCCACGGCGCGCTTGACCGCGGCGAGCTCGTCTGCGCCCAGCGCGGCACCGTGCGCCTTGCCGGTGTTCATCTTGGTCGGGGCCGGGTACCCGATCACGGTGCGCAGCACGATCAGGGTCGGGCGGGTGGTCTCTGCCTTCGCCTGCTCGATCGCCGCCAGGATCCCGGTCACGTCCTCACCGCCGTAGACCGTAACGACGTGCCAGCCATACGCTTCGTAGCGCTTCGCGGTGTCCTCGGACAACGCGATGCGGGTGTCGTCCTCGATGGAGATCTCGTTGCTGTCGTAGATCACCGTGAGGTTGCCGAGCTGCTGCGTGCCGGCCAGCGACGAAGCCTCGGAGGTGACGCCCTCCTCGATGTCGCCGTCCGAGGCGACCACGTAGACCTGGTGGTCGAACGGGCTCTTGCCCGGCTCGGCGTCCGGGTCGAACAGGCCACGCTCGCGGCGGGCGGCCATCGCCATCCCGACCGCGGTGGCCAGGCCCTGGCCCAGCGGGCCGGTGGTGGTCTCCACGCCCTTGGTGTGCCCGTACTCGGGGTGGCCCGGGGTCAGCGAACCCCACTTGCGCAGGGCTTTCAGGTCGTCGAGCTCCAGGCCGTAGCCGGAGAGGAACAGCTGGACGTACAGGGTGAGGCTCGAATGCCCGGCCGACAGTACGAACCGATCCCGGCCGAGCCACTGCGCGTCGGCGGGATCGTGCCGCATGACCCGCTGGAACAGCGCGTAGGCGACGGGCGCGAGGCTCATGGCCGTGCCGGGGTGCCCGCTCCCGCAGTGCTCGACCGCGTCCGCCGCCAGCACGCGGGCAGTGTCCACCGCACGCCGGTCCAGCTCGGTCCAGTCTTCGGGGAGTCGCTTCGTGGTCAATCGAACAAGCTCTTCGGCTGATTCAATCGCGCGGGAACGGGAGATCGATCCGTTTGCTGCCATGGACGCGCACTCCTGATAATTCTCACTCGGCACATTCCGGCCAAATTCGAAAATGTGATATGGGGTCTTTTTCGCTGTGTGCCGAGCCGGTGCCCGGCACACAGCGAGTGGGTTCGGTCAGGCGGTGGCGCGTTTTTTGAGTTCCTTCGCCGCGGCACCCGGGTCGGCGGCGTTGTAGATCGCGCCCCCCGCCACAGCGACGGTCGCGCCCGCGTCACGCACCGCGCCGATGGTGTCGATCTTGATGCCGCCCGCGATCGAGAACGGGACACCGGCCAGACGACCGTCTTCCAACAGGGTGTCGATCGTGTAACCAGGCCGGGCCTGCTCATCCAAACCCGCGTGGATCTCCACAAAGGACACACCCAGCTTCGACACCTCCCGAATCCGCGCGACCCGGCCCTCGACCACAGTGATCATGTCCGCCACGACCTGCTTGCCGTACTTACGACCCGCGGCCACCGCCCCACGCACCGTGTCATCATCGGCCGCACCCATCACCGTGACCAGATCCGCGCCGGCCTCGAACGCCAACGCCGCTTCCAGCTCACCCGCATCCGCGGTCTTCAAATCCACGAACACCAGCTTGTCCGGATGCGCCGCCTTGATCGCACT